>JAAXWP010000003.1 GCA_013334925.1 Chlorobiaceae bacterium
AGATCAATTTCACCAAAATGTCAGGTGCGGGAAACGACTTCATAGTCATCGATAACCGCCTCGGACAGGTCAGCCTGACGCACGACGGGATACGGGAGATGTGTACCCGCCGAACCGGTATCGGAGCTGACGGACTGATCCTCATCGAATCGTCGGAACTCTGCGACTTCAGGATGAATTATCATAATGCGGACGGGTATCCCGGCTCGATGTGCGGCAATGGAGGACGTTGCGCAGTGTACTTCGCCTGGTCGATCGGTATCCTCCCTGCAGGAGAGCGCTACGTGTTCGAGGCGGGTCCGGGCAGATATGAGGCTGAAGTTACCGCCAGGGAGGCGGTGCGTCTGCATATGCTGCCTCCCGCAGATTTCAGGGACGGCCTGCAGGCCGGATCGTGGAATTGTCATTATGTCAACACAGGATCGCCACATGCCATCGTATTTACGGATGATGTCGATCATATCGATGTCTTCGGCGAGGGCCGCGCCATCCGCCACCGTAAGGATCTGTTTCCCGAAGGCACGAACGTGAATTTCCTCGAAGTCACTTCAGACAGCAGCATCAGCGTCCGTACCTTCGAACGGGGTGTCGAGGATGAAACCCTTGCCTGTGGCACCGGCGCCGTAGCGTCTGCCCTCATGAGCTTCAGGTTGGGCAGGGTCAAAGCATCGCCAGTGCGGGTGAAAGTTCACAGCGGAGACATCCTTGAGGTCGGCTTCAGCGATGACATGCAGCAGATCTACCTGGAAGGACCAGCCAAAATCGTCTACCAGGGAACCATGACCATTTAGGGAGATCGCTTATGCGAGCGGCGGATTTCTGCCACGAGACCCCTGACGGAAAAATCCAGTGCGACCTCTGCCGGCATTTCTGCAGACTGTTGCCGGCCAGAAGCGGCATCTGCAGGGTCAGGCGCAATATCGACGGGCGGCTTTTTTCGCTGAATTACGGTGCCGCCGTCTCGCAATCGGCCGACCCTGTAGAAAAGAAGCCCCTGCACCATTTCATGCCGGGAAGCCGCACCTGGTCGTTCGGTGCTCCCGGCTGCAACTTCACCTGCGCCAACTGCCAGAACTGGCAGATCAGCCAGATGACTTCCGATTTGACCGACCTTCCGTTCACCGCACCGGACACACTGGTCGACAATGCGCTGCACTCCGGTTGTCCGTCGATCTCATGCACCTATACCGAGCCGACCATCTTCGCAGAATATGCAATCGAGGTAATGAAGCTGGCCCGGGCCGCGGGACTCAAAACCATCTGGGTCAGCAACGGCTACATGTCGCCGCTGTGCCTGGACACGATTGGCCCCTGGCTTGACGCCATCAACGTCGATCTCAAGTCCATGGATGATGCCTTTTACCGTAGGCTCTGCTGTGCACGAGTCGAGCCTGTGCTCGACAACCTGCGACGGATATCCCGGAGCGGCATACACCTCGAGATTACGACGCTGCTCATCCCGGGCCACTCGGACTCACCCGCAATGCTTGAACGGCTGACCGGATTCATAGCTGGCGAACTCGGGCATTCAATACCCTGGCACGCCACTCCTTTCTATCCTAACATCTCCTGGAAAATGCAGGACACGCCGGCAACCCCGGCATCGAGCATCGAAAGGGCCTGGACGATTGGCAGAAAGGCAGGATTGTACTATATATATTGCAGGCCCGGACACAACGATACCATCTGCCCTCATTGCGGCAAGACCGTCATCGAGCGCACGTCATGGTCGTCAGGACCTGAAACCATGAGACTCGACGTCAACGGAAACTGCGAGTACTGCCACACACCATTATCCATCAAGTTGTAAACTGCCAGAAATGCAGCCGAACATCCGATATCCTGCCGTTGCCGAAGAGTTCTACCCTTCAGAAACTCATGAACTCGAGGCGCTGCTCGAAACACTTTTCCGGGACAAGCCAGCTCCGGACAAGGGCAATAAGGTGCGGGGACTCATCGTTCCTCATGCCGCCTATCGATACTGCGGCCAGGTGTCGGCAAAAGCGTTCTCGTCAGCCGCCGGTAGAGCATATCGAACGGTCTTTCTCATGGGAAACGCACATGCTTACCTGTTCGACGGCATCGCCATCGACCCTCATGAAGCATGGAGTTCACCCATAGGAAAGGTTCCCGTCAACAGGAAACTGAGCCGCAAACTGACGAAAGCTGCTCCCGGGCTCTTCCATGAGCTCGACATCGCTCACCACTGCGACCATGTGCTCGAAGTGCAGATACCTTTTCTCCAGCACGCACTCGCACCGGGCTTCACGATCCTGCCGATGCTGTTCGGCGAAAACAGCCCGGATATCTATCGCAAAGCCGCTGATTCTATCATGTCGGTCATGAGCGATGAGGACCTGATCGTCGCGAGCACGGACCTCTCCCATTATCCGTCATACCGGGATGCAGGAAAAATCGACCATGTCACGCTCGAACACATGACGAACAGGGACGTCGAAAACCTCGAACGCCATGAATCGGAGGTCATGCAGCGGATCATCCCCGGAGCGACCTCGGCGTTCTGCAGTCCGGACGCAGTCAAGACGCTCCTTGAAATAGCTCGTCGAAAAGGGTGGACACCGGGAGAACCCACCTACCTGAACAGCGGTGATACCGCACACGATGACCGGCTTGCCGTAGTAGGCTATGGATCGGTCAGTTTCTCCGAAACCTGAACCTGTTCCAAACATCAGTCATTACCTCCATGCAAGAGAGCATACCTCCGGAAACCTCACCGTCGAATCCGGCACAGGAACCATTTGATCTCGGCTCCTGCACTCTGGATTCCGGAGATCATGACACTCCGTTCAGCAACGCCCTCAGACAGCTTGATGAGGCGGCAGCCGTCATCGGGCTCGACCCGGCCGTGCTCGAACTGCTTCGATGGCCGATGCGGGAACTCCATGTCACCATGCCGGTCCGTATGGACGACGGCAAGACACGTATCTTTCATGGTTTTCGTGTGCAATACAACGATGCCAGGGGTCCGAACAAGGGCGGAATCCGTTTTCACCCCGAAGAGACCATCGATACGGTCAGGGCCCTGGCTGCATGGATGACCTGGAAAACGGCCGTACTCGACATTCCTCTCGGTGGAGGAAAAGGGGGTGTGGTCTGTGATCCGAAATCGATGTCGACCGGCGAACTCGAACGTCTTTCCAGAAGCTATATCCGCCAGGTGGGCAGGATTCTGGGGATCGAAAAGGATGTTCCGGCTCCCGACGTTTACACAACCCCCCAGATCATGGCCTGGATGGCCGACGAATACTCATTCATGCAGGGGTACAACGATTTCGGGGTGACCACGGGTAAGCCTGTGGCCATAGGAGGATCGCTCGGACGCGGGGACGCTACGGCCAGAGGCGGAATCATCTGCATCCGTGAAGCCGCACGGACACTCGGCATCGATCTGCATGGTGCTACGGCAGCAATCAACGGCTACGGCAATGCCGGCTCGTTCGCACACAAACTCTCGGTCGAACTGCTCGGCATGAAGGTTGTCGCCGTCTCCGACTCCAGAGGCGGAATCTTCAATGCCGATGGACTCGATCACGCAGCCGTCACTGAATACAAGCAGCGAACAGGTTCGGTAACCGGTTTCCCCGGATCGAAGCCGCTGACGAATGGCGATCTGCTCGAGCTCGACGTCACCGCCCTGATTCCCGCTGCCCTGGAAGGGGAGATTTCATGCAGAAATGCCTCAAAAATCAGAGCCCGCATTGTCGCCGAACTGGCCAATGGACCGACCACTCCGGATGCCGACCAGGTCCTCAGGAAAAAAGGCATCTATATGATCCCGGATCTGCTCTGCAATGCAGGCGGGGTGACCGTATCCTATTTCGAAATGGTTCAGAACACCAGCGGCTGGTACTGGGAAGAAGAGGCGGTACACCGGCAGCTCGAAAAAAAGATGACGGCAGCCTTCAAGGCAGTGCACGAAACCGCACTCCGACACGATGTGGGCAACCGCGTGGCAGCCATGATCGTGGCCGTACGCCGTGTCGAAGAAGCCATACGGCTCCGCGGCTGGGTGTAGGCGGTGCAGGGTCACGGCGTACCGTGCCCTGCATACATCTAAACTCACCCACGCTGTTCACGCCACGCGCTCTTCGGCCCCTTCGCGAAGAAGCCAGGCGGTCAGATCGTCAATGGTCAGGATCGGATACCCATGCTGCAGGGAAAACCCTACAGCCTCTTCAAGCGTTGCCATCGAGCCGTCCGGATTGGTGAGCTCGCAAAGCACACCACTGGGCTTCAGGCCGGCAAGCCGCATGAGATCGACGGTCGCCTCGGTATGGCCGGGACGCTCGAGCACCCCTCCCGGCCGGGCACGAAGCGGGAAGATATGTCCGGGACGCCTGAGATCGGAAGGACGGGCGTCATCCGCGGTAGCGGTCTTCACGGTCATGACCCTGTCGGCTGCAGACACTCCGGTCGTCACACCTTCGGCAGCTTCGATCGAAACGGTGAACGCCGTCTGGAATCCGCTGGTGTTGTTGGTGACCATCATCGGAAGATCGAGCGCCTGCACCTTTTCAGGCGTCAGGCAGAGGCAGACGATACCGCTGCACTCGCGGATAAGCAGCGCCATCTGCCCGACCGTTATCGTTTCAGCAGGAAAAATGAGATCGACTTCGTTTTCACGATCGAAGGCATCTGCCACAAGGACGCCTCGCCCTTCGCGTAACGCGGCAAGGCCGTTCTCCACCCTTTCGAAGGGATCACTGGAAATAGCGGATAAATACTGATTCATGTATGCGATGATTGGATTTGCTGAAATGCATGAATCAGGGCGCAGCAGCGCAACAGGAGGTGCACTAAGATCTCTTTCATCCGGACTCTGACCGTCGGCTTTGGCATTTCACCAAATCTGCTGACCTTTCGCCTGGGGCGAAAGCGCTCGCGGGCTCTCCGGTCAATGACCGGAATACCGCCGGTGGGGAATTTCACCCCGCCCTGAGAACAGGCTTCCGAAACGGGTCGGAAGCATCGGAAAGATAGGAACGGAACCATTCAGATCAAAACGTGCTGCATACGATAACTCATGATGACACCGAATCATATTTCGGAAGCTCTTCGATGAACTTTTTGATGCTGTCACCGTTTTACATAGTTACGCAACGTCAGCGAAGCAGATGAGTTTGTATTGTTCTCTCATCCATGACCATCAACCATAACCTTTCCAGGAGATTGACTTATGCAGAAATGGGTTTGTGTCCCTTGCGGCTATGAATATGATCCGGCAGACGGCGATCCGGATAACGGCATCGAGCCAGGCACGGCTTTCGAGGATCTGCCCGATGACTGGGTATGCCCGGTTTGCGGTGTGGACAAATCGTTCTTCGAGCCGGTCAAGTAACCGGAAAACGCCCACCTTAAAAACAGCAGCACCGTTGATCACGGTGCTGCTGTTTTTTTATTCCTTCTGCAATCTGCTCATGCGGCCTTATTTGACCGCCCCGGCATCCGGATCGGGAAGAGGAGCTTCGTGATCTGTACGGGATGGCGAATTCTGCCCGTTACCTCCATTATGTTCCGGCACCGCCGTTTTCGTGGTATCGGGCTTTACCGCCTGCTCGATAAGATACTGCGGAATACCGATCGTCACCGAGTCCGGAGAGACCCCCTGGGTATCTGCCGGAGGCGTCATGACCTCCTGGAAGTCTGGCACGACGATGCCTCTTCTGACCATGATCGCGTAGATGCGTTTCGAACGATTCCTGATGAACGACGACGAACCGTCAGGCTTGTATTTTATCGGATTGGGCAGCGCTGCAGCGAGTTTCGAGGCCTGTACTGCCGTGAGGCCCGCCGCGCTGGTTCCGTAATACTTATGAGCGGCCTCCTCGATACCGAAAATACCATCCCCCCATTCGGCGACATTCACATAGAGTTCGAGAATCCGGCGTTTTGACAGCGAACGTTCGATCCTCCAGGTCAGAAGCGCCTCCTTGAGCTTTCTGACCGGGTTTTTCGACGGTGAAAGAAAGAGATTCTTGACCAGCTGCTGGCTTATCGTACTTGCACCGAACCTGAACTCACCAGCCTCGACGTTACGCTCCACGGCCTTTTCAATCGCCTCGTAATCGAAGCCTTCATGTTTCCAGAAGTTGTTATCCTCGGAGATGAGCACCGCCTTGATCAGCGCCGGAGAGACTTTTTTCAGAGGCACCCACCGCTGCCTGATCTTCAAGTCGCGCCCCTCGCGCCTCCATTCGGCCTCCCGGTACTCCATGAATGCCGTATTACCGGGGTTGCTTACAGCCAGTTTCGAAATATCCGGATACACTGCATATCGCCCCACATCGACGACAAGAAACAGCAGGATGAGCAGAAAGGCGTTTCTGAGAAATTTCATTGGGCGGATGTTGAGTTCCTGAAATCTTTTGGCAATCAAATTATAGCGTTTTGAGCTCCTTCATGAAAGAGTTTTTGTGCCGGAATCCGACCAAAAGCGACGTCATATTGAAAAGCAGAGCCGATAATGACCAATTGCAGGGTACAACAGGTTTTTCCTACCTTGATTACAAAAGATATCCAGCCGGCCTGCCCGGTTTTACGTGAACACAAGATCATCCAGCCATGAAACATCTCAAAAGTCTGACCTCGGCAGGGCTTGCCCTGGGTATGTCGGGCCTCTTCACGGCGTTGTCATCCATGCCTGCCATTGCTGCGGTACCGGATGGCAAAGCCGTATTTGACAGGAATTGCAGCGTCTGTCACTCGGTCATGCCTCCACCCAAGTCAGCCCCGCCGATCGTGCCCATTGCTTCGCGCTACCGTCAGCAGTATCCATCGAGATCACAGGGCGTGGCCCGTATGGTTTCGTTCCTGAAATCACCGTCGAAAGAGAAGGTTCTTGCCGATCCGCAGGCAATCACCCGCTTCGGTCTCATGCCGCCAATGCAACTGAGCAATGCTGAACTGAACGCCGTGGCAGGTTGGGTATGGGATCAGGGAAACGCAAAGGGTTGGGGACCCGGGTCCGGAGCCGGCAAGGGCAAAGGGGGATGCATCCAGCAACAGTGACGCCGGCAGTCAGGCTGAGCCTGAAACAAAAACAGCAGGGATGCCCCTGCTGTTTTTGTGTACCATAACTACTGCCTACTTGAGTGGTAAGGCGTACCCTTGGGCAGACTCGAACTGCCGACCAACAGTTTAGGAAACTGCTGCTCTATCCTCTGAGCTACAAGGGTATGTATTGCTCTGGCGGTAAATGTACGAATTACTCCGAAAAGAAACAAGAGTCAAACCTGGAATGAAGAGATGGACGGAATGGACAAAGAGTTCATGGACGACATGGACGCTATGGACCCTGAAAGAGCAAAATACCAGGTAATGCGCGAATAGTGTCCATTCCGTCCATTAAGTCCATCCTCTCGCAAACCCACTTGGGCACGGCACGCCGTGCCCCTACCATTTTCCCGTCACTTGTCACTTGTCACGCTCCCCTACTTCCTTCCGAACATCCGGTCGAGCTCATCGAGCGAGAGCCTGATGATAACCGGGCGACCATGAGGACAGACATAGGGCATACGCGTGGCGAAAAGGCGGTCGATCAGCATCCTCATCTCCTCGAGACTCAGTTTCTGACCGGTCATGATGGCATTGCGGCATGAATAGGACTTGGCCAGGTTGTCGCGCTTCTCGAGCTTGAGCTTCGAGGCATTCTCCTGGTATTCTGCGATCATGTCCTGCAGAATGGTCGCCTCGGTGCCGTCCCTGACATCTGGCGGAACACCCTCGATCATGACACTCATCCCGCCGAAGGTCCTGATATTGAATCCCAGACGATACAGCTCCTCCCTGATCTCTTCGTACACTTCGTACTGCCATGGTTTGAGATCGATCTTCTGCGGAAACAGAAGCTGCTGCGAGTTCGGAACCGCTTCGTTCATCACATCGACAGCGCGTTCGTACAGAACCCGCTCGTGGGCAACGTGCTGGTCGATGATCATGAGGCCGGTCTTTATCTGGCAGACAATGTATTTGTTATGAAGCTGCCAGATCTTCGGTTCACGATCCGTGATCACCGATGGGGCATCTTCCACCAGCGGAAGCCCACTCTGGGCAGAGCCCATGTCGGCAGCCTCATGCACGGTATATCGCTCCTCACGGGAGGCCGGTTCCGGTACCGGCGCAACCGGCGCCGCAAATGACTTGGCCCCGCCATAAGCAGGAAAATCGAATGCGCCTTCCCGGTAATTCCTGTACAGGTCGCCGGTCGTCGATGTCCGTCCCGAAGCCGGTGAAAACCCGAGCTTCCGGTCCGATTCACCGGATGGCGAAGAACCGGTCGACTGAAAGAGACCGCCCGATGGTTCGGCCTTGACTTCGGGAGAAAAATCGTGCATCTGGACAGCTCGCCTGATGACGGGATAGACCATGTTCCTTACGCTCTTCTCATCCTCGAAGCGCACTTCGAGCTTTGCCGGGTGAACGTTGACATCGACCTTCGATGGATCGATGCCGAGAAAGAGCAGGGCAAATGCCGCCTGGCGCTCTTCGAGCAGATCGCCATAAGCCTGCTGGACAGCCTGTGAGAGCATGCGGTTCTGGATGATGCGCCGGTTGATGTAGAAGTACTGGTCATACTTCTGCCGAACCATCATGCCGGGACGGCCGAGATAACCGCCGATGCTGAGGAAATCGTTGTCCTCGGTCACTTCGATGAGGCTGTCGCCGAACCCTTCACCATAGAAATGGCTCAGGCGTTCGCGCACGTCGGAGTTCCTGAAGTGGAAAAGCTCCTCGTCATCGTTCAGCATCCGCCACTCGATTTCAGGATAGGCAAGGACAAGCGTCTTGACCGCTTCATGAATATGCCTGAACTCGGTGGGATTTGATTTCAGGAACTTGCGACGGGCAGGAACATTGAAGAACAGGTTCCTGACCGAAATCGTCGTACCGGTCTCACACTGCGCGGGTTGAACTCCTTCGATCACCCCGCCGTCGCTCTTCAGCAGCGAACCAAGGCGGTCTGATTCTCGCCGAGTCTTCAGTTCGAAATGCGAAACCGAGGAGATGCTCGCAAGCGCTTCCCCCCTGAACCCGAGGGTGGTCAGGGCATCAAGATCATCGACTTCGGTGATCTTGCTCGTCGCAAAACGCTCGACGCTGAGCAGTGCGTCGTCGCTGCCCATCCCGCAACCGTTATCGACGATCTGGATGAGCTGTTTACCGGCGTCCCTGATCGAAATCGTAATGCGGGAAGCACCCGAATCTATGGAGTTTTCAAGCAGTTCCTTGACAACCGAGGAGGGTCGCTGCACTACCTCGCCTGCTGAAATTTTGTTGGCAACGATATCTGGGAGTTTGACAATGGAGGCCATAAAACATACGCACGGGTTTCATTGAGAGGCATCTGTCTGTGACAGGTCGCTACATGCACTACATGGAAAATAGCGATGAGTTTTGAATGATGAAGGATGAAATCCACTCTGATAATTCACCATCGAACCATCATCACCAAGCATCTAACCACTCAGCACTCATCACTCACAATTCAGCATTCATCACTCAGCATTCATCACTCAGCACTCACCCTTCGCGAAGCCGTTCGAGCAGAGCCCGCAAAGCTGCTTCACTGAAGCGGATCTTGTTCTGGCTGCGATCACCGTGCATGGAAAAGGTCAAGGCATCCGCCCCGACCGAACCATCGCCCATCCGCAATGCCACGGCAAGACACAACATGCCGACCGGTTTTTCGGCGGTCCCCCCGCCTGGGCCGGCTATCCCGGTGGTAGCAACGGCAATGTCCGCTCCGCTCCGCTCGAGACATCCTCTGGCCATCTCAAGAGCAACATGTTCACTGACGGCCCCATGCCGTTCGAGCGTCCCCGGTGAAACCCCGAGCAGCGACTGTTTGGCTTCGTTGCTGTAGGTGACCATCCCCTGGAGAAAGCAGGCCGAAGAGCCGGGAACATCGGTCAGACGACTGGCAATGAGCCCCCCCGTGCACGATTCGGCGACCGCCACCGTCAGGCCCCGTTCGATCAGCAGGTGAACGAGTACCTCTTCAAGAGAAGCGTCCGAGGTGGCATACACGAACTCACGTGCTTTCGAGACGATAGCTTCGATCACCTGCCTGTTCTCCCGTTCCACTGCTTCGCGTGCGGTACCGTACGTGCTCACCATAAGGCTCACCCCTGCCGCGTGGGGCAGATACGAGAGGGTCGTGTGCTCCGGCAGGTGGTCCTCCACATCGGCGATCCTCCTTGCAAGCATGCTTTCGCCGATCCCCATGGTCATGACCGGGGTATGCCGGATGAAGCTCCCCGCAAGCGGTTCGAAAAAGGGGATGACGGTAAGGTTCATCATGGCCTCCATCTCCGTGGGCACGCCGGGCATAAGCACGAGATACCGGTTACCGAAACGCGGAGCGCAGTCGATGATCATCCCCGGAGCGGTCCCCTTCGTGTTGGGCACCGGCACCGATCCTTCGATCACCATAGCCTGGTCACGCATATCGTCAGTGATCTCACGTCCCCGTCGCCGGAAGAACTCGGCGATCCGGTCATACGCATCCTGATAGAAGGTGAGCCTGCGTCCGAGCAGCTCCTGAACGCTCCTCCGGGTACGGTCGTCCTTTGTGGGCCCCAGTCCACCGGTCACCAGCACCAGGTCTGCCGTCTCGAGAGAAGCCACAATCGTGCTTCTGATAGACTCGGGATCGTCTGAACAGGTGACGATGCGCTCTACGGGAATGCCAATCGAACCAAGGGCCTTTGCGATGAATGGCGCATTGGTGTTGACCCGGTGTCCCTTGAGCAGCTCGTCGCCGATGGAGATGATATCCGCTTTCATGATTCCCAGTGTTTTATACCAGGTACCCGGCGATTCTGAGAATGTCGGCAAACACGCCGCCGGCCGTAACTTCACCACCAGCCCCCGGTCCCTTGACCACGAGCGGTGTTTTGAGGTAACGGTCCGTGGTGAACACCACCAGGTTCTCGGTACCGTTCAACCCTGCGACGGGACTGTCGACCGGCACCCGCTTGAGGCCGACGTTCGCCTTGCCCTCCTTGAGTTCGCCGGTGAACGCGATGGTCATACCTTCCGCTGCTGCATGCCCGATCTCCTTCGCGTACCAGTCGTCAACCTCCGCAAGACGGTCGAGGAACTCCTCGGGGCTCATCTCCCCCCTGCACGACTCGGGAACCAGGCTCTCGCACGCCACATCGGCATACTCGAGGTGATAGCCCAGTTCGCGACCGAGGATAAGCAGCTTCCTGGCAAAATCGGCGCCGGAAAGGTCATCACGGGGATCGGGCTCGGTATACCCGGCTGCTTTGGCTTTTCTGACCACTTCGCTGAAACGGCCGCCCTTGCGCAGCTCGTTGAAGATGAAGCTCAGTGTACCGGACAGCACACCCTCGATACAGATGATCTTGTCACCGCTGTTCTTCAGGTCGCTGAGCGTGTTGATGATCGGCAGACCGGCACCGACGTTGGTTTCATAGAGAAACTTCGCATTGCTCTTGCGGCGTGCGTCCGTGATGCGGCGATAGAGTTCCCAGGGACCTGCCATGCCGAGCTTGTTGGCCGTCGCGACCGAAATGTTCGCCTGCAGGAGGCCGGGATAAGCATCTGCAACCTTCGAACTCGCCGTGCAGTCAACCACGATGGTGTTGTGCAGGTTCATCTCTTTGATCTGACGGACGTATTCATCAAAACTAGCGCCTCCCTCAAGTTTAGATCTTTCATGCATTTCATGTATAACATCATGCCAGCGATCCAACTCAATACCTTCACTATTGACCACAATAACTCGGGTATTGGCAAGTCCGCAGACCACCACATCGAGATCCATCTCCTCCTGAAGCGTGGCACGATGCGCGGCGATCTGACTGATCAGGCTTTTGGCAATGGTGCCGGTACCGGCAATGAACACGTGAACTTTCCGTCTCGACAGGAAAAACGACTCGTGGATGCAGTTGAGCGCCTTGTCCTCGTCGCTGCTGTCGACAACCAGCGAAATGTTCATCTCGTTGGCACCCTGGGCCACCGCGATCACGTTGATACCGTTCTTGCCGAGCGTCTCGAAAAGCTGGGCCGATACGCCCGGATGCCCGGACATCTTGTTGCCGACGACCGCCACCATGCAGAGGTTGCGACGGACATGGATCGGCTCGATCCTCCGGGCCTCGATCTCCCGCGAAAACTCCTCCTCGAGCACCTTTTTGGCCATCGAGGCCTGCGCAGGGCTGATGGCAAGGCTGATCGACTGCTCGGACGAAGCCTGCGAGATGAAGATGATATTGACGCTGTGACGTGCCAGGCAGCTGAACAGACGCGACGCGGTCCCCGGTACCCCAGCCATGCCACTTCCGGCAAGGTTGAGCAGAACGACGCGATTGATCGAGGTGAGTCCGGTGACCGGCCTGGGCAGCTCGGTATCGGCCAGCTTCAAGTGTTCGATCCTCGTGCCGGGAGCATCCGGATTGAAGGAATTTTTGATGATCACCGGTATGCCTGCCCTCATGGCCGGCTGGACTGCCAGCGGATGCAGGACTTTGGCCCCGGCATGGGAGAGCTCCATGGCTTCGGCATAGCTGATGTCCGGAAGCACCCTTGCATCGGGCACACGCCTCGGATCGGCGCTGAAAAAGCCATCCACGTCGGTCCAGATCCAGACCTCATCTGCTTGCAGCGAGGCACCGAGAATCGTGGCGGTGTAGTCGGAACCGCCTCTGCCAAGGTTCGTGGTCGAACCATCCGCAGCAGCGGCAATGAATCCGGTCACCACCGGAACGGACGCCTTGGGATGAATCTTCTCTCGTACCCGACGATCGGTTTCGTGCACGTCCACCTTCGCATTGCAATGGTTGGCGTCGGTCGCAATGATATCGCGGGCATCAACGACCGTTGCCGGAGTGCCGGAGAGCGAAAGGTAGCGTCCCACGATCGATGATGACAACCGTTCTCCATAGCTCAGTACAAGAGCGAGGCTCTTGTCGGAGAGATCACGAAGCAGGAACACGCCGTGTACGACATCTTCGAGTTCGGAGAGCATCGACTCCAGTTGGGCTGCGGCTTCGGATTGGCCGTTCTCTTCGAAAAGTTCGGCGACGATGGCCTGGTGCAGGGCAGTGATGTCACCCAGGGTATCACGGTAAGATGCGTCGCCCCTGCCGGCAAGCGTGGCGGTTTCGGCGAGCATGTCGGTCACCTTCTGGATCGCTGAAACGACAACAACTATACGTGTTTCGTCAAGGGCGTTCCTGATGATGCCTGCGATGTGCCTGATCCTGGAGGCGGATCCGATTGACGAACCTCCGAACTTGTATACTCTCATGCTGGAGAAGACTGCGTTACGATAAATGAAAGTCCCCGTAATTTCTCACGACCGGGTGAAATATACAAGCCGGAGGGGATTTCTTTTTGTATCTCTGTCCGGATATTGGTGATTGGGAGCTATGGGTGGGTTCAATGGACCTATAGGTCTTATGGGTCCTATGGGTCCCATAAGACTCATCCGTCACATCTGACCCATCCGGCCCATCCGACCCATCTAACTCATCCGTCACATCCGTCACATCCGACCCCTCTGACCCATCCGTCACATCTGACCCATCCGTCCCATCTGACCCATCCGTCACATCCGACCCATCTGTCACATCTGACCCATCTGTCACATCCGACCCATCTGACTCATCCGACTCATCCGACCCATCCGACTCATCCGACCCATCCGTCACATCCGACTCATCCGACTCATCCGACTCATCCGACCCATCCGACTCATCCGACTCATCCGACTCATCCGACCCATCTGACCCATCCGTCCCATCCGTCACATCCGTCACATCCGACCCATCTCCCCTTCCCCCCCTAAAAAAAGAAAGCGCCCGAACCTGCGGGCGCTTTCCATGTTCTCTGTCAGGAGTTCGATCACTGCTTGAGTGCATCGGCGCCAGCGACGATTTCGCTGAGCTCCTTGGTGATGGCGGCCTGACGGGCCCTGTTGTAGCTGATGTTCAGCACCCTGATGAGCTCCTTGGCGTTTTCGGTCGCGGAGTCCATGGCAGCCATTCGGGCTGCCTGCTCGGCGGCGTTCGACTCGAGCATCACCCTCCACATCTGCGTGTTCAGATGCTTGGGAACCAGCACGTCGATGATTGCCGACGGTGACGGTTCGTAGATATACTCGCTTCCGCTCTCGGCCGCGCCCTGCTCCGGTGTGATCGGCAGCAGCTGCTCGGTCTTGAGGTTCGGTGCGAGCACCGACTTGAACTCGTTGTACACCAGTACGACACGATCGACCTCACCAGCGAGATACATCTTCGCTGCAGTTTCGGCGATCTCTTTGGCCGTGCTGAAATCGAGGTTGTTGAAGACGCCGGGATAGGTGGCCGTAAGATTGTAGTTCCTCTTGCGGAAGAAGTCACTGCCCTTGGAGCCGGCACAGATCATGGTCACGTTGCCTTTGGCGTGCAGATCGGCGTAATCCTCATGAATCACCCTCTGGGCGACCTTGATGATATTGGTATTGAAACCACCGCAAAGACCCCTGTCGGAAGTGACCAGAATCACCAGGACCTTCTTCACCTCTTCACGGGGAGAAAGCAGCGGATTGAGCGACGTATCGACCTTGGTCGACAGCGACGCCAGCATCTCCTTGAGCTTACCGGCATAGGGACGTGCCGCGATGGCCCGGTCCTGCGCCCTTCTCAGCTTCGCGGCGGCGACCATCTTCATGGCCTTGGTCACCTGCTGCGTGGATTTGACACCCTTGAGACGTATGCGTATGTCCTTTAACGTTGGCATGTATTCCGGTACATTGTTTGATTGCTGATAGACCTTTCATGGATCGGGCGTCCCTGCAGGCCTTGCGGCTGGAGCAGGAACGCCCGGTTTGATCATGCCTTCGTCTTTTCCTTGAATGCGGCGACGAACCTGACAGCAGCATCTTTCAGCTTGGCAGCCGTATCGTCTGCCAGTGCACCGCTGGTTGCGATCGACGACAGGATGTCGGGATGCTTCTGCTCGAGCATGGCGAGGAACTCTTCCTCGAAACGGCGCACATACTTCGTGTCGACGGTGTCGAGAAGACCCTGGGTACCGACGTAGATGATGGCGACCTGCTTTTCGACCTGCATCGGGATGTACTGACCCTGTTTCAGGATTTCAACCAGGCGGGCACCCCTGTCGAGCTGAGCCTTGGTGGCCTTGTCGAGGTCGGAACCGAACTTGGAGAAGGCCTCGAGCTCACGGAACTGTGCGAGATCGAGACGGAGCGTACCGGCAACTTTCTTCATCGCCTTGATCTGCGCTGCGCCACCGACTCGGGAAACCGAGATACCGACGTTGATAGCAGGCCTCTGACCCGAGTTGAACAGGTTCGACTCGAGGAAGATCTGGCCATCGGTGATCGAGATCACGTTGGTCGGGATGTATGCGGAAACGTCACCTGCCTGGGTCTCGATGACCGGAAGAGCCGTGAGGCTGCCGCCACCCTTGACCATCGGCTTGATGGCATCCGGAAGATCGTTCATCTGCTTTGCCACCTCGATATCGTCGGTGATCTTCGCAGCTCTTTCGAGCAGGCGGGAGTGCAGATAGAACACGTCGCCGGGGTAGGCTTCACGTCCCGGGGGACGGCGGAGGAGCAGGGAAAGCTGGCGGTAAGCCACAGCCTGCTTGGAAAGATCATCATAGACGACCAGCGCGTGACGGCCGGTGTCGCGGAAGAACTCACCGATGGTAGCGCCGGCGAACGGAGCGATAAACTGAAGCGGAGCCGGGTCGGAGGCGGTAGCCGAAACAACCGTGGTGTACTCCATGGCGCCATACTTCTCGAGGGTGTTGACCACCTGGGCGACAGTCGAACCTTTCAGACCGACGGCGACATAGATGCAGTAGACACCCTTGCCTTTCTGGTTGATGATGGTGTCGAGCGCGACAGCGGTCTTGCCGGTCTGGCGGTCACCGATGATGAGCTCACGCTGGCCGCGGCCGATCGGAATCATGGCGTCGATAGCCTTCAGACCGGTCTGGAGCGGTTCGTGCACCGACTTACGGAAGATAACACCGGGAGCCCTGCGCTCGAGCGGCAGACGGATGTCGGTGTTGATCGGGCCCTTGCCGTCGATCGGCTCGCCGAGCGGGTTGATGACCCTGCCAAGCATAGCCTCGCCGACCGGAATCGAAGCGAGAATGTTGGTCCTCTTAACCGTATCGCCTTCCTTTACCGCGTTGGCCTCGCCAAAAAGCACGGCACCGACGTTGTCCTCTTCGAGGTTCAGCGCCATACCCATGACCTTGTGCGGGAATTCGAGAAGCTCACCGGCAGCGACTTTCGACAGGCCATAGATACGGGCGATACCGTCACCGACCTGCAGCACTGTTCCGACATCATAAATGTCCGCTTCCGACTCGAAACCCGCGAGCTGCTTGCGGAGTATAGACGACACCTCATCGGGTCTGACTGTAGTTGACATATGGAATTCGATAGGTTATTGTTAAGAAAAGAAAAAGTTTCTCCGTACCTTCTCTTGGAATCGGCTACGGCCTGTACCCTCCGAAAAATAAAAGCCAAATTTAATGAAAAGCTTTTAGTTATTCAAATGCTCAGGACAATTTGGATAAAGGGCCTTTTCTTCGACACGCAATACCATACCGATTCAGGAATCTTGCTCCCGAACACATTATGAAAACCGTCACTGGATTTGCTTCTGCGACTGTCGGCAACGTCGCCTGCGGTTTTGACGTTCTCGGTTTCGCCATTACCGAACCCGGTGATGAAGTGATTCTGACACTCCAGGAAGAACCCCGGGGCGACTGTCCAGTCTCCATTGCCGCCATCATCGGCGACGGTGGAGCATTACCGCTCGACCCCAGAAAAAACACATCGAGCTTCGTCGTACTGAAATTTCTTGAATATATACGCACGACCAAGGGCGTGCCGTTCAACGGCCACATCGACCTGACGCTCAAAAAAAACCTGCCCCTCTCAAGCGGCATGGGCAGCAGCGCCGCCAGTGCGGCAGCCGCGCTGGTCGCAGCCAATGAGCTTCTCGGGTCGCCCTGCACAAAAATGGAACTCGTGCATTTCGCCATCGAGGGCGAGCGGGTCGCCTGCGGATCGGCACATGCCGATAACGCCGCTCCGGCCATGCTGGGCAATTTCATCCTGATAAGGAGCTATCAGCCACTGGACCTGATCACCATCAGGCCTCCGGAAGACCTCTACTGCACCCTGGTACACCCGCACACCGAGCTCAAGACCTCGTTCGCCCGGTCGGTGCTCCCGAAAAGCATCCCGCTGTCGACCGCCATCCAGCAGTGGGGCAACGTCGGCGCGCTCGTTTCCGGTCTCCTGACCAGCGATTACGAACTCATCGGCCGTTCACTGGTTGATGTCGTCGCCGAACCGAAACGGGCACCGCTCATTCCCGGTTTCACCGAGGTAAAACAGGCCGCACTCGAAACCGGAGCCCTTGGTTGCAGTATCGCCGGTTCCGGACCGTCGGTATTCGCATTCTCGTCGTCACGAGACAAAGCGCTCGCCGTCGGCGATGCCATGCAGGAGGCATTCCTGCACTCGAAAGCCGCCCTCAGATCTGATATGTGGGTTTCACCAATCTGCAGCGAGGGGGCCAGGATTCTCAGCTCAACTCCTTGAACCGTTCGATTCCAATGATCTTTTTCAGTACCAGCAAATCGTCCGCTCCGGTTTCCATAAAAAAAGCCACGCTCGAAGGACTCGCCCCCGATGGCGGCCTGTACGTTCCATCCGAGGTACCACGCTTCTCGGCCGAAGAGCTCGAACTGCTTGAAAACGGAACCTTCAGCAATATTGCCTTCGCTATCGCGAAAAAATTCGCCGGAGCAGAAGTGCCTCTCGATATCCTGTCGAAACTGATCGACGACTGCTTCAATTTCGACACACCTCTGCAGGAGCTCGCCGAAGGCACGTTTGTCGAAGAGCTGTTCCATGGCCCGACGCTTGCATTCAAGGATTACGGGGCAAGGTTCCTGGCCCGAATGACCGGCTTCTTCGCGGCCGAAGACCAGCAGATGATCACTGTTCTGGTGGCGACCTCCGGCGATACGGGCAGCGCCGTCGCTTATGGTTTCAACGGCATCCCGAACACCAGAGTCGTGCTGCTCTACCCATCCGGAAAGGTCAGCCGTCTGCAGGAGCAGCAGCTCACCACCGCTGGAGACAATGTGTTCGCCCTGGAAGTGCAGGGTGATTTCGACGACTGCCAGCGCCTGGTAAAACAGGCTTTTGTCGACCCCGATCTGAAACGGGCACTGACACTGACCTCGGCCAACTCGATCAACATATCGCGACTGATCCCTCAGTCATTCTATTATGCCTGGGCCTCCCTGCAGCTCAGCAAACGCTACCCGGGCAAACTCCCGGTCTTTTCGGTACCGAGCGGCAACTACGGGAACCTGACCGCCGGTATCCTGGCAAAAATGATGGGCTTCCCTATCGGCCATTTCGTAGCTGCCTCGAACGCCAACGACAGCGTCACCCGCTACCTCGAAGAGGGTCGCTTCGAACCGAAACCCACGGTCAGAACGCTCACCACGGCGATGGATGTCGGCAATCCGAGCAACTTCGCGAGGTTGCTCCACTTCTTCGACCATGATTACCGGAAAATGGGAGTGGAGATCACCGGCATCTCGGTCACCGACGAAGAGACCGAAGCCACCATCCGTTCTGTCCATGAACGTTACGGCTACGTCATGGATCCGCATACCGCTGTCGGATACCGGGCACTCGAGGAGTTCAGGAACGAGCACGCTGGCACAGGCTATCCGGGCGTGGTACTCTCGACCGCCCACCCGGTTAAGTTCGATGAAGCGATCATGTCGGCGATCGGTAAAGAGGTTCCGATCCCCGAGTCAATGAAGGAAATCATGGAAAAGCCGAAAAGGGCAACCCTGATCAGCAATGCCTACCAGGATTTGTCCCGTTTTCTCCAGAACCTGGATCGGTAACCTGCCCGACGAGCCATGAACCTCCAGACGCTGCTTTTTTTTCTGGTAATCCTGCCGGTGATGATCATCGGCATGTCGATCGGGCTTCTGCTCAACCTCATCGACCCTTCCGGAAATCTGTTTTACCCGATGACTGCATGGTGGGGCCGTTTTGCGGCCCGCATCCTCGGCATCAAGGTCGAGGTGACAGGTCAGGAGCGCTACGATAATAAAAAAGCTTATCTCATCGTCAGCAATCATGCCGGCATGGCCGATATTCCGCTGATCCTCGGAGCGATCCGCCTGAACCTGCGATTCGTCGCCAAAGAGGAGCTAGGCCGGATTCCGATCTTCGGCTGGGCGCTGAAAGGGGCCGGTTATGTGCTGATCAAACGGGGGCAGAATCGGGAGGCCCTGCAAAGCCTGCTGGATGCGGCGAACCGGATCAGGGAAGGAAAATCGATCCATATCTTCCCGGAAGGGACCAGGTCGGAAGATGGCAGGCTGCTGCCATTCAAACGTGGAGCGTTCATGATCGCATGGAAGTCCGGAGCACCCGTACTGCCAGTAACCATCGTCGGCAGTAACCTCATCACCCCGAAAAAAAGCCTCAAGATCCGAAAGGGCAAGATCCGAGTGATCATCGGTGACCCTATCGACCCCACCAGTTTTTCGAACATCGAGGAGCTGCAGCAGGCTGCTTACGACGTCATCAGCAAAAATCTCGAGAAGCACTCACAGGCGGCGTGAGGGAAAGGGAAGAGAATGGACGAATGTAAGAGATGGACGTAATGGACATAACGCCCTGCCCCACCCTCACCCCGGGCTTGAGCCCGGGGAGGACCTGGCCAGCTTCAGAGCTGTTTGTACAGATTCACCATTTCGATCGCGCCCATCGCGGCGTCGAAGCCCTTGTTGCCCGCTTTGGTGCCGGCACGCTCGATGGCCTGTTCGAGGTTCTCGGTCGTCAGCACACCGAAGGTCACCGGAATCATGCTCTCCATACCAACCTGGGCGATACCTTTGGTCGCCTCGGCTGCGATCACGTCGAAGTGCGGGGTCGATCCCCTGATGATGACACCAAGGGTCACAATGGCGTCGAACTTACCGGAAAGAGCTGCCTTACGTGATACCGAGGGCAGTTCGAAAGCGCCGGGGCAGCGGATGATGGTGATGTTGTCAGCTGACCCTCCATGGCGGACGATGCAGTCAATGGCGCCCTCGACGAGCTTCTGACCGATGAAATCGTTGAAACGCGAAATCACCAGGCCGAACCTGATCCCCTGGGCTGAAAGATTGCCCTCGATGTTCTGTATCTGCATAATTATCTGGTTGAGTTATGTTTGAATACCCTCGATGCAGGATTAAAAATCGTCGTGAGCGGGCCGAGTGCAAGGCGGACGGAGCGGAGAAACCGGAGTGTACACAGAGTACATGAGGATTTCAAGCACCGACCAACGCAGCAATCGGTTCGCGCAACAGATTTTTATCCAGCAAACCCCATCATCTTTTCGACCAGCTCGATGATCACGTGACCGAGGGCGATATGACACTCCTGGACACGATCGGCGGAGCCGGTGTGCGGCACGACGATCGACAGGTCTGCGTGCGGCCTGATCGCGCCTCCGTCGCCTCCGAGCAGCGCAATGGTCCTGAGCCCCCTGCTGCGGGCGACCTGAAGAGCCTTCAGGACATTCGGGCTGTTGCCGCTGGTCGAGAGTCCGAGAAGCAGATCCCCTTTCCGGCCATAGGCTTCAACGAGCCGGGCGAACACTTCGTCGAATCCGAGATCGTTGCCGCCGGCGGTCAGCGCCGAGGTATCCGTCGACAGGGCGATAGCGGGCAGTGCGGGCCTCCTGACGCTGCTCCGGTAGCGGATGGTCAGCTCAGCGGCCAGATGCTGGGCATCGGCAGCACTTCCGCCGTTACCACAGATGAGCAGTTGCCCACCCTCTTCGAACGTATCGGCGATCATGCGGGCCATGGCCACCACGGTATGGCTGTTCTGGCGGGCGACCGTCTCCTTCAGACGGGCACTGTACAGCAGCGTATC
Source organism: Chlorobiaceae bacterium (assembly GCA_013334925.1). Taxonomy (GTDB): domain Bacteria; phylum Bacteroidota; class Chlorobiia; order Chlorobiales; family Chlorobiaceae; genus Chlorobaculum. The sequence continues at coordinate 20,990 of JAAXWP010000003.1, forward strand.
GAGGACAATCTCCTCGTAACGTGTTCCGCCTCTACCCCCTTCCGAACAATTGCACTGCCTCGACATGAAACGATATCCCGATTGTAGATCTGTTGTTGAATATTCCTGTATGTAAATAAATATAAGGAAAAATGGTGTCGGCACGATTTCCGCCTGCAAGGGGGCAAAAAAAACTCCGCTTCACTGTTCATGCAGCGAAGCGGAGCAAAGATTGCAGCCCTTTACAGAGTCGCTCAGCAGTGGTACTTGGCGCTCTCTTCCTTGACGAATTCGACGAGGCACTTCAGGTTTGCCGGGTCGACGTCCGGAAGGATGCCGTGACCGAGGTTGAACACATGGCCGGAGTTGGCGGTGTGCTGGCCGAACTGCTTGAGGATCTTTGCAGCTTCGGACTTGATCTTGTCCTGCGTGCCGTAAAGAACCGTCGGGTCCATGTTGCCCTGGAGGCAGACGCGATCGCCGAGCTCCTTGCGGGCTTTGGCAATGTCGATGTTCCAGCCGAGGCCGACTGCATCGGCGCCGGAGTCTGCGATATCGGAGAGGATGGTGTTCATGTCCTTGGCGAAGACGATGACCGGGATCTCCGGGTATGCAGCCTTCACGGCGGCGACGTTCTGCTTGATGTACGGCAGAGCGAATTCGCGGTAGTCATCCTCGGAAAGCGCGCTTGCCCAGGAGTCGAAAATCTGGATGGCGTCGGCGCCGGCTTCGACCTGCTTGATCAGGTATGCGCTGATGCAGGTAGTGATCTTCTGGAGCAGCTGGTGGGCCATCTTCGGCTCGCGGTACATCATCTTCTTTGCAAATGCGTAGTTCTTCGAACCGCCGCCTTCGACAGCGTAGGTGAAGAGCGTCCATGCAGCACCGGAGAAACCGATCAGCGGCACACGGTTGTCAAGCTCTTTCTTGGTCAGACGGATTGCGTCGAGAACGTAACCGAGCTTTTCGTCTACATCGGGATCGATCAGCTTGTCGATGTCGGCCTGAGAACGGATCGGAGGCGTGAGCTTGATGCCCTTGGTCTCGATGATCTCGACGTTCATACCCATGGCCTCGTTGACCACGAGGATATCGGAGAAGATGATGGCAGCGTCCACGCCCATCAGATCTACCGGCTGGATGGTGACTTCACAAGCCAGCTCCGGGGTTTTGCAAAGGGTCAGGAAGTCGGTTTTTTCCCTGACGGCCCGGTACTCTGGCAGATAACGGCCTGCCTGGCGCATGACCCAGATAGGAGTACGGGGGGTAGCCTGCCTCTTCAACGCCCGGATAAAAAGATCATTTTTGAGCATGGAATGCAATGATTTAAAGATGTTGAGAAATGAGCTGCCCCCATGGCCCGGCCGGTCGGCCTGCTCCCCTGTGGGCAATGAAATCGAAAGTGCAAACTTACACTTTTTCGGCGTCTTTTTAAAACGCTCTCTTCAGAGAATAGCTCCCATGGATCGTATGGGTCCTATAAGACGTATGAGACCCATCTGACCTATCTGACCCATAGGACATGTATGACCTGTATGACTGGATTTTCAGATGGAGAAAGGCCTGCCGCCTTCAAGGATTCTCACGATCAGGCCGTCACTCGTCACTCGTCACTTGTTACTCGTCACGATATGCCGTTTGATGCCAAGCTGGCGATCGGAATAGCCGAGTGCAAGTCCTACGATTTCGGAAAGATGGAAAACGGGGATCGAGCCACGCAAGCCGTTTTTCTTCAGGGCTTTCGACTGATAACCGTCAAGCACGGTATGGCAGAGCGGACAAGGGGTGACGATGCAGTCCGCTTTTTCGTCCATGGCCTCCTTCAGAGCCTCTGCAGCAACGTTGAGAGACTCCTCTTCGGCAACGAGGAGCGTATGGAATCCGCAGCACCGGTTTTTATGCTCATAAGCGATGGTGCTCCCGCCAAGAGCATCGAGCAGCTGGTCAAGTGAGGTAGGTTCAAGGGGATTGTCCTTTCCGAGTACCGTGGAGGGCCTGAGAATATGACACCCGTAAAACGGCGCAATACGTAATCTGCCGAGCGGCGTTTTGACCTTCGCGCGAATGGCGCCGAGCCCGACATCATCGATCAGCACCCAGAGCAGGTGACGCACTTCCGATGTGCCCCGATACTCGAGCCCCTCCTTTTTCAGCAGCTCGTTCACCTCGTCCCTGAGCTCCTTCGATTCATCCAGCTTTTTCTTGGCGCTGCGGATGGTCATGAGGCAGGTGTTGCAGGAGACCACCAGGTCCAGGCCCAGCTTCTCGGCTGCCGCGATATTGCGAGCATTGACCAGGGCGAAATGCTTGGGGCTCACGTAGTCGAGGTTGCTGCCTCCGCAGCAGGTGCTCTCATGCAGCTTGACCATCTCTATGCCGAGATCGTGCTGCCAGAGCTGGATCGACCGGTCGACCTCTTTGGTCATCGATTCGTTGATACAGCTCTGGTAATAAGCGTAACGCTTCATAAAGCTATTCTCCGGATTTTTTTTGATGATCCTTCGCCACGTGCCCGCTCATCTCGCGGAACTCCTCCCTGAACTTTTCGATATCCTTGGTGGACCTGACCAGCGGGGGCGGTGGAGGTGTCCGGCGCTTGACCACCATCTTGAAGGCCATGGGCAGCAGATTCTTCATGGTCCAGGCCATACCGTTGGTCCTGATCGGCAGGGTGGCCTCGACGAGCTTGCCCTTCTTTTCGATATCCTCCATGAAAGCCTCGGCGTGGCGGGCCCCGCTCGTATCCTTCGTTCCGCGGCGCTCGATCGCGTCCTCGCGGATACCGTGGATGGCATCCATGATCGGAATGTGCTTGACACAGGTCTCCTGGCAACGGTAGCAGTGGGTGCAATCCCAGACGCCATGGTCCTTGACCAGTTCGGCAAGGCGCTGGTCATGGTGACCGTCACGGCTGTCGACGTTCATCCTGTAGGATTTGAGCAGCACGGCCGGAGAGACATACTCCTTATGCGCCCTGAGAATCGTGCACTCCGAAACGCATGAAGCGCAGAGAATGCAGTCGGTCGCCTTGTCGTATTTCTGGAACTCCTCCTCGGAGACCAGGAACTCCTTGCGCCCCCACTGCTCTTCGGGCATGGTCGAATCGACCCAGTTCTCGTAATGCTGCATCTTTCCGACCAGGGGATCCATCTCGACCACCAGGTCCTTGATCAGAGGAAGGTTACGCAACGGCTCCACCTTGATGACGTCCGGCTCGCGCGTCTTTCCCAGCTCGTCCCAGACCTGGGTCGTGCAGGCCAGTTTGGACATATTGTTGATCCTCATGGCGCAGGAGCCGCAGATGCCAGCCTGGCAGAACGCCCTGAAGGTCAGTGACGGGTCGACATGCTCCTTGATATAGTTCAGGGCCCTGAGTACGGTGATACCCTTTTCGAGCTTGATCGTGTAATCGTCGAAATAGGGCTTGCTGTCTACCTGCGGATTGAAGCGATGTACCCTGAAGGTCACATCCCTCTTGTCCTCGGTATGCTGTATGGTTGAATCGGTCATGGGAAATTCCTGTGCTTAATAGGTTCGTTCCTGGAGTTCATACCTGCCCATCGTCACCGGCTTGAACCCGAGATGGGGCCGGCCTTTCTCGAGCGTGTAGGTGGTATGCTTGTGCCAGTTTTCGTCGTCGCGAACCGGGAAGTCGGTTCTGGTATGAGAACCTCTGCTCTCCTCGCGGACAAGCGCGCCGGCAGCCACGGTATCGGCCAGATCGAGCATGTTCCTGAGCTCGAGCACCTGGATAAGGTTCGTATTGTAGACATCGCTGGTATCGAACACCCTCACGTGCGAGAACCGCTCCTTGAGTATGGAGATCTGCTCGATCCCCTTCTCGATTTTCGATGCTTCGCGGAAAATGCCGACGTTCTGGGCAAGGGCCTGGCCAAGCTCCTCCCTCAGGGTGCCATAACGTTCGTAATGACCCGATGGTCTCATGAAACTTCTTATCTCATGCTCCTTGTCGGCGATTTCAGCATCCGTGATCGGCGATGGATTGAACTTTCCGGCCTCTTCGGCGGCAGCACGTCCGGTAATCCTTCCGAAAACAAGGATATCGAGCAGTGAATTACCGCCAAGACGGTTGGCACCGTGCACCGACACGCATCCGCACTCACCGGCAGCATAGACGCCCTCCATGATCGTGCGGCCGAAGTTGTCGGTATCGATGCCCCCCATGGAGTAGTGAGCGGTCGGTCTGACCGGAATCGGCTCGTCGATCGGATCGACACCTTCAAAGTACATGCACATTTCACGGATCTGCGGCAGCCTCGATTTGATCAGATCGGCACCGAGATGCCTGAGATCGAGATGGAGATATTTACCGGCAGGGCTGTCAAATCCCCTTCCTTCGAGGATCTCCGTCTCGAGCGATCGGGAAACCAGGTCCCGGGGACCGAGCTCCATCTTCTCCGGAGCATATCTCGACATGAAACGTTCGCCGAGCGCATTGACCAGGTAACCTCCCTCGCCGCGGGCGCCTTCAGTCACCAGGAGTCCGCTCTTGCGAAGCCCGGTCGGATGGAACTGGACAAACTCCATGTCCTTGAGCGGAATGCCCGCACGATAAGCGATAGCCTGTCCGTCTCCGGTATTGCCAGCGGCATTGCTGGAGCGGTTCCAGTACATCTTGGCGTAGCCTCCGGTGGCGAATACGACGGTCCTCGAGTGAAATGCTTCGATTTTGCCGGTCTTGATGTTCAGGGCGATGAGCCCTTTCGAACGGCTCCCGTCGAGGGCAATATCGAGTGCGAAATATTCGTTGAAGAACTGCACCCCTTTCCTGAGGCACTGTTCATACAGCGTCTGAAGAATGGTGTGGCCGGTCTTGTCGGCACAGTAACAGCACCGGGGACGTCCCGCGCCGCCGAACGGACGCTGGGCGATGGTCTTGTCCTCCATCCTCGACCATGGAGTGCCCATGTTCTCGAGTTCCCGGATAATCTTTGGAGCTTCGGAACAGAGAACCTCCACGGCATCCTGATCGGCGAGATAGTCGCTGCCCTTGATGGTATCGAAAATGTGCATCTCGACCGTATCGTCCTTGGCCTTGTTTGCCAGGGCCGCGTTGGCGCCGCCTTGCGCTGCCGACGTGTGCGAACGGTTGGGATAGATTTTCGAAATAACGGCGATATTCAGGCCCGGATTGGTTTTCATGGCTTCCATGGCCGCGTAGAGACCCGCACCGCCGCCACCGACGATGACAATATCGAATAGTTTCATAAACAGTCGGAAATCCGTGCACACTCCACCCAGGGCCGGTGTGCTGGTTTGAAAAAGGGCCTGCCGGGAACGGCAGGACCCGCAATGAATTGTCTAGATACGGTCCGGAATCGCCAAGGTTCAGCGCCCGGTGGGATTACAATGCGATATGGTCGTCATGAACGGGGAGTTCCTCGACAGCATGGAGAACGTCGGACATGCTGAGCATACCGATGATCCTGTTGTTGTCCATGATCGTGAGCCTCCTGATATTGGTCCGCTTCATCAGGCGGAGCGCATACTTGATCCTCATGCTGGGATTGACACTGATCACCGGCTTGCTCATGATCTGGAAAACCGGTGTATTCCAGGGATCACGGTGAATATCCTCTCCGGGATCGATCACCTTCTCGAGAATATCCTTCTCGGTGACGATGCCGTAGCAATCATCCTCATTGCGTGGCTCGACAATGATGCCGCTTTCACCTGTTTTTTTCATGAGCTGCAGCGCTTCGGCTACCGTCGAACTTCCCTTGATGGTCTGAAACTCTTTCTTCATCAGGGCTGAAACCGGCAGAGTACGCAGAGTTATGAGCTGATCCATGGCAATTCCCCTCGTTTAAAAAAGGACGGGCTGTCCCCTTACTTATTGTTGAAGTAATAGCGTCGTGCTATGTCAGACTGTAAAGACGAAAGGTAGGATTCGGGATCTGCGGAAACCGGATGATCTCCTTGAGAAACCCGTCTGCTTCAGCCGCCAGAACGAGCGCGGAAAAGCATAATTATATAAGTAAATGAATGCAGACTCAAAAAACAAGCGTCTGCCAGAAAATCAGTCGATCCCGTGCGCTTTTTTATAGGCCGCCCAGTTGCGTTTCAGGTCGATGAAGGCATCGGCATCCGGCTGCAGCAGGAACGGATTGGTGCGCTTTTCATGGCCGATCGTCGACACCGGACTGGAGCCGTAATCGTGACCGGGATAGACCTTCGTACCTTCGGCGAGGCACATCAGGCGTTCGTGCAGCGACCGGTACTCCCGGCGGGCATCGTCGTCACTCCAGGTGCCGCCGATCTTGCCGACAAACAGGGTATCGCCGGTAAAAAGAGCTTCCTCGCACAGAATGCACATCGAGTCATCGGTGTGGCCCGGGGTGTGAATAATCTTCAGTACTGATTCGCCAAGCGGGAAAACGGCGCCGTCGGAGACCGGCGAACCGGTCTCCGGGCAGTTGTCGCCGAACAGCAGCACTTTCGTGCCGGTCAGTCGCTCGAATTCGCCGTTACCATTGCAATGATCCTGGTGGCCATGAGTGGAAAATGCGTAGCGTATCTTCCATCCTCGCTCCTCCGCAAATCTGACAGGCATTGCGGGAGAGTTGGAGGGATCGACGGCAAACGCCACGCCAGTCGGTTCATCGACGCAGAGGTAGCCAAAATTGCGGTCACCCCCGGTCCGAAACTGCTCGACATGTATTGCCATGGTGCCCTCCCCCGTTCAGAGCATCTGATCGACGCTCATCACGAATGCCCTTGAGGGAAAAGCCGGATCGGTCGCGATCGGATTTTTCCGGAGCTCATCCATGATCACCTCTGCCTTGCCATCATCGAGGATGGCAAAACAGAGCGACGAGTAGGTACTCATGTTCTGGTCCCCCGGCCACCAGGCCGGAGGTTGTTTGACGGCGTCGCAGGAGCAACCCCTGATGGCCACGTTGCTGAACATATGCACACCGTGCGACATAAAGAGTTTGCGAACCTGTGGCCGGGTCTCCTCGTCTCCGATGATGGCAAGAAATTTCATGAATCTCTCGTGTTAGGGTTTTGCCGCCAGTCTCTTCTTCTCGCCCTTCTTCTCACTTATGTAATAAACGAGCGGGACGACTACAAGTGTCAGGATCGTAGAAAGTACCGATCCCCAGATAAGCGAAATGGCCAGGCCCTGGAAAATCGGGTCGAAGAGCATGACTACGGAACCGATAACCACGGCGCCGGAGGTCAGGATGATCGGACGGGTACGAACCGCGGCCGACTCGATGACCGACTGCTTCAGGCCGATGCCCTCCTCCCTTCTGATCTGGATGAAGTCGATGAGCAGCACCGAGTTCCTTACCATGATACCCGCAAGGGCGATCATGCCGATCATGCTCGTTGCCGTAAAGAACGCATGATGGATGAAGTGGCCCGGAATGATACCCACCAGACTGAGCGGAATCGAGATCATCATGATCAGCGGGGTCTTGAACGACTGGAACCAGCCGATGATCAGGAGATAGATGATGACCAGCACCACGGCGAAGGCCGTGCCGAGATCCCTGAACACCTCGAAGGTGATCTGCCACTCGCCGTCCCACTTCATCGACAGCTTGTCGTCGGATTTCGGAGGTGCCGTGTAGAGCGGATTGACCGAATAGCCGCGAGGAACCTTGATCTGGGCAATTTTTTTGTCAAGTTCGAGCATTGCGTAAACCGGGCTTTCGGTCACACCGGCCACATCGGCGGTCACGTAGACCACGCGATGCAGATCCTTGCGGTAGATGCTCTTGTCCTGGATCTTCTCCTGAACGGTAACCAGTTCGGAGAGCGGGATCATCTGACCCGGACGAAGCCTGGTGGTCAGCGTGCCCATGCCCTGGGACTGGACGAAGATGTTCGACAGATCCTTGATCGACCGGCGATCGGCCTTTGGCAGCCTGAGCTGGATGGTGACCGGCTCGAGTTCATCCGGCAGATGCACCAGTCCTACGTCGACACCGGCAAGCGACATGCGCAGGGTCTGGGCGATCTGCTCCGGGGTAACGCCACGGAACGCCGCACGCTCCTTGTTGATGACCAGGTCATACACCTTCTGGTCATCCTCGACCAGCCAGTCGACATCGACCACACCGGGAGTCGAGGCAAACGCCTTCTTGACCTCTTTTGCCAGAGCGATCTGCGACTTCATGTCAGGCCCGTAGATTTCGGCCACGATGGTCGACAGCACCGGCGGTCCCGGCGGAATCTCGACAATCTTGGCATTGGCACCGTAACGATTGGCGATCTCCTGTACACCAGCCCTGACGCGTTTGGCGATATCGTGGCTCTGTGCCTTGCGCTCGCCCTTGTGCACCAGGTTCACCTGGATGTCAGCCATGTTCTCGCCACGGCGCAGATAGTAGTGACGCACCAGACCATTGAAGTTGATCGGGGCATTGATTCCGACATAATACTGGCTGCTTGCCACCTCCGGAACGGTCTTGAGGTAAGCTGAGATCTCTCTGGTCACCTGTTCGGTGCGCTCGAGGACCGTGCCTTCCGGCATGTCGACGATGACCTGGAACTCGTTCTTGTTGTCGAACGGCAGCATCTTCATCTCCACCATCTTGAGCGGGATCATGGCGATGGCGCCGGCCAGCATGAGACCGACCACGCCAAAAGCGATCCAGGTCTTGAATCCGCTCTCGATGAACGGGGTGAGCACCTTGTCGAACAGCTTGTAATAGCCGGTGTTCTTGATGTCGTACTCTTCATGATGACCTTCATCCGACTTCAGGAGGCGGTAAGAGAGCCACGGGGTGGCGATCAGCGCAACGAGCAGCGAGAAGATCATGGCGAGCGAGGCGCCGATCGGCATCGGGCTCATGTAAGGACCCATCAGGCCGGAGACGAAAACCATCGGCAGAACGGCCGCGATAACCGTGAAGGTTGCCAGAATGGTCGGGTTGCCGACCTCGCTGATGGCCGTGATGGCCGCCTGCAGCCTCGGCTGCCGTTTCATGGCGAAGTGGCGGTGAATGTTCTCGGCGATGATGATCGAGTCGTCGACGACGATACCGGTCACGAAGATGAGCGCGAAGAGCGTCACCCTGTTGAGCGTGTAATGGAGCAGGTAGTAGACGAGCAGTGTCAGTGCGAAGGTGACCGGCACCGACATGAACACCACGAGCGCGCCCCTCCAGCCGAGGAAGAAGCCCACGACGATCGTGACGGCCACAACCGCCATCATCAGATGCTCGAGGAGGGTGAACACCTTCTCCGAAGCGGTCTCACCATAGTTTCTGGTCTGGGTAACGGTGATGTTCGAAGGAATGACCGAGCCCTTCATGCCATCGATGCGGGAAACGACCTTGTCGGCCAGTGCCGTGGCATCGGTTCCCTGGCGTTTGGCTACGGTAAGGGTGACCGAGGGGTAGTCGACCCTGTCCTTCTTGCCAGAGCCGGCGCCCCAGCCGAAATAGGCGTAATTGTTCACCTCTTCAGGGCCATCGGTGATCTGTGCGACCTCTTTCAGGAATACCGGAGAAGCCCCATAGAGTCCGACAACGACGTTGCCGACATCGTCAGAGCTCTGGAAGAAGTTGCCGGTTTTCACGACAATCTGCTGATCGGCGTTCTTGAAGTCGCCGGAGGTCATCTGCGAGTTCGTTGCCTGGAGCTGCCTTGCGATCTGGAGCGGCGTAATGTTGAACCGCTGGAGCTTCGCTTTGTCGAGCTGCACGCGAACCTGACGTTTCAGGCCACCCTTGACCTCAACGTCGCCGATATTCTCGACCTTCTTCAACTCATCGGCCGCCTTGAGTGCGACACGGCGCAGCTCGTAGGGGTTGCTGTTCTTGCTCCAGAAGGTGAGATTGAGCACCGGCACGTCATCGATGGAGACCTTTTTCATAAGGGGCATCTGGACACCGGGGGGCATCTTGTCCATGTTCTTCATGAGCGTCGACCAGAGCTTGACCATGCTCTCCTCGGTGTTGTCACCGACATTGTACCTGACCGTGACCAGGGCGAAGTCCGGCATGGAGGTCGAATAGACGTAATTGACGCCTTTGATTTCGGTAAGCGATCTTTCGAAGGGTTTGGCGACACGCTCTTCCACTTCGGCAGCCGTAGCTCCCGGGTAAGGAATATAGATGTCGACGAGCGGCACACTGATCTGCGGCTCCTCTTCCCTCGGCGTCATGAACGTGGCCATGATGCCGACGAGAAGCGACGCCACCATCAGCAGCGGCGTGATCTTCGAGTTGATGAATTGCTTTGCAAGCCTTCCGGCAATACCTTCATTCATTGGTCACGAGCCTCCTCCGCTCGGGGTTGCATATCTGAATTATATCTCGTTTCTGCTCGTGCGTCACCATCGGACGCTCTTGCGGCAAGATCACTTGCCACCGTAATATTCGAGTTCGCTCTTGGCGACACAGTAATCGTACTTGGCCTGGTTGATGCGCATTTTGGCCCAGGTGAAGGCCTGCTCACGCATCAGCAGCTCGAAGGTCATGGCCATGCCGGTCCTGAACTGCTCGCCGATGAAATCGAGGCTGACCTTGGCCTCGTCGAGCGACTTGCGAGAAACTTCGATACGCTCTTTCGAGGTCGCCATCGCCCTGCGCGCCTTGTTGACCTCCATATCACTCTGCTCTTTGGCAGCCTCGTAATTGTATCGCGCCTCGATCTGCTTTGCCTTTGCCTCCTGAACCTTGCCTCTGGTGGCCATGCCGTCGAAGATGTTCCACTGCATGTTCAGACCGACCGTCCAGCTCGACCCCTCGGTGCCGAACAGATCGGCATCGTGCCAGTTCTGCTGGGCGAAGGCGTTGAGCCTCGGCAGGTACTGTGCCTTGGCCATATCGTGCTGGTAAGCGGTCACCTCCTGATAAGCTTCGAGAGCTTTCAGGTCGCTGCGGTTAGCTGTGGCATCCTTGCTTTTCACCGCTGGAACCATTCTGTCGACCACCAGATCACCGGTCGGAATGATCGAGTCATCGGGCCCGAGCTTCAGCATGGTCCTGAGCGCGTCCTCCGCATTTTTCATTTCGTTCTGCATCATGAGCTTCTGCTCCCTGAGTTCGGCCAGGCGAACTTCGGTCGAAAGCTTGTCCGACTTGGTCAGGATGCCGACGTTGTAGGCTTTGGCCGCTTCGGAGCTGTAGCCCCGCATGATGATGATCGACTGCTCGATGGCAGCGACATTCTTTCTTGCGAGAATGAGTCCGTAGTAGGCCTTCTTGATATGCAGATCGATGGTTTCGACCGCCCGATCCGACATGAACACCTGGGCTTTTTTAGCGCTGTTGGCCACAGACCTTCCGATCATGGCATCAACGTTGATAAGCGGCTGAAGAATCTGGATGGAGGTATTGAAATCGCTGATGGCCGGAGGATGGTTGAGCGCATCAGGAGCGAAATCGGTCATCGGATTGGCGATCTCCTGCTGGAGCTTGAACACAAGGTTCGCCCCGGGATCGTTGGTGTGCGTAAAGGTTTCCGAAAGCTGAACCTTGGGCAGGTAGGCCTGACGGCTCTGCACGATCATGGCATCAGCCTGGTCGATCCTTGCCTTGGCTGCCTTGAGCGAGGAGTTCCGCTCGTGCGCCATTCTGAGGGCATCTTCGAGCGAAAGCTTCATGGTTGCGGCCTCGGCATGTGCGGAAATCGCAAGACCTGCCGCGAGCAGGGCGAAGACCCTTCTGGTAAGCTTCATCGTCGTTTACTTTTTTGAAATCAGTTTGAGAATCTTTTCCACACTTTCCGAATCCTGCCGGCTCAGACAATGCTGAAGATTCCGGTTCAGGACCAGGGAATAGGTGTTGTCAAGGGCGGCTTTGGCTGCCTGGAACTGGGTCACCACCTTTTCACACTCCTCTTCGCGTTCGATCATCTTGATCAGCCCCTGTACCTGCCCGCTGATCTTCTTCAGCCTGAGTATCACGTCGTCCATATGTCGTTGCTGTTTCCCCGTTGCGATCTTTTCTGACAATCCATACCTCCAACATGCAATCGAAGGCGGCATACCCATACCCCCTATGGGTACAAAAAGTACAAAAAAACAAACCTCCGTGCAACCGAAACTTTTCAGATGCACGGAGGCGTGTGTTTACAGGATTTCCCCCATGCCGGTCATGCTGCGCCACCACCAGCGGACAGTTCGGGAACCGAGCAGCAGATGTCAGACTGTACCTGGCAAAGCATGCTTTCGGTAGCCTGCTGCATGATCCTTGACATGATCCCTTCGGTCATGAACTTCAGAATACCTTCAGGCATCAGGTTCAGCGGAAATGTCAGGGTGAAATCGAGCGTGATGTCGGTTTCGAAATGCACTTCGGTACGGCCGTCATCCAGATGGTACAGACAGATGCGGGTATCCGCCTGGCCGACAAACGGATTTTCGCCGGGCAGATTGATATCGGGAACCATCGGAGCACTGTCCCATCGTATGCATTTCCCGGTCACCGTTCCCTGAGGTACCGGCTCCTCGGAAGTCAGCGGGCCGGGCGGAGTCGTTCCGTTAGAACCCAGCGGCACCTCCTGCTGCCTCACGAAGAAAACTGCCGTAATGGGATTGTCGCGAGGATCGTTGACCTGAAAAATCCACTGGTATATCCCGTGCGCTTCATGATAGACGACATTCGTGCAGTACGGATTGCACTTGAGAATCCTCGCATGGTCGGAAAAATAGGTCACCGACTCGTGAAGACAGCTCTCTACGACAACCTTTGCCTTGCTTTTCCCTACAACTTCCATGATTTAACTGAACAATAACTGGTTGAAGAACTCCCGCTTGAACGATTTTCAAAAAACGCCTGTCAAAATTCAAGAGTTCCCGGAACTGTTTCCTGCGATGCAGACATCTGTATCAGTCCGAAAAAATCCCACAGACTCCACCATCAGAATAACATCCACCCTATCGGGTCCGGCTGTCATATCGAAGTTTTTTGTTATACTTGTAAGCTTTTTTCATTCAAGGTCCCGGCATTCCGACATTATCTAATAACCCGAACATGGCCGACTCATTCAATTATACCACTATTTTCGCACCGCTCGGATTTTTTATCATGGGTATCGTTTCTGTGCTTCTGCTCAACAGATTCATTGGTAAAAGCCAGGGGAAAAAAGCGGAATAAACCCTGACCGTACGCCCGCTTCAGGCACAGCAACCGTACGGCAATTACATACTTGAGCATATTTTGGGAGTCGTGTACGAAATACAATTGTAACACGTTTTCTCTTGCGCAACTGTCGAAAATATATTAGCTTTTGAATATACCCGAAAGCCTGCCTCCGGGCCGAGATTTTCTCTTAGTGCTTTCAACAACTCAAAACATATACACATCATGTCAAACGGAACCAACATCGATGTCGCAGGTGCAATCAACACCCTGACCGAAACCTTCGGCAAGCTGTTCCAGCTCCAGATCGACATTGCCAACAACAGCCTGAAGGCCCTGGCAAACGTCGCTGAGCCACTCGCCAAGACCGCTACCGACCTGATCGGCAACGTTGCAAACGCAGCTACCCAGGTTCTGCAGAGCGTATCGACCGCAATCGCTCCGAAAAAGTAAGGCAACCGCCTGATTCAGAAGCACCTTACGTTCACGCGTAAGGTGCTTTTTTTTTATCTCTACCACCATGATCGATTCACCATACGATCCCCTGCAATGGACATCAGTGAACTGATCGGCAAGCTGTTTCCTGCCGGGGAGCGCGAAAGCCTCCGCATCGTCCGAATCAAGGGTGACGCTTCAAACCGGCAGTATTTCCGTGTTCATAGTACCTCAGGAACCGCGATCGCCTGCATCGACCCGGCATTCAGAGGCGTCGATCCGGAAGCCTACCCGTTCCTCACTGTGGGGACGCTGCTGAACGAACACGGAGTCAGGGTTCCCGAAGTTCGCGAGTTCGACAGCCTGGAAGGATTGCTGCTGCTGGAAGATTGCGGCGACAGGATGCTGCAGGACGAAGTGGAATCCGCCGATGCGGCTGTAGTGGCCGACAGGTACCGGCAGGTCATCGACATTCTCGTCTCGATCCAGTCAATCAGACCTCGTCCGGGCTCGGCACCGTTTACCCTGAGCTTCGACCGCGAAAAACTGATGTTCGAATTCGACTTCTTCATCCGTCATGCGCTTCAGGGCGTGTTTGCGGGCCTGCTCGAAGATACGGCGATCCCGGCGCTGCGCCTTGAATTCGAATTCATCACCGGACTGCTTGTCAGACCGGAACAGTTCGTCCTGAACCACAGAGACTTTCACAGCCGGAACATCATGCTTTCCGGAGACGAACCGGTCGTCATCGATTTTCAGGACGCCAGACTCGGCCTGCCTCAGTATGACGCCGTCTCGATGCTTCGTGATTCCTATGTGCAACTCGATCCATCCATGGTCGATCAGCTCAAGGCGTACCATTTCTCGAGACTCGAACAGGAGGGGCTGATCACCACCGGCTTCAGCGACTATCTCCGTTATTTCGACCTGATGGCGTTCCAGAGGAATGTCAAAGCGATCGGCACCTTCTGCTACCAGGTATCGGTCATAGGTAACGATACGTTCCAGCGGAGCATCACTCCGACCCTGGCCTATCTTCCCGACTACATCCAGGCGCGACCCGAGCTGGAAACTGCCGGCAAACTCCTTGAACCGCTAATCCGCAGTATCCATCGATGAATGCGTTCGTTCTGGCTGCCGGCTTCGGAACCCGGCTCCGGCCCCTGACCGAAACGACACCCAAACCACTGGTGCCGGTACTGAACGTACCAAGCATCTGCTATACTCTGTTCCTGCTCAGTGAGGCCGGTTTCAGAAAAGCCATTATCAACATCCACCACCATCCCGACAGCCTCCTGAGGTATTTCGACGAGCATGACTTCGGGAATCTCGAAATCGTGCTCTCCGAGGAGACAACCATCCTTGGTACGGGTGGCGGCCTCAAGAAGTGCGAGCACCTGCTCGACGACGACGATTTCCTGCTCATCAACAGCGACATCATCAGCGACATCGACCTTCGGGCCCTCGTCGAACGCCACCGTTCGAGCGGGCTGGGAGGCACCCTGGCGCTGCACGAGACACCACTGGCAGCGGAGATCGGGCAGGTAGGATTACGCGACGGCCTCGTCCTCGATTTCAGGAACATGCGTGGCACCGGACTTCTGTCGTCATGCATCTACACAGGGACGGCCGTACTGAGTCCGCACATATTCAGATATCTGAGCGAAGAGTTTTCAAGCATCGTCGACACGGGATTCACCGGACTGATCGACCATGTCGGGCTGGGAAGTTACGAACACCGTGGCATGTGGCAGGACATCGGCACCATCCAGAACTTTTACCGCGCCAACCTTGACGGGAATTTATGTATTCTTCAGCTCGGAGAGCGGATGAACGCCCGTATCGGCATGGCCCCTCACCTGATCTCACCTCAGGCCGACATCAGTCCGGACGCTCGGGTCACGCAGTCAGTCGTTGGCGAACGATGCTCGATAGCATCCGGAGCCGTGGTCGAGCATTCGGTACTCCTGCCTGGTACCGTGATCGAACGGGGCTCGGTTATCAGGAACACGATCGCAGGGCCGGGTTGGACCGTTCCTGCCTGAAGATTTACCACCAGCAACCCGATACATCCATGGTGTTCAACGGACTCGACCTGCTTCTCCAGGATCCCGCGCCACTCAGAAACCGGCGGATCGGTCTCATCGCCAACCAGACATCGGTTTCCAGGGAGCTCCGCTACTCCTGGCATCTCTTCGAACAGAAGGGCATCAGGCTGACCAGGATTTTCTCCCCCGAGCACGGCCTCTTCTCGACTGAGCAGGACCAGATCGCCGTCGATGGGCAACCGGAAGGAGCCTGCGAAATCGTCAGTCTTTACGGAAGTTCGGCCGACACGCTTCTTCCCGACCGGAAACACCTCGAAGGTCTTGACCTGGTGCTGTTCGACATCCAGGATATCGGCTCCCGTTACTACACCTACGTCAACACCCTTGCCCTCTTCATGGAGGCTGTTCAGGGACTCGACATTGAAATCATGGTGCTCGACCGGCCGAATCCGCTTGGCGGCACCCGAATCGAAGGACCACTGCTCGACCCGGCATTCCACTCGTTCGTCGGCGTCATGCCGGTTCCGGTGCGCCATGGACTGACCGCCGGAGAGATCGCCCATTTCTACCGTGACTATAAAAAACTCGACGTCAACCTGAGCGTTATCCCGATGCAGGGCTGGAAGCGCTCGATGCTTTTTCCCGAAACCGGGCTTCCCTGGGTTCCGCCATCACCGAACATGCCGTCGTTCCCGGTTGCTGAGGTCTATCCGGGCATGTGCCTGTTCGAAGGCCTGAATGTATCCGAAGGCAGGGGCACCACCTTGCCGTTCCTGATGAGCGGAGCTCCGTTCATCGAGCCATACGGACTTGCGGAACGCCTCGAAAAGATGGACCTGGAAGGCGTCGTGTTCCGCCCGATGTGGTACCGGCCAACTTTCCATAAATACCACGGTGAAGTGATCGGAGGAGTCTACCTCCACGTCACGGATCATGAACGGTTCCGCCCTTTCGCCACGGGCATCGCCATGACTCACGCCATCAGGGAGCTCTGTCCGGAAAAACTCAGGTTTCTCGATGGGGTGTACGAATTCAACGATACCATTCCGGCGTTCGACCTGCTGGCAGGCAGCAGCACTATCAGGGAAAGCATTCTCGGGGGGAAGCCCGTAAATTCCATACTGGCATCCTGGGAGCAGGATGAAGCCGAGTTCGCGGCCATCAAACCGAACTTTCACCTGTACGAAGCCTGAACATCCCACAGACAATCCGGCAAACGATCAATAACCTTTAAGCTCCACCCCGCCAATGCAGCCTCTCGATCTTGCCATCGTCATGCTCTTTCTCGCCGGCAACACCCTGTTCGGGCTGTGGCACGCAAAAGGCAACAAAAATTCGGGAGACTACTTCCTCGGCGGCCACAAGCTCCCCTGGGTGGTCTCGATGTTTTCCATCGTGGCTTCGGAAACCTCGGTACTGACCTTTGTCAGCGTTCCGGGCCTTGCCTACCGGGGTGACTGGACCTTCCTCCAGCTGCCATTGGGTTACCTCATCGGTCGAGTACTGGTCAGCACCCTGCTTCTGCCACTTTACTTCAAGCATGGCGTCAACTCCATCTACGAGATTATCGGCATGCGATTCGGGCAAGGCATGCACCGGGTTGCCTCCATCGTCTTCCTCGTCACCCGTACCCTCGGGGACGCCATCAGGTTCCTTGCCGCTGGAGTGGTCGTCCAGGTGGTGACCGGCTGGTCTCTGCCCATGTCCGTCATTGTCATCGGACTGGTCACCCTCGTCTACACGCTGTCCGGCGGCATCAAGGCGGTCGTCTGGCTTGAAAGCTTCCAGTTCGGCCTCTATCTGATCGGCGGTCTCGTCTCCATCTTCTATATCCTGCACAGTACAGGCAACACACTGCCTGGTGTCATCTCCATACTCGCTGCCATGGGCAAGCTGAAAGTACTCAACTTCGACCCGCACCTCCTGACCAATCCGATGAGCTTTACCGGGGCATTTTTCGGCGGCATTCTGCTCTCGCTCTGCTCACATGGCGTCGATTACATGATGGTGCAGCGTGTGCTGGGATGCAGGAACCTTGCTGCGGCCCAGAAAGCCATGATCGGCAGTGGTATTTTCGTTCTCTTCCAGTTCTCGGTATTCCTGCTTGCCGGATCGCTGATCTGGCTCTTCCTGCACGGAGCGCCAGTCGAAAAGGACCGCGAATTCGCGACGTTTATCGTCCATAGCCTTCCTACAGGCCTGAAGGGTTTGCTGGTAGCCGGCGTGCTTTCGGCTGCCATGTCGACACACAGTTCGGCGATCAACTCACTGGCCTCTTCTACGGTTAACGACATCATGGGCGGGGGTGCATCACTGAGCGTATCCCGCATCGTAAGCTTTGTCTGGGCCGTCGTACTTATCGTCATCGCCCTGATGTTCGATGAAAGCGACAAGGCGATCGTCATGGTTGGTCTCGAGATAGCCTCGTTCACCTATGGCGGTCTTCTCGGGCTTTTTCTGCTTTCGAAAAGCTCCAGGAATTTTCATCCGGTCAGCCTGAGCACAGGCCTGGTCGCCAGCATGGCCATCGTTTTCGTCCTGAAATATCTCGGACTTGCGTGGACCTGGTACATTGCCGTCTCGGTTACCGTCAACCTGCTGGTTACCATTTCTGTCGATCTCTTTTTTCAGAACAGGCAATCGAAAACACGTTAATTTTTTTATCCTTCAAACTCGTATCTTAATGTTTGTCACTCCGCATGTGCAGTCTGGCCAGTTTGCTGGCCCGGAGATCAGATAACACCGGTCACCTGAAAACAGATAACGGGTCGGACATGAATATTTACGACGCCATACTGGTCATAGAGGATGATGAGGATATCCGGCAGATGATCTGCGATATCCTCGAAGAAGAGGGTTACGATACCCTGCAGGCTGCAAATGGTCTGGAGGGCATTTCGGTGCTGAAGAAACATCCTGACATCGGCCTCATCGTCACCGACCTGCTCATGCCGGAAAAAGAGGGCCTGGAAACCATCACGGAGATCAGAAAAGATTACCCGATGCTCAAGATTCTGGCAATTTCCGGTGGAGGGATCTGCATTCCTGAAAGCTA
Organism: Chlorobiaceae bacterium; assembly: GCA_013334925.1. Taxonomy (GTDB): domain Bacteria; phylum Bacteroidota; class Chlorobiia; order Chlorobiales; family Chlorobiaceae; genus Chlorobaculum. Next base: position 39,574 of record JAAXWP010000003.1, read on the forward strand.
TCTCAGCCTCGCAAAAGCCATGGGCGCCGATGCCACCCTGTGTAAACCATTCGGAAGCAGAGAGCTTCTGAATGCCATCAGCAACCTTGGGCGCTGAGCTGAGCATAACCTTATTTCTGCGGCTGTAAGGGTCAATGACCCAATTTCATCGTTTATTTGTCATATTGTTTTTGTGTTCGTGTACGGTCCGCCCCCATCCTTCGGTTAGCATCAGGGGGCAACTGTTTCAATACCATCCCCTGTGTTTGCATGGACTCAATTTTCGGTTCCGGACATCCGGAACAGAACACCGAGGCGCTCCTCAAAAGGCTCGAAGAGCTGGAACATCAACTCGATATCGCCGAGCGATCCGTCGAGAATCTTTCCATGGCACTCGATGCCACCGCAGCAGGAACCTGGGACTGGAATATCCAAACCGGTGAGCTCACCGTCAATGCCCGCTGGGCTGAGATCATCGGCTACGAGCCTGAAGAGATTTCTCCGCTGACCATCGAGTTCTGGCAACAGCACTGCCACCCTGAAGACCTTGTCCTTTCTGATAAACTTCTGCGCGAGCACTTCGAAGGCAAAACCGGCCATTACGAGACTGAGTTGAGAATGCGTCACAAAGATGGGCACTGGATCCGGGTTTTCAACCGCGGAAAGCTCGTCTCACGTGATGAAAACAGTGCACCCCTGCACATGATTGTCGCCAGCAGGGAGATCGTCGCGAATAACCACGCTGAACCGTGCACGAGCAACCCCATGCCTGCAGATCGAAATGCATCGGAGTTCAAGTCTCTGATCGACAATATTCCAGGAGCCGTTTACCGGATAAACAGCTCAGGTGCGACCATGCTTTCGATGTATCCTGAATTCCTGCCTGAATTCTCGCAACAGGAGTTCGAACACGACCTCCTGGAAACGCTTGCAATGGTGCATCCCGATGACCGGCAGGCCATCATTGAATCAAATCTCAGCCTCCGATCATCCAGAAAATCGGAAATGCTGACCTACCGTATTCATACCGGAAAGAACGAAATCCGGTGGATTGAAGACCGAAAAACCTCCATCTTCTCCCCTGAAGGAGTGTTCACCGGGATCGATGGCATCCTGTTCGATATCACGGCGCGGGTAAAGGCTCAGGAAGAGAAGCATCTGCTCGAATCACGCCTGCTCAAATCCCAACGCCTCGAAACAATCGGGACTCTGGCCGGCGGAATCGCCCATGATTTCAATAATATCCTGACCCCGATCCTCGGCTACGCGGAAATGGGGGTAATGAGCCTGACCGAAGACGATCCGCTGCACGATTTCTTCTCCGAGATCATGCAGGCAGCTGAACGTGCACAGAGCCTCGTCTCGCAGATCCTGACCTTCAGCCGTGCCCAGGACAGCACACCGTCCCCCATATGCATGCAGACCATCGTCACAGAAGCGCTCAAGCTGCTCGGGCCATCGATACCACCATACATCACGATCGAACAGCACATCGAGAAAAGCTGCCGGAACATTCTGGCCGATCCGTCACAGATTCACCAGGTGATCATCAATCTCTGCACCAACGCCTTTCAGGCGATGGAAGGCTCTGCCGGAACCCTGAAAATAGGGCTCGACGAGATCATTCCCGATGATACCATGCTCAAGGGGATGCCGAAACTGCGTCAGCGCAGCTATGTGCACCTCTGCATTTCCGATACGGGTACCGGTATGGATGATGCCACCATGGAAAGGATCTTCGAACCGTTTTTCACGACTAAATCCGTCGACAAGGGCACTGGCCTGGGTCTATCGGTCGTCCATGGCATTATTGTCAGCTGCAACGGAGAGATCACCGTCGAGAGCATACCGGGCAAAGGTTCGACCTTCAACATCTACCTGCCGGTGATCGAGGAAAAGAACACTGCAGCCTCCGACGAAGACAACGCGCTCCAGGGAAGCGGCAACATCCTCTTCATTGACGACGAGCAGACCGCTGTCGAAATGATGACGCTCATGCTGACAAAACTCGGATTTACGATCCAGACTGAAAAATCGCCATCGACGGCACTGGAACTTTTCAGGGAAGCCCCGGAACGATTCGACCTGGTGATCACCGATCTCGGCATGCCTGAAATGAATGGGCTCCAGCTATCGGAAGAACTCTGGAAAATCACTCCCGGATTGCCTGTTATCTTCATGACCGGTAACGGCCAGAACATCGACATCTCCATCCCTCTCGAGCAGCTTGCCATCAGCCGGCTTCTGAAAAAACCGGTAAAACTTGCCCAGTTGGCATCGACCGTCAATGAGCTCTTAATCACCAACAACAATTCATCTCCAGCGTTATCATGAACATCCTGGTCATCGACGACGACGCCGCCGTCAGAAAATTCATCGCGACCACCCTGAAACGTGAAAATCATACGATTTTCGAGGCGGAAAACGGCACCGAGGGTATTCTGATGCTCCAGCAGGAACGGGACATCGCCGTGATCATCACCGACCTCATCATGCCGGAAAAGGAGGGCATCGAAACGATCATGGAGGTCAGAAAGATGAATCCATCCATTAAAATCATCGCAATCTCAGGTGGTGGAAAGGTCGGTCCGGAAAACTATCTGGTACTTGCCGATGCACTGGGAGCGAATGCAACCCTGAAAAAACCGTTCAGCGGCCAGGAACTGCTCATGAGCCTGCGGCTCATCGAGTAAAATGCGTTGCTTGCGATGAAACCATTTTGCGTTGGCCTGGGATTTGTGTAATTTTACGGTTAGAATCAAGTGTAAACCACTAATTGAAAGATCATCATGAACAATCCGTCAGGCGCTTTCGTTCAGGGAGCCGAAGCATACGGAAGATTCCTGGAAGTCTTCATTGACGGCCACTGGTGGGTTGTCGGTGATGCCCTGGAAAATATCGGCAAGACCACCAAAAGGCTTGGAGCTAATGCATATCCTCACCTTTACGGTGGAGCAGGTGCAGGTTCTGCGCTGAGAGGTGCATCTCCGGAAGTCTCCGGTTATGCCATGCCGTCCAAAGAGGTTCAGAGCCGTTTCAGGGACTGAACCACCCGCACACAGAGTAAACACAGAAGGACCGGAAAGGTCCTTCTGTGTTTTTTGCGCCAGTCTGTATTGAAGTCAGCAACGCGATTGACTACATTACAGTAAGGCAATAGCCTCCCATCCCCCGGTTGTTGCATCTCAACATGAATCAGAGGAGATCACATCATGGCAAATGAGGAAAACATCAACACGGTACAAGCGGTTTCCAACCTGGTACAAACAGCGGTTGGATTGGGCGTCGATCAGGTCAACCTCGTCGTGAAGGGCGTGCAGACATTGACGCCTGCAGTCGGGGCGGTTGTAAAAGGAATTACGGACACGGTTATTGCATCTGTCGGGGTCATTGGCTCGACAGCAGGTTCAGCCCTTGGCTTCATCGGCGCTACAGCAGGCTCGGCATTTGGAGTCGTAACCCAGGCAGGTGGTGCAATCATGAACACCGCCGGATCGATAGTCGCCGTTCCGCTCAAGCTCGTCGGCGGTGCCGCCGGAGCATTGGTCACGACAGCACAGACCGGTCTTGGCTTTGTGATCAACGCTGCAGGCAACCTGGTACCAGCAAAGAAAATCTGACTCGTCGCGAAAACAGAGCAAACAAAAAAGCATGCCATCAAAAGCATGCTTTTTTTGTTTGCAGACTCATGCTGAAAATCACTCATGCAGCTGTTCATAATACTTCTCAAGCGATTGCTGAGCTTCCGGCGCCTCGCTGATAACTTCGAAGGTCCTGTTTTTTGCCTTTGGTACCCAAAGCGAAATCACCGCAAGTTCGGCGACATCGGACCTGTTGGTCCAACCGCTCCACAGTCTGTCACCCTGGTCAACCTGAAGCCTGTGCTGTAAAGGCTCACCGTCTCTCAGACCTCCCGGCCTGATGATCGTGCAGGATCTGCCCGGTTGACTGAACACCTTCCGAAGATGCTCTTCTGCAGCATATTTCATGGTCAGGACTCCGCCAAAGAGATTCAGCGGATGAAACCATTTGGTCACTGCAATCGAGCTCACCATGGCCATGTGCGTGACACCTGCCTTCGCGGCAGCATCAACCAGACGGATTGCGCCGTCGCGATCGACCTCGGAGGGTGAGGACTCACCGGTTACCGAGCTGGAGCCAAGCGCGGATATGACCCCTGTGCAGCCCTCTACGGCACGAGCGACATCCTCATCACTCTGGATTTTGCCCACCACAATCTCAACCTTGTCTCCGAAAAGCGTTCTCGCTTTTTCCTCCGAACGTGACAGTACTCTTACCGGCACGCCATAATGCAGCAACCGTCTGACAACCCAGCTACCTGTTTTGCCGGTTGCGCCGGCAACAAGCACTTTTCCCCTGTATTCTGAAATTGTTGACATATATCACCTCGATGTGGTCAAATCCTGTTTGTATTTATTCTTGTTAACCACCCGCAAAGCAAATCAGTTTCCGTAAGGCCGGCACATATCACTCGGAACAACGACGTGGGACTCATACTCTTTTTATGTAAATTTCATCAATTACCCGGCCTGACAGGCTGCGTCCCGTCTCCTCGGCGATTTAACTCCTGACCCGATACCAGATATGAAACCGTTGAAGATCTCCCTCCCGGTATTTCTGATTGCCGTATCTGCAACCATGTCGAGCACTGCGCACGCTTATGACCGCGAGCAGCTCAATCTGCTGCAGAAAAGTGTTCCGGAATGGAATGCCATGCGTCAGGCGCATCCCGATCAGCATATCGATCTGTCAAAAGCCAATCTGGATGGCGCGAACCTGAAGGACGCAAACCTTGAAGGCGTGAATCTTGCCAAAGCCGATCTGAGTGGCGCCAGGCTTGACGGAGCGAACCTGAAAGGGGCCTACCTGCAGATGGCCTATCTGAAAAAGGCGAACATGAAGGGGGTCGATGCGTCCAGAGCATGGTTTGAAGGCGCCAATCTGAATGGCGCCTTCATGAAAAACGGCCGTTTCGAGAAAGCGAACTTTTCACTTGCCAACATGAGATGGGCAAAACTATCGGAAGCGGATCTGAAGCAGGCAAACCTGAAAAGCGCCATTCTTTTCGAAGCTGATCTCACCTCAGCTAATCTTAATGGTGCTCAGCTCAATGAAGCCAGGTTCCTGGACAACGCCCTGGTTTCAAATGCCATAGTGTCCAACAATACCATACTGCCATCCGGTACACCGGCGGACAAATCCTGGGCTGCAAGAAAAGATGCCCGATTCGTCATGGAAACAGTCGCGACACCTCCGGTATTCACCCCACCGGTCATGCCAACCACTCCTGTGCCAGCAAATCATCCGGCCGCAAAGCTCGGCCAGGCGCCGGCCAATGCTCCGGAAATCAGGGAAGTTCAGGCATGGAACACCATGAGAAAGGAAAATCCCGAAATGAAGGTAGAAATGCCTGAAGAGAAGCTTGGTGACGCCAACCTGCAGGGAGTGGATCTCAGAAAGGCGACCCTTTCAAAATCAGATTTTGCCGGAGCGAACCTCAACAATGCGAATCTCGAAGGTGCTGCGCTGCAGGGCGTAAGCTTCAGGAAAGCTGACCTGAAGCAGGTCAACCTCAAAGGGGCAAATCTCGAAGGCGCTGACTTCGACAGGGCATTCATGAAAAACGCCAATCTGTCCGGAGCGAACCTCAGCAACGCAAACCTGTTCGGAGCCATTCTTTTCGAGGCGAACCTCGATGGGGCGAACCTGACCAGGGCTTCGCTGTTCGATGCAAATCTGGATCATGCATCACTGAAAGGCGCAAATCTTGCCGGTGCAACGCTCACAGGAGCAAACCTTGCCGGTGCTATCATGTCGCCCGCCACGATCCTGCCCTCAGGCAAAAATGCCACATCCGACTGGGCAGCTCGAAATAATGTGAACTTTTCGGAGAAGTGATAACGCAAAAAGACTTTTCCGTTTCCAATCAAACGGTGAACCGTCATGGCAAACATCCTCGTAACAAGCTATTACAGCCGCTGGGATCTGACCGCGCACAAGGGCCGGATAGCCCTGTATGATTCGAGCAATCAGCTCATTGAAAATCACCTGTTCACTGACCCGGCTGAGTTCCAGGTTGTGGCCAGTATGCTTCGGCATGAAAAACCGCTTTGGTTCGATACCGATGTAAAACACCTTCGCACCGGTTCAGAACCTGTCGGGGAAGCTGAATAGGGAGGATAGATACCGGAAATTAACACGGCGTCCCCGATCAGTTCGGGAAACGTTTTCGATTGAGGAACTGCTTCAGGGGATGGGCTTTGCTGATGTTCGGATCATTGACAGGCAGCTTGTGCTTTTTGCCTGTACGAGTGACCACTTCGATCGTTCCGTCGTTGTTGACGGAGGTCACCTTCCAGAACTTGTCTACCACATAATGGTAATGCTCTCCGTTTGCCAGAGGATAGATATCCTTGGCCCTCGGACCTGGTGAAGTCGAGCTCTTGGGCTTATGGTAGACAATGGGGTCTCCAACCCTGTAATACGCCATCCAGACCTCCTTTGCGTCAACGTGACGAGCTATGTTGTTCATTGAGAGTACAGATTTTCATTCTAACAACTGTAGCACAATATCCAAACAGATTCCTTTGTTTTTTTTCTCAGGATGCAGATTCCTCGATAAATCTGATAATCAACCGGTCACCGCTCTTCTCTGCTCCACCAGTCCTGAGCGTAGCGAGCGACTGCGGAAGAACCATGTTCCTGCGGTGGTTGCCGATCCGGATATTGAGTTCGTCACCACTCTTTGATAGCTGTATCCGCTCATCAGGCAGTCCGGGCAGATATAACTCGAGGTTGAAGCCACCCTTGACCTGTATGATTTCGAAGGTTTTCCGCTGGTAGTAGACCTGTGACGGGTCCTCATCACCATACAGCATTTCCTTGAGCTTCTCAAGCGTTGCCAGCCCACAGATTTCACGTGAATAGAGCGGAACTTCACGCACCGGAAGCGGGCTGAAATTGTCGATGATCTCCTGACGGTACTGTTTCTGATTTTCTTTCCAGTACTGGAAATAGGGATCGACAACCTCGTCCGGAATAATTCTGTTTGACACGACCATATCGATGGCGATGTTGTACAGGCTGAGATATGCCTGGGCACGCAACGACTCCTTGATCACCATCTTCTCGGGATTGGTGACCAGCCGAACCGATGAAACCGTATGATCGGTCAGAATACGCCCAAGGCTTTCGATCTTCTCGTAAAATTCATACGGAAGGTCCATCATCGCCTTGTCAGGTAATGAAAAACCGGCTATGGGTTTGAAAATGGGCTCAACCAGGGGCCTGAGGTAGACGGCAACCTTTTCGAGCGGTTTATACAGCCTTCGCATGTACCAACCACCAACCTCGGGAATGCTCAACAATCGCAATGCCGTACCCGTAGGAGCCGAATCGATGATCAGCACGTCATACGAGCCCTCCTTATGATGACGAAACACCCGCACCAGACCGAATATTTCGTCCATTCCCGGTAAAATGGCCAGCTCCTCTGCCTGTACCCCATCGAGACCACGGGCCTGGAGCACCTCGGTGATATAGCGCTTGACGCTCCCCCAATTCTGCTCGAGTTCTTCGAGTACATCGAGTTCAGCGCCCCAGAGATTGTCGCATACCTGTTTCGGTTCGTGACCGAGACCGATATCGAAACTGTCGGCCAGTGAATGGGCCGGATCGGTACTCAGCACAAGCGTCCTGTAGCCAAGTTCAGCACAGCGCATCCCTGTCGCGGCAGCCATCGAGGTTTTACCGACCCCACCTTTTCCCGTCATCAGAATCAGGCGCATACTGTTCACTCCAGTTAAATTAGAGAGCCCTGAATCTGATAACCTGCAACCCCGAAATTTAGTTTTCCTGAAGGCTTATCGCTGTTGCGACTGCCGAAAGCAAACAACAAAAAAAAAGCGGCCAGATGGCCGCTTTTTTCGAGCAGATGTTCCCCCACGGACCTGCTCATTCTCACTGGCGTGAGAATTTTTCTTTAAGCCTGATAGACAGATCGATGTCAGATAATTTCACACTCCATCAACCCCAGGCATATGTTACAGGCAAATAAAAATATTATTGCAATAAATGCAAATGAAATACTAAAATAATGACAACAAATATATATCCCAATATATCACAAAGAAATCTGATACAGAGTTAATATAGATAAAAACTATTCACGCAGTCACCGCGAATCTTTTTTACAGAAAAAACAGCGAAGCCGGTGCAGAACACCGGCTTCGCTGATATAAGGAGATCCTGTGTGAACTCAGCAAACCTTGCAGTCGGTCTTGCGGAGAATCATGGCATATTCATTGAGGTCCGACATGGGCTTCCTCTTGACCGAAAGACTCCATTCGACATTCACGTACGACCCGTCTCCAGCACGGAATCGGGAATAGAACATAAGCACGGCTTCATCCGGTTTCTGGCGCTGCAACGCACTTTTGATCTGTGCGTAATCGTCCGGATGTATCAGCGTGGAGAGCGAAGCCCCCGACAGCTCGTTCGGACCGTATCCAAGAAACTTTTCAAGCGAGCCGTTCAGATCAACGATATTTTCTGAATCGTCGAGAACAGCATATGCTTCGATTGAGGGTTTCAGACGGTCATCGAACCTTCCGATATGCAGTCGGACCTGCCTGAGCAGATTGTCGATGTCCATCCGGTAGCGGGATAGCGCAAGAGCATCACTGATAGGCGTCACCATTTCGCCGACGGAGTGACCGGTGAGAATCCAGTCGACATCAGCCCCGTCTTTTTCAAGCCGCTCAAGCATTTTTTTCCCTGGCAGACATTTCCCCTTCAGGTAGGGGGTCATCTGGGCAGGATACTTGATCCCCGTTGCTCTGCAAAAAGCATTGATCGAGCCGTGCTTTTTCAGAATATAGTCGCGCAGACGATGGTGGAAACCGTTATGTGAAGTCATAATGAAATGCTGTTCTTTAACTATTAACGTAACACATATGCCCAGGATTACGAAACACTTTTCTCCTGCCGCTCCCGTGTTGGCACATTGAACAAAAAGCTGGTCACGACCGGTACAAAGAAAATGGCGACAGTCAATCCTGAAGTGATCACATCTGCTTCATGCCCGTCCAGCAACCTGACGATCTCAGACCCGGGATAGAGGTGCTCGGCAAATGAAAGTGAGAGTTTCAATCCGAGAATACCGATAACGATGAATGCACTGGTTTCAAGAAACCGGTACTCTTCCATGAGCCTGACAAACCCCTGAGCGACAAATCTCATGGCGAGTATACCAATGAATACACCGGTACAGATCAGCACGATATTGTCGGTAAAGGCGACAGCCGCGAAAATGTTGTCGATGGAAAAGGCGATATCCATCAATTCAATAAGCACAACCGTAGCCCAGAATCCCCCTATGGTCCTGGATATGAGGCGATAGATCATGCTCTCCTGCTTGTCATAGTAGTCATCCTCCATCGATACGGTCTTTCTGCCTTTCCACCATTTGAACACCAGAAACAGCAGATACAGACCGCCAAAAGGCTTCAACCACCAGATCCTGACCAGCCATGAAGCAAGAACAAGGCACAACCCCCTGAAGATATAGGCGCCGAGGATACCATACTTCAGGGCAGCAGAGCGTTTGGCAGGAGGAAGATCCATAACCATGGTCGCAAGCACCGCTGCATTGTCGACCGACAACAGACTTTCAATCACGACCAGGTTGAGCACCACAAGCAGCGAGGGCACCGGATTGGCGATAATATTCTGTACCTGTTCTACCATCACGATTCTCTCACCTGCTTACAGATCCGATACACATTCACATATATAAATATTCCCTAATACAAAAAGAAATATTTGTATCCGGTTCGCTCAAATCTGAACCTGCACGCCAATTTCAATTACCTGCCCTGATGGCAGATCGTAGTATGCGGTAGCGCTGATGGCATTTCTTGCCATCAGGGCAAACAGCTTCTTTCTCCAGACACTCATTTTCGATTTCATGCCCGCAACGATCTTTTCACGGTTCAGGAAAAAGCTGATCGCTTCCGGACGGAACTTCATTCCCTGCTGATTGGCAAGTGCAAGCACCTGGCGAATGTTCGGATACTCCATGAAACCATACCGTGCAATGATGCGATAAAGACCATTTGACAACTGGGTAACCTCCACCTTGCGACTGTTTGCAACCCTTGGTACACGCTCGGTCGAAAAATGAAGCAAACCGACTTCGGAATGAAGAATCTTGTTATGTCGCATGTTGTGCAGGAGAGCGATCGGCACAATATCGGGATTGGCGGTCAGATAGATAGCCTGACCCTTGACCCTGAGCGGCTGCTGAATGGCAAGACTGTCACTGAATTCGGTGACCGTCAGGGTGCGATCCTGAATCTGCTTCAGAAGAAGCGAACGCCCCTGCTGCCAGGTCACCATCAGGGTGAAACAGAACAGACCGATAACGAGCGGGAACCATGCCCCATGAAACAGCTTGCTTACGCTGGCACCGAAAAACGAAAGATCGATGAGGAAGAAAAAGCCCACCAGAAGATTGACCGCCACGCGGTTCCACTGCCAGAGGTCACGAGCCACATAGTAGAACAGAATGGCAGATATGAGCATCGTTGCCGTAACCGCCACACCATAGGCTGATGCCAGCCTGCTCGAAGAACCAAAGCCTGCAACAAGCCCGACGGTGGCGAACATCAGCGTCCAGTTCGCTGCCGGCACGTAAATCTGACCCATATGGCTTGCAGAGGTATGCCTGACCGTCAGCCTCGGCAGATACCCGAGCTGAATCGCCTGTTGAGTCAGTGAAAACACGCCGGTAATGAGAGCCTGGGAGGCGATGATCGTCGCCATCGTGGCAAGTATGACCATAGGTATAAGCCCCCAGGAAGGCACGAGCGAGTAAAATGGATTGTATGATGATTCAGGAGATGCGAGCAGAAAGGCGCCTTGTCCGAAATAGTTCAGGAGCAACGCCGGCAGAACCAGCATCATCCAGATCAGACGGATCGGGCGACGGCCAAAGTGCCCCATATCGGCATACAATGCCTCGGCACCTGTCACCGAAAGAAAAACCGCGCCAAGGACAAGAAAACCATGAACATGATTGTTCATCAGGAACTCGATGCCATACCATGGCGCGAGGGCTTTCAGAATCTGGGGATAGCGGATGATCTCGTTAAGGCCGAGAATACCGATGGCCAGAAACCAGATAAGAATGATCGGTCCGAACAGTGCGCCGACTTTTGCTGTTCCGTGATGCTGAAACAGAAAGAGCGCTATCAGAATGGCGATGGTTACCGGGATCGCAAGATTACTCAGATTCGGAGCAATGATCTGCACACCCTCGACGGCACTGAGCACGGAGATCGCCGGGGTGATCATACCATCACCATAGAGCAGCGAGGCACCGAACAAACCGATACCGACCAGGAACCAGCGTTGACTGTTGTTCTTTTTGCTGTGGGAGATAATCAGAGATGTCAGCGCAAGGATCCCGCCTTCACCTTCGTTGTCTGCCTTCATGATGAAGGTCAGGTACTTGAGCGTGACAATCGTCAGGATCGCCCAGACAAGGAGAGAAAGCACTCCCAGAACGTTATCCGTCGTCACGGGGATACTGTACTCCCCATGAAAGCACTCTCGAATAGCATACAATGGACTGGTACCGATATCACCGAACACTACTCCCAATGCGGCAAGGGAAAGGGTTGCAAGGTTTTTGAAATCGGACGGGCTGGAATGGGACGCTGATAAATGAGGCTCTTCGGCAGTGGTGGACATATACAGAAAATTCTTGTTACCCGGACTGGTTTCCCGGAAAATACCTGATGCAACAGGCTGCTGCGGCCAGGCGTAAACTTATTTTTTTTCGGATATAAACAGATTTACCTTATTGATTACGGGATCGAAAGTCGTTGTAAATATACATAATCGCCAACAATTGCCAGCATAGCCCCCGGGGAACGCCACGGAGCCGCGTTTATGGCTTCAGAGATTTCAGCACCTCGACGGCAAGTGAATCTCCCAGGGCCGAAGCCTTTTTAAGATCGGCAATCGCGCCCATCCTGTCTCCAGCCATTTTTTTAGCGATACCCCGGTTGTACCAGCCGGAAGGATTGCCCGGTTGAAGGGCAATGATCTGACCGAGATCGGAAACCGCTCCAGGGTAATCCTTCAGTTGCAATTTCGAAAACGCCCGGTTGTTCCAGGCGGCAAGCATACGTGGTTCAAGAACAAGCGCCTTCGAATAATCTTCGATAGCCCCCTGCACATCATTGAGTGTCACCCTCACATTGCCGCGATTGTACCAGGCAGCAGCATAACGCTGGTCGAGTTCGACCGATTTCGTGAAATCACTGACCGCACCAACAAGATCACCGGTAAATCCTTTGGCCAGCCCTCTGTTGTTGTAGACCCCGGCAAGCCCGGGATTGAGCGCAAGCGCTTTGTCAAAATCAGCGATCGCTCCCCGGAAATCCTTCATTGAAGATCTTACGGTTCCCCGGTTGTTGTACAGTTCCGGCAGCGCCGGATCAAGGGAAATTGCCTTTGAGATGTCCGATATCGCAGCATGGTAATCTCCCAGTGCCGCAAGGATAAAGCCTCTGTTGTTATATGCCCCGACAGACCGAGGATCGAATGCGATAGCCTTCGTATAGTCGGCGATGGCACCCTTCAGATCGCCGGTAAAACCACGCGCGACGCCCCGGTTGTAAAAAGCCTCCGGATTTTTCGGCTTCAACCTTATCGACTGTGTAAAATCATCTACGGCTCCGGTAAAATCGCCTGTCTGCCCCTTCGTGATCCCACGATCGAGGTACGTTTCCGCCTGTCCCGCCAAAGCGCCAGAGGCTTGCAGCACGAACACCAGCATAAGCAGCGCAGCTGTCGTAGATCCCTGATATCGCCATGCGTAATCTGCCATCATCGGCATCGGAAAATTGATCGATTTCGAGCGATACCACACTCGCGAGTTCTCTAACAACACCCCGACCTTAATCAGTTCATGAAATCCGCCGTATCGACTGAAATGGCTGAAGAATCAGATGTAACGTCGTTTTCATGCCACTTCTTCAAACACACCGTATCCGTTTCGCGACTACTTCCGGGATTCGGTACGGATATTAACGTCAAACAATGCATGTACACGACGCGCAAACACAACCAACGGCACATACCGTCTAAGCCTTTATTTACAATAATTTATCCACAAATAACACACCTTCCGGAGTGCACAATGGAGGTGTGGATGCCCGATTTCTTCAATTAAAAACCTTTTCTTATATTGAGGTTTCGTGTTTTGAAAACATGAGACAAACCGGCGTGTTATCGGGAACGGGAAGGAACTGGCAAAACAGGACCGGATCGGGTAACGGCGCATAAACCACCGGGATGCTATTATGCACAAAAAACACCGAGTAGTTCTACGCTGCCTTCTTCTGGCAGCATCGTTCGTGCTCTCTCCATCGCTGACCACTCTTCATGCCGGGGAATCCCGACTGAAACCCATGGGCGAAAAGTCAGAAAGCAGATTTGACTCTTCGGCACAGAGTTCCGACCTGTCTGATACGAAAGACAAGGAAGAGTCTCTTTCGACAGAAAAGAAGGTAAAAGGCAATCGTTTCCTGATGGCCGAAGGTCGTGCGTCATATTATTCGAACAGGTTCCACGGACGCAAAACCGCCAGTGGCGATCATTTCGACCGGCGGGAGTTTACCGCCGCACACCGATCGCTGCCATTCGGAACAAAGGTGCGCGTCACCAACCTGGCCAACGGCAAAAAGGTTGTCGTCAAGATCAACGACCGTGGCCCGCATACCCGCAACCGTATCATCGACATCTCTCAGGCTGCCGCCAGAGAACTCGGTATGGTAAGGCTTGGCGTCGGCAATGTGAGAATCGAAGCCTACAACTGATCAGGACTTTCCGAACACCATCACCAGTCCGGAACCGGGCACCTGCCTGACCGGTGAACCGATGAAATCGGCAGTGACCCCGATGAGGTCAAAACCTGCGGCTGCGTGCAGTTGCAGGTAGTCCTCGGTACGTACGGGATACAGAGTCGTCCGTTCGCTGAACAACTCTGTTCCGGACGCCCTGAGCGATATGGAAAACGACAGTGATTGCGGAGTGATGGAGTCGTAATTGCGGTGAAACGTCAGCTGACGGTTTTCGCTCTCGATCGATCTGACCGGAAATTCGTACCTGTCCAGTACCATGAGAGGATCCCAGTGCATCACCTGCATGATCCAGCGGCCACCCGGAACCAGCATGGTTTGAACCTTGTCCAGAAAACGGCCAAGATCTTCCGGCGAAAGGTGCGCGGCCACATTACCGATCGAATAGATACATCCATATCCGTCTCCGAGCGCATCGATCTCCCGCATATCCAGACAGCGGAACGAGGCCTCATGGTAGTGCCGTTCAGCCTCTTCGATCATAACACCGTCAAGATCAATTCCTGTGGTAATGTAGCCGTCACGCGAAAACCTGCCGCAATAGTGACCCGGACCGCAGCCAACATCGAGAACGCGCGATCCGGGCATACCTGCATGGGAATTCAGAAAACGATACACCTCTTCCCTGAACGGAAATATTCGCTCGTACTCCCCTGCAAATCGTGAATAGAAGCTCATGGAACGGTTTCCGGACGGTTCATGATCAATGCGTTTCCCGCTTGTTCTTGCGTTCCACAAGTATACCAAGGTTTCTCAGCGAGAGCAAATGGGCATGAATCAGCGCCAGCATACCCGATCTGAACATCGAGACAACTTCGTCGTCCGGGAGTCCGGCCAGCTTCTGTTCATCGACGACGAACATATCATTCAACGCATATCTCCGGCCATCCACCAGACTTGCCTGGGCTGATATCTGGCGCAACAGCCCTTTTTCCTGAAGGATTCTGCAAAACTCTCCGGTCTGCTTCATCTGCTGAAAAAAATCCTGAAGGAACGCCTGGATCTCTTTCGTTTTTTCCGTGACTTCACCGTCCCTGAACAGCGGAGTTCCACCTTCGAGATTCAGGCCATCGTATGCTTCGTCGAAACAGACCAGCATCTTGCCCTCATTGTCTTCCATGGTCACGAACGGATAACGCCGGAAATAGGCCGGAATGTAGGTAGCATCCCATGCGCCATCATCGCTGACAAACAGGTTCTCCCGCTCCTCCAGCCCCATGAGTGCAAGCGGAACGACATCGGTATCGCGGTTGACGGAGAATATGATCGGATAGATACGACCCGCATCGAAAAACTCGGAAGCGGCAAGCATCACGGTAAGGACATCGGATGCAAATCGATAACCGGTAGGGCTCGGGCTCACGGTCAAAGCCGAATGCAGGTCGCGATTGAGCGCGACAGGTTTGGAGTACATCATAGGTGGGGGTTCCCTGATTGTAATGGTGAATGGTCAGTCTGTGAAAGAAACGATGGTCCTCGGAGAGAAGCGCCTCGTACCCACGACGAGCGCCATCTCGGTAACCATGCATTTCGAAACAATATACAGAATATTATGCACCCATATGAAACCACATGGCGCAAGACAGCAAGAAACAGGCACGAAATCAGCGACCCCACAGAAACTGCCGCATCGAGAGTCGTCAAAGCCTCGATGCAGCGAACAGACACACGGAAACGTGTTCTCCTTATGCGTTCTGGTGATAGTTGCGGTACAGCTGCAATGCGTTGCGCATGCACATGGCGACCGTCATGGGACCGACTCTCGGAATGAAGATGTTTGCAGCATTCTGAGCCTGCTCCTCGAAATTCTGGATGGAAGAGAAATTCAGGCAGATGGCGTTGGGTTTCAGCTCGCTCGCCCGGACCTTTTCGAAACTTTTCGACGGGACTCCGGTAATCACGACATCTGAAAGTTTCAGCGCCTCCTCCCGGGAGATCGGTGTCTGACCGCAATCGGAAGAGGCCACATCCACGATGAAACCGCCGTTGACATCGAACGAGAATACACGGGCGCCGTCATTGGAAAGCATGTAGGCAAGAGGTTTGCCGACGACCTCAGAGCGGTTGAACACCGTGATGTTCAGACCCCTGAACGGCAAGCCGTAAGGCATGTAGGAATCGGTAGCTTCGAGCAGTTTAAGAATTGCGAGCGGCGTACATGGCAGAATGGACTTGCGCGTTCGTTCAGCATCGTCGAACCGTTCGTTCCGGTAGAGCTTCTCGATCCAGTATGGCGATAGTCCCTCGACATCCTTGAGCGGTGAAATCATGTTTCTCAATTCAGCGTCACGCTCATCACCCCAGATCGGATAGTACACGAAGATGCCGTGAACATCCGGATTCTCGTTGGCCTCATGCAGTACCTGCTTTGCAGTATCGGGTGTGATCACCTTCAGGTCGAAGTTCACACCGACCTTTTCGCAGCCGATTTTCGTGTACTCCGCATAGGTGACCGATGCCGGATCGGAAGAGGCAAGTATGCCCACGATATTGATCACAAGATTGTCTTCGGCAATCTCGAGTTTCACCATCTCACGGAAACCGGCAGCAATGCTGTTTGCATCAAGTACTCGCATAAAGTCACTATTGATTTCTTCAAGTCAGACCGAAAACCGGCCTGCATCTCTTTGCCCCTAATATCAAAAAAAAATGTGAAAAGCGCTCCGTCCGGAAGCGAGGAATATCACGCAGGTTCAGGCTTTCCTGACGAACTCCGACTTCAGCTGCATCGAGCCGAATCCGTCGATCTTGCAATCGATATCATGGTCACCTTCGATGAGGCGGATGTTCTTCACCTTCGTACCGCCCTTGATCACCGATGACGATCCCCTGACTTTCAGATCCTTTATCACCGTCACGGTATCCCCATCCTGAAGTACGTTACCGTTCGCGTCTTTCCAGACACGCACTTCGTCGGCGGCAGCCGCCTCGGAAGAACTCCATTCGTGCGCACATTCGGGACAGACGAGCAGCGCGCCATTTTCATAAGTATATTCGGAATTGCATTTCGGACAGTTCGGCAGATCGCTCATGAGGCTCCTGGTTCAGAATTTCGGGGTACACGCAAATTGTGGCGACAGTATAACGATTTCAAAGCGCTCTGCATATACATGGAACCGACGTGTGGGTATTTTTTCATGAACTGACGCATCGAGGCCGCCAGGGCTTTTATACCGCTGCATATCACAGAAAAATAGTGTAATCTGATCCGTAACGAAAACTCTGGTTACCGCCGGTATCAGGCTTTGAAGAATACACATACATGAAACAGCGACACGAATCATTACAGGAGCTGGGCTGGAACGACTGGTTCGAGCAACGTGCAGAGGTCAGTCCGGAAGAAACGATCGCCCGGGTGGCGGCAGTCGATCGCGACCTCCTGCTGCTCGTGGACGAGACCGGTCAGTTCAGGGCCAGACTCGCAGGCAGCTACCTGCACCACCATCGGCTCGCTGTCGAATTCCCCTGCGTGGGTGACTGGGTGCGTGTGGAAAAACAGCCAGGCAGTGACCTGGGAATCATTCACGCCCTGCTGGAACGAAAAACGTCACTGCGAAGGAAATCAGCCGGTGCCACCATCGACTACCAGATGATCGCGGCAAACGTCGATTACGTGGTGATCGTCCAGTCATGCCATTTCGACTTCAACCTGAGGCGCCTGGAACGCTACCTCGTCATGGTGATGGATGGAGGCGCTGAACCATACATCCTGCTCACCAAAACCGACCTGGTCGAAGCGGCCGTTCTGGAAAAGGAGATAGCGGATATTCGTGCAGCAGGCATCACCATACCGATCCTGACCCTGAGCAACGTCACCGAAGAGGGTATCAGGGAGCTGGAGCACCTGCTGTCAGCAGGCAGTACCTACTGCTTCGTCGGTTCATCCGGAGTCGGCAAGAGCACATTGATCAACAGACTGATCGGACGCGAAATGCAGGAAACGAAAAGTGTCAGCGGTACTGGAGAAGGGCGCCACACCACCGTTCGACGGGAACTGATCCGTCTCGAAGGAGGTGCGCTGGTGATTGACAACCCCGGAATGCGGGAATTCGGTGTTCTCTGCGCAGAGGACGGCATCTCGAAAAGTTATGCCGACATCTCCACCATCGCCGCAGGCTGCCGTTACCGTGACTGCACCCACACCGGTGAACCCGGCTGTGCCATTCAGGAGGCGCTCGATTCGGGAGAGATCACCCGTGCGCACATCGACAACTACCTCAAGCTCAGAAAAGAGTCGGAGTACCACGAAATGTCCTACGCTGAAAAGCGGAAGAAAAACAGGGACTTCGGCAGATACAAACAGTCGGTCAACAAGGGCCGGATGTAAAAAAACAGTTCGAACATGCTCACCATACGAAAAGAGGAAACGCGGGACATCGAAGCCATCGACCAGGTCACCAGAGCAGCTTTCGAAAATCACCCGATCAGTCACCAGACCGAACACTTCATCATCAGGGCGCTCAGAGCGGCGAACGGCCTCACCCTCTCGCTCGTTGCCGAGATCGATGACAGGATCGTCGGGCACATCGCCTTTTCTCCCGTACATATCCTGGACGGTACGAAGGGCTGGTACGGAATCGGACCGCTATCCGTCTTGCCTGAACTGCAGAAGCAGGGGATCGGTTCGGCGCTCATGCGAACCGGAATGGAGCTGTTGCGAGAGTCGGGCGCTCAAGGGTGCATTCTTGCCGGTGATCCGAACTATTACCGGCGGTTCGGGTTCCGGAATATCCCGGGACTCACCCACAAACTGGTTCCCGAAGAGGTGTTTCTCGCCCTGCCATTCACTGATACCATTCCCGCAGGCTCTGTCGATTTCCACGAAGCGTTCCTTGCCCAGGAATAGCGCTGCCGATTGCCTGCCACGACTCGCCGTATCGGGGAAGATTTTGCAAACCGTTCACGAATCGCCGCCATGGTTCACGACGCAAGGCTGTACATTCAATCGACAGTATCGGAACGGTGGAAAGGTAAACGCAAGTTTCGCTATTTTTGTAGCATAGTGAACTGATCAGGCAGTGACTACCGGCAGCCGGACTGTCGGACTGCACAACCGGGAAAAAAAGAAATGATCGCTGTATTCAGACGGGTTGTCACCCTCTACGATTCGCTGGAACACCTCTGGGAAAACAAACGCACGGAACGCTTTGCCGCCAACCTGCTGATCCTGGCGTTCCTCTCCTCTATTGCCCTTATTGAACTGGCCCGGCAAGGCCTGTTGCCGAAAGAGGCCGCCGCGCTGCTGCCGAAAAACCACTTCTATGCCATCAACACCGCCCTCTCCATGCTGCTTGGGCTCGAAGTTTTCGGGCTGGTGTTCAGCATCGCCAAATCGGTCTCGGTATCGCTTGGCAAGCAGTTCGAAATCCTGTCGCTCATCCTGCTCCGCCACTCGTTCAAGGAGCTGATCTACTTCAGCGAACCGCTGGTCTGGAAAGAGGCGCTGCATCCAGTGCTGTCCATGCTCACCAACGCCGGCGGCGGTCTTCTGATCTTTCTGCTGCTCGGGCTCTATTACAAACTGCAGCATCATCGCGCCATCACCAGAGACAGCGGTGCTGCAACGGATTTCATCGCACTGAAAAAAATGGTTTCGCTTCTGCTGCTGGTGCTCTTCCTCGTCATTGGTGTCGCCGATGGCTTCAAGTACCTGAACGGCACCCCCACCAACGACTTCTTTTCGCTCTTCTACACCATTCTCGTCTTCAGTGACGTGCTGCTGGTACTGATTTCGCTTCGGTACAGTTCAAGTTACCCGATCGTTTTCCGCAACTCGGGTTTCGCCGTCGCCACGGTGCTCATCAGGCTGGCCCTGACAGCACCTGCCTATTTCAGTGTGCTGCTCGGCATCGGTGCCATTATATTCGCCATCGGGATCACATTCGCCTACAACAGATTCGAAAGACTGGACGCACCACCCTCGCCCCATTGATGAGCGAGACCATCTGAAAGGAGGTGAAAAAGTTATCAGCTTTCCGCTATCTTTCCCGTTCCACATCAGTCGCCGGCCCCAGTCAGCCAGAAGTGCTGACGACGGCAGGATGGGCGTGATCCATCGACATGCGGCAAAAGAAAAACGAGGCATCCGCCAAACAGAAGTCTATGCAGAAAAAACCTGAAGAGAATATCGAAGCTGTAAAAAAAATGTCCCTGCAGTTCCTGGCCGAAGCAATCGGCCAATGCCCGGCTGGGCTTGAAAAAAGCAGAAACAGGGATATCGTGTTCGCCGTAGTGGGATTTCAGTACGGAGCCGTGCAGAGTGCCGCATATGTCACCGGACTTGACGAAGAGTGCTCGGCAGTCATCGCTCAAGAGGTGATTGGAAGGATCAATGGCATGGACAGGGAAACGACCAACAGACTTCTCGCCCTTATGCCGATGCTTGCGGAAAAGGAGTACCCGCCGATCGGCATCGGAAGCAAGGCGATCATCAGCTTTTACAACTCCGTCGACGATGAACAGAAACTGACTGCAGCCTGTTCACTTCAGAAGATCCTGAAACAGATCGACGAAGCCTGACGCCGGAAACAGGTCGAAACCGGAATTCGTTTAAACACACAAAGCGCTGACAAACCAGAAACCGTGGCCCGACAGATACGGGCCGCCATAGATCGTCGTCACCCATGAATCAACAGGACAACCTCAATCAGTTCCCGGACCAAGCTGTCATCATGGATGCAGACCCGATACAAATCTTCCGTAAAGCCTGGGGCACCTACCAGAAGGTCATCAGCAACAACCTCATGTTCCACCGGGAAATCTCGTACGCGATAAAACAGTTGTTCGAAACCAGTCCCGGCCCACTGCGCCTTCTCGACCTCGGCTGCGGAGACGCATCGCATATCGCCAGAATCCTGAAGCCCGGCCAACTTGCGGAATACTGCGGATGCGATCTGTTCCCCTACGCCCTCGACGATGCAAGAACCAGCCTGCAACCATTCGGAATCCCCGCAACGCTGCTCTGCCAGGATATGATCGACGTCATGCAGACCTCCCCCGCGAACCACTTCGACATCGTTTACTCCAGCTATGCCCTGCACCACCTGCCCGTCAGCGAAAAACAGGCTTTTTTCATGGAGTGCAGCCGAATACTTCGCAGAAACGGTTGCGTGATCATTGTGGATGTCATGCGCGAAGAGGGAGAGGCTCGGCCAGATTATCTCGACGGCTACAACGGGACGGTATCGACGCTATGGACAGCACTCACCCCTGACGAACGGGAACAGGTGCAGGAACACATCAGGAATTGCGATTTCCCGGAAACCCCTTCAGACCTCAAAGCTCTTGCCCGAAATGCAGGACTGACGAGCAGCAGACGACTGGAAAAACAGACCTGGCATGAGGCATGGTGCTTCAGGGCATGAACGGTAATTGCCAGGAGCGCCGAGCCCCAGGGAAGTAACTGCCCCAGTCTGGAATTCTGAGACAGCCACCTCCCTTATCAGTTTTCACCCCGGCTTTACAGCGGTATGACATCCCTGGAGCTCTCAGCCCGGAGCCGATTCACCCGAACATTACCGGAACGGGAAAGCTGTTCCGGCAGTCGTCACAGTTCAAACCGCACACCGACCTCACATCCATGCGAATCGGCACCATTTCTGAACTGCCCGGCATAGTTCGCATAGCAGTACCCATTTTTCATCAGACGCATGGTAGCTCCCGCTTTCGTCTGGAAAAATGTTTGCGATACCCTTGGTGTCAGAATCGGCATGTCGATATCAGCAAGCTCTGCATCAACCTGCGGATGGGCAAGATCAGAGCTGTCTCTGCCAAATCCGAGATTGAGATGAAAAGTCGATGGGACCGCCAGCGGGTTTCGGGTTTCAGAGCCGAGCGCCACACCGGCCATCATCCGGGTCCCGTTCATGCTGTATCCCGGCAGACTCAATGCCGCCGGGGAAGCGCCATCCTCCTCGATCGATCCCCGATCACTGTGGACCCAGACCAGTGACGCATATGGCTGCACGCTCAACCCCTTTGAGGTAACCGGCACGCGAAGGGTAACACCGGCCATGCTGTCGAATCCGTTTTCTTCAGAGTCCAATGACTCCGGGCTCAATCCAAGCGGATCGGGACGGCTTGTTTTCCAGTTTGTGGAACCCAATGAGACCAAACTCTCCAGTACAGCGCCTCCAAGGTTGAACTGACCGTAGACAAATCCCATATTCTGCGTAGCGGAACCGGAGCTATCGTGCGAGGCATCCACATCGGCATCGACATGGGAATAACCGACGCCGATCCGGGCATTTTTATTTAACAGGAGGTCGCCACCCACCGTATACTGGTTGCGGTCGGCATCGAATGAAGAGGCCAGATCATCACCATACCTCTTATCCCAGTTTTTTGTAGCGGTAAACCAGACGCCTCTTTTGGTGGTTTTATCCTCCCCACAAAGCGGAGACTCACCCAGGATATCCGACACCATCGATTGCAGAGCCAGTGAAGAGAGGGGAACCTCTGCCGCCATTGCACCATGCACTTCACCAGCAAGCGCTGTAGTCATACCCGTCAGATTGGCAGCATTCGCTCCAGCCGCTCCATAAAGCAAGGCCTGCTGCTTGCTGCTGACCGGTGAAACGGAATCGGCAGCGACGAGCTGATCAAGCACCCTTGCCGCCGACTGCGCATTCTCGTTCCCGTCATGTAAATAGACATAACTCTCCCATGAAGTCGGAATCACGCGAAGGTCGACACTGTTGCTGCCAGCGACATTGTAGAACGCATAAAAACGGGTACCATCCAGCAAACCTGAGGCCGGCTGCAGTATCGTATCGAATCTGCCGCTTATCCCGCCGTCGGCCGTAACGATCCTGAAGCTGTCACCAAGCGAGGGTACAAAGGTATTATTGGCCGATCCGGTGATTCCTCTCAGCACAGGGGAAAGCGTAGAACCGGATTCGATCACAAACTGATTTCCGGTTCCGGTTATCAGCAACCGATCGTAATTGCCCGCGCCATCGCCAGTCCCAAGCCCGTCAACATCCACGCTCATGGTACTGCCACTCGCCATGGTAACGGTTCCGACCGTTGTCAGGGTACCCGGTGAATTTCCAGGAGCCAGGATTCCTGCAACCGTGATCGGGCTGTTGATCACGCCGAGACCATGCAACGCCGCTCCGGTATTGACAATCACCGGGCTGCTTAAAAGACCGTTCACGACCAGTGTCGCCCCGGTCTCGACCGTTGTCGTTCCGGTAAACGTATTGATACCAGAAAGCGTTACGGACCCGCCAGAACCGGTATTTTTGATGTTCAGGAACCCGGGTGAATTTACTGCGGCATTGGAGATATCTCCTGAAAACGTCGATGCCAAGCCATTCTGATCGATAGTACCGCCAGTTGATTTTACCGTAAAGTCCTGCGCCATGGTAAGATTGGCGGCGCCAGCCTTAAGGGTACCGCCATCAAACACCGTGGAGACGCTCCCGGCAGCCACCGCTGCTGCAGTAATGGGTGTAGATCCTGATATATCACCACCACCCGAGGTCACCGTACCAGCTGTATTACCGATAAAAAACAGCGGGTCATACATCGCATTATCATCTCTGGAATTAAAATCCACAAAACTGACCCAGTAGGTACCTGCAGTGGTGATATCGAAGGTATAGGTTTCCCACTGGGTAGACCCATAATTCGACATCACAATCGTTCCGGCTGGATACCCACCTTGTGGTGGAGTAGTCGCTGCATAACCAATTCTTGCGAGCAACTTAACCGTTTGGTTTCCATTGTTATCCGATATCGCAAACAAAACACCATCACTGAATGGGGTATAGTCTGCCGCAGCATAAGCCCAGGCAAACGAGTATGTCCCAGCAGTAAAAGTGAAGCTTTTAGTGATCACACCATAATTTTTCGTATTGAGATCGTTCGATTGTACAATACCAGAACTTACTATTGATTTTACTGAACCATTGGTAAGGTGAAGCGCTGCATCGATGGAGTCAAGATTCGTGCTGTTGTTGATGGTAAGCGATGTCCCCGAGGGTTTTATAAGCACCATTGTCTCGCCTGATGCTGGGGCCAGAGTGTAGTCAGAAAATCCAAGAATTTGGTCCCCGAGTGTTACAGAATACGTTGTCGGAGATGAATAGGTTGTTGTGGATCCATACACAGTCCAGCCAGACAACCCGCTCGAAAAGTCCAGAAAGGTATCGGCAGCACTCGCCGATCTCGAGATCAGCATCATGACGGCAAGACTGAGAGCCCCAAGATTGAGAACCGGGCATCCTTTTGCACCCGCTTTTTCAGAAACGACAAGCCATTTCTGCTTTACCTTCGACCATACAATTTTGTGAATCCTGTTCATGGGGAGATGAGATTTAGTTGGAGGTTTGTTGACGATAAAGGACGGAAACGGATACCGGAATCGCTGGACAGGCACCATGCAGCAGCCTTTCGCGGCATCGGACTGCACGCGATTGCCGGGTTGATATCGGCTGTTGAGAGCTGACAATACGGGGTAAAAGAGACGAGCGAGATAAAAAAGATATGGGCTACGAGAAGTAGGGCAAGAAAGATACAATCGATGATAACAGGCATTGCCTTATGAGTGAATGGGGGTAGCAACCACTATCACCAATATACGTCATTATCACCAACAATCAACTTATATATTGTTTCAAAACAACATCACATTCCAGAGACACAGATATTGTCATACCACACTAAAACACTTTATTTTAAACAGATAGCTCACATATATACATATAATTCAGAGCGACTCCTATATATATAACACAAGCAACAAGCCCTGATCCCAGCACTTATGTCATAAAATCAATGCCGGATTATAACTTCAAAATGCATCCGATGTTTCACCCGGCGCTACCAGTCAATACATATCGAACCATCTGCTCAATTAACAGCATACATACACCTTTATATGCAACAAAAAACACTCAACCTATATAATACTTTACATACGCCATGCATTACGAATGAGTATCTGTTCACCCAGAGATTGTTTCATACGGCGGAGGATTATCAGTGGCAGGAAAAGAGACTCCACTCAATTATTACTCCAGCAACATCAAGTCGCAAATGAATACCGCTCCAAATCTGTCATCCTGAACGAAGTGAAGGATCCATCTTCTTTTCAAGCATGGAGTTATGGATTTTTCAATTCGCTCAGTATGATATTGTCTGCTGTTGCGAGATGTGGCCTTTAATCACCGGAACAATAACAAATCGACTATTGATTAACGCTGCTCGTATTCCGATGCATAGGGCTATCAACGGCAACACCTGTAATGAAAGTTTGTCAGGAGAACACATAAGCGAACTGTCTCAAGAATCGCCTTTCCGGTGACCAATCGGTGATTGCGAACACAACGTCTGCAAAGTGCCCAGCAAAATCGCCTTCCAATGCCTTACGAAAATCGAGCGCTGTGCGGTACGGATCATTTGCAAATGCTCCGCAGCCCCATGCGCCGAGCACAAGAGTTTCATAACCATACGCTGAAGCGACCGCAAGGATGCGATGTATTCGTTTCTGCAAGAGGTTTGCAGATTCGGGTTGACCGATCACCGGGGCGTATGGTGCTGCAGAGGTCAGAAAACCAAGGTTCCATGGTTCATCGAGCGCTCTTCCACTATCTGTTCGGAAAACAGGTACATCTGGAGAGTAGATCACCCAGTCGCTGGAATCAGGTCGTTGACGACGCTCGTGGTATTCATACATGGGATCATCAACCAGGGTGCAGTAAAGAGCGCTTGAACGGCAAAGCACCTCTTCCTGTGCTTTCGCACCACTGAGAAAACCGCCTCCCGGGCGAACGCCATTCGCAAAATTGAGGGCAAGAGTTCGGTGCCCGTCTTGAACCAAACGAAACGAAGCCTGAAGCGTCGTTTCATTGCAGACCAGAACCCTTGTCTCAGGAAGGTGAAGTGGAGGCCTGGTAATCTGTAATGCGACATCAGGCGGAATGCTCTGTTTCAGTACTCGGGCGTGGGAAACAGCCTCGCTCCAGTCAACCTTTTGGCCTGTGCTGTTGACGTAGTAACCGCGGTTTATTGCTTCGACGGCTGACAAGCCGAGCTCTGACGCACTTTCCCGGGATATATCCAGAGCTTGTCTGCATGATCTGGCCATCTCAGGAGAATCCATGCAGCCAAGCATCCTCAGCCGGGGTCCCGTCTCTCCACCATGCTCTCCCTCCGCATTCATACCTCTGGCTCCGATTCATTATCACGGAACAGATTCACATAGCTCTGATAGGTGAACTTCCTGTTTCGAACCTGACCGGTAAATTCTGCTTGCTGACCTCGATCACTCCTTGAAGAAAAAAAGCAAGCCAATCCTCCCAAAATCCATAATCACGAACATCCTGCAATGAACTTTGGGTTCCTTCGATCTGGCTTGAGAGAACGGCTTCTTTTCGCACGTACATGAATACGAACAGAAGCGGGTGTGGCAATGTCTGTATAGACCCGTCAAGACGACCCAAGGCAAGATCCGCCTTTGACAGGAGCCCTTGCAACTCATTCTCGATCATGACCGGTGGCGACGGTGGTAATGGTGCAGAAACGCTCGATAGTCACTCAATTGTCTTACATAACGCCCTGCTCTTGCTGAACCATCCGTATTCGCATCGAAGTTGCCCATAATAAAACCTGCCTTTATTATAGCCATGCAACCAACCCATACAAAAGGCTCCCTTTAATATGGCCGATACTTTCACCATTATGAATTCCTGCCTTTACTATGAATCGCATATCATACCATCCGCAATACATGATCTTCCGTTCAGAGAAGTTCGGGAACATGCCGGAAATCATGAAGCCACACCCATAGAGTGTCAGCCCGTGCTTTCAAAAAGCTGCCAATAAAGTGGAACCAATTCCATGAGTAGTCACCAAGATCGATCTGATCCTGAAGGCAAAGCACGAAGGCGCTCTGACAGGCAAAGCCATCACGGGCTGCATCATCGAGATCGCGGATTATCTCAAATGCTCCCTCGTGGAAGGCAAGAACAGCGACTGCATTGATGAGTACAACCAGAAGGAGCACAAGCGCAGGGAGAAGACCAAAAACTCCATCGACCTGGATTAACCCAGCCGGTCCTGCGAGGAATATCCTATTTACTATCATCGCCTGCACACCATGAGGACACTCCCCGGTGTACAGGCGTTTTTTTGTTATGCGGGGTCAGCAGCAGCGAATCCGACACATAGCCATTTGCAAAATCTTCCTGATACAAGGATCACTTGCCGATGCAGAATATACTGCACTCACGCCTAAACATTATTTCATATACTCTTAGCAAAAGGTTCGCCGACAATAATATGCATATTAGCAACAAAGTGTTTTAGGAACAGGTAAACAGCAGCATATTCTGAAGTGTATGGATGTATTGACATCCTTCAATTAGAATCGGTGAATAGTCATGACAGGTGTGTGGAGGTCTACTAAGCATCCCCCCACACTTTGAAGTCCTGAGGGATACTAAATGAG
Source organism: Chlorobiaceae bacterium (assembly GCA_013334925.1). Lineage (GTDB taxonomy): Bacteria > Bacteroidota > Chlorobiia > Chlorobiales > Chlorobiaceae > Chlorobaculum. Next base: position 66,961 of record JAAXWP010000003.1, read on the forward strand.
GTTTAAATGTCAAATATTTGTTTTAAGGAGATTGCTTAATAAAATTGTATGAAGTTTATCGGCTTACAGCTGCGAACATCCTGGACGCTCCTGTCCACCGAATAATAGTGATAAAAGCACTAAACCAAATATCCTCTTTAATCACCTTATATTTATATATAAATTATGGGACAAGGCAATTTATTCCGCATAGCTCCTTGTCAATATATCTTAAACCACATGATTTTGGCAATTTCAAAAAATCACTAAAGACAAAAACCTCTTTTCCCTTGTAATTCCTAGCAGCCGAATATTGCAAATCATATGTAAAATGGCTCATAGCTGAGTATAATTCGATTATTTCCGGAACATTATCATATGATAACACCCACGGTTTAGCAACATTACGAATGGCCCTGGAAATCCGCTCATGATCTTTTGGTTTATAGGAATTAAGATAAAGGTCTTTTGCTTTATTATAATATGGAGGGTCGAAATAAAGCAAACTATTATCATCCAAAACCGGAACATAGTTATCGATAAATTCCTCAGCATCTAAGTTTGAAAGAAATATTGAATCCCCATATAACCCAATTAACTCAATCCTCCGTATCAAATCATTTCTGGAGAATCTCGCGTCCATTTTATAGTTCCCACTTTGGTTTAAGCCCCCGATAACACCCGCATTGAGAACTCCCGACCTATTGCAACGATTCATATAGAACGTAGAATAGCCCACCTCAAAAAGGCTGTATTGCTCAGGTGATTTAAGCACCTCTCGACGCCTCTCCCATTCCTCAATTGTTAGAGATGCTGATAGTATACGTCCGCAAAGCTTTTCATTTTCATTCTTAACCGCATGCCAAAAAGCGTAGATCCTAATATCCGAATCATTCAAATGAATACGCTTTATTTTTTTGGCAAGCAAGAGTTCTAAAGCCACTCCTGCTCCACCTGCATATGGCTCAACATAGTTTCCATCAATCCCGTTTATTTCCAATATTTCGCCAATAAATGGCGCCAATCTTTGTTTCCCCCCAGGGTATCTTAATGGTGTCCTATTCATCATATCAATTCATTGCTTCCAACAAAGGGTAAACGTTGTTAAACAGTGCGAATATGTCATGAGGAGCAATTGAAAAAGTCGGATTATGAACCAACTGGTTCATTGAAGTTACTGATAGCAATCCCGTTGCTTTTGAAAGCTCAGAATTTGCACCATGCAAGACTTTTACCATTCCTGTATTTGCATTATTGCTTGTAAGAAAAAGAGTCACCGCGTTAAGTTGTTGCCTCAAATTATTATCAGCTTTCCCGTTCGCCTGCTTCTTAGAGATATCATTCTCATCAGAATATATATTTGCTGAAATCTCAAACATACTTCTGAGGATGAAGCAAAAGGCTATTGGATTATTTATAACCTTTAACTTCCTCAATTCATCCCTTAAAGTTACAATTTTTTGTCTGTTATTTCCTTTTGGAATAAAATTTTTTAGAGTTTGAGTGACGTATTTCTGGTCATGTATTGCATATGCTTTTGGCTTTTGCGTGCTCTGACTTACTGTTTGGCCTGTCGAACCAGAGGTAATCGAACCTTGAGCTGGAGCAGTGCCCTGTACGCCATTATTTGATGTATTGCTGTTTTGGACTGCGGGATTATTACACGTAGACGCAGTTACGCTCCCTCCTATACTAGTACTTGTAGTGCCTGTTGTCGCAGACGAAAGAACCGGAATATTGTAATCTGCAGCGAAATCAGTGGATGCGTCACGTATTTCTTTAAATCCAAAAACTTGTAATCCAATATCTCTTAATATGTCCTCTAAATCTGTGCGTCGGATTATCCCCGGATAAGCTTTGACGAGCTCAGATATTGAACCATATCCCATCCTGGTAACTATAGCTCTTAATGCTTCATCAAGTACAGTTATGGGATAATCACCACTCCACCTTTCTTTTTGTTGTACTGTTAGATTATTTCCATTTTGTATATATTTTTCCAATAAATCAAGCGCTGGCTCTGAACCTTTTTTTTCATTTCTATTTTGGCGAGCCTTAGCAACAGATGTCCAAGGATCTCTACTTGCTTTTTCGCCCTTAGCATGAGTCAAATTAACAATCTTATCAACTATACTCTTCTCTCCTATACTATAAACACTGCACGGAACCCTCAAATTTTCATCCTTCCAATTTTTATCCAAGGAGTTAATCCTATTCTTGACATTGTCAGGTATATTGAAGTTATCAACAGGATATATACCGTGTATAAGCTTTAATGCTGCTGCTCGTCGATTCCCCTCTTTGACAGTATACCCATCATCGCTCAAAATAATCAAGTTTTCAGTCGGCAAATACCCGTCATCAATTATACTTTCAATCACAGCATAGAACCTATCCGGCTTTATAGCTATCATAGCATTAATAGCATCTTCCTCTGTCTTCTGCGGTATTGTCCGATAATTATTAAGATCAAGTTTAATATCCTTAATCTGGAGGAAATTATTGTTCGGCATGATTATTGTTTTCGTTTTTTATTCACTCAAAACATACTCAACCACATTTTTTCATTCTCCCATATCAGAAGACTATACGCAACACAGTTACGAACTTTCTTTAGCCTGCGAATCGCCACCATGCCGCTTCAGAATAGTTTACCAAAACGACAATAGGCCCCTCCAGCCTACTTAAGGAAATTCCAGTATTTACGATAGAGACTCAAGTGCACACACTTACTTACAAAACTCATCCTTATAAAAGGCTTGTGGATCACATTTCCTATAAGACAAATAAGATTATGCCGTTATTCCATCAAACACAATTACTTAAAGTAATAAATTCGCAAAATCATATCAAGCAGATAAGCAGTGTGCTTAATGAACAGGCATCCGATTCTTTGTATCCAGCTATACGGTTGCTTGCATAACTCCAATTATGTAAACCTTTAGGTTCCGAAGGCCCGTACATAATTTAAGTTATGCAACGACCACTGACAACACGCCAAATGTACTGATAGTGCAAGATAGTAAAATCACCCAAAGCGTTGACTGAAGGCGCAGCTTTTGCACCACAAAACGCAGCGAAGCGGAGTGTAAGCTGTGACTGAAAGAGAAAGCTAGGGGGTATGACTTCAAATGAACTGATGAGCTGACTAGCTATTCTGCATGGTAGCAAGTAATCCGATGAGCAATCACTGCTGAGGCTTGAACACAAGCCGAATGCCATGACTTCAAAAAAAACATGCCCTTAAAACGTTTTGGCTGTCAAATACGGCCCCTGACTACCAATTGAGGAAATTCTTCGAGGAAATTCTCCGGGACGTTGTTGAATAACGCAAACAGCATAAAACAGAAACTCGTCGAGCATTCATTCAGTATAAAAAAACGAGACTTATGTTGCTAAATCCCTTTGAACGAGAGCAAGCAAGCGTTTGCAACCCATCCTATTTACCGATGCAGAATTTGGCGAAGATGGTGTTGAGGATCTCTTCGTTGACGACTTTGCCGGTGATTTCACCTACGTAGTCGAGGGCTGATCGGAGCTCGAAGGCTATGAGTTCGGTGTCGGCGTGGTGGTCGATGAGTTCGCGGGCATTTTCAAGGGCGTCTGCGGCGTTGCGCAGGGCCTCGTAGTGGCGGAGGCTGGTGACGAGCACACTGGCCTCGTGCAGCTTGTCGAGATCCTTGACGAGTTCGGACATGCGCTGCAGGAGCGCTTCGACACCACGGCCATCACGTGCTGAAATGCCGATCACTTCAGCTCCGGCTTCGCTGGAGACCTTCTGCATGACCTCGTCGGACGATGAAAGCAGGTCGACCTTGTTGGCGACGACGAGGAAGCGTACCTCGGGATGCGCTGCCCTGACGGCCCTGATGTCAGCAATCTCTTCGTCGAGCCGTTCGGTACCGGCATCGAAGAGGTAGAGCATGAGGTCGGCCTCGGCCATCTTCATGCGGCTGCGGCGGATGCCTTCGTGCTCGATCTCCTCACCGGCTTCACGCAGGCCGGCCGTATCGGTGAGGCGGAACATGGTCTTGTCGTGAATGAAGCACTCTTCAATATAGTCGCGGGTCGTGCCCGGCATGTGGCTGACGATGGCGCGTTCCTGGCCGAGCAGGGTGTTGAGCAGGGTCGATTTGCCGGCGTTCGGCCGTCCGGCGATGACCGTCGCAACCCCTTCGCTGAGCAGTCGCCCATGCTGGTAGGAGTCGACGAGCCTGCCGACTTCGCGCCGAAGGTCATCGACCTGCCGGGTGAGCTCTTCGCGGCTCTGGAATTCGACCTCCTCTTCGCTGAAATCGAGTTCAAGTTCGAGCAGGGCGCAGGAGTGCAGCAGCCTTTCGCGTAGGGCGTTGAGCTTTTTCGAGAGGTCGCCTTTCATCTGGGTGACGGCTGTGCGCCATGCGGATTCCGAACGGGCATGGATCATCTCGCCGATCGCCTCGGCCTGCAACAGATCGATGCGACCGTTGAGGAAAGCGCGCCGGGTGAACTCGCCGGGTTCGGCAAGCCGGCAACCGTTGTCCAGCAGCAGTTGCAGCACGTGTTTGACCACGACCGGACCGCCGTGGCAGGTGAACTCGACCATGTCCTCGGCCGTAAAGGAGTGTGGCCCCCTGAAAACCAGCGCGATCACTTCGTCGATCATCTCCTCGCCGTCATAAAGCCGCCCGAAATGAGCCAGGAAACCTGGAGAGGAAGCGAGTGCCTGCGCTTCCCCGTTCGCCTTCTGGAACACCCTGTCGGCGATCTGGTGCGCACCGTTGCCGCTGATGCGGACCACGGCCAGCGCGCCAACGCCCACCGGCGTGGCTACGGCAGTTATGGGATCGCCCGGGATGGGCAGGAGAAGATCGGTTCCGGACATACTGCTTTTCATTCGGTTAGAGGGGACGTACGGTCACCTGGTCTGGGAGCATGCCGTCGGGCAGCTCGACAAGGGACACGATCAACCGGGCGACTTCGTCCGGCTGCATATATTTTTTCGGCTGGAGGCCGGCATGGTCGAAAAATCCGGTCATGACCGATCCCGGATTGACGCAGGATACGCGGATACCGTACTCGCGCAGCTCCTCCATGATCGACTCCGAGAATCCGTTGATGGCGAACTTCGATGCGCAGTAGGCGCTTCCGCCCTTGAACCCGCGCTTGCCTGCGACCGAACCGACGTTGACGATCATGCCGCTGCGCCGGGCTTTCATCGATGGTACGACCTGCCTGGTGCAGAGAAACGCCGCCGTCAGGTTGGTGTCGATCAGCCTTCGCCAGTCGACGGGTTCGATCGTCTCGACATCCATGAAAAATCCGAATCCCGCATTGTTGACAAGCAGATCGACCTGTTCATGTCGGCCGAGAACCGTTCCGAACGCCTGTTCGATCTCCATCTCCACCATCACATCGGTACGAATCCACTCGAACCGCTCATGCTCGATCGGGGTGGCACTGCGGCTCAATCCGTAGACCCTGGCACCTTTCGAAATCAATGCACTGCAGACGGAGAGCCCGATCCCCGAGCTCGATCCGGTCACTACGGCAACTTTCCCTGCGAGTTCCATGTTGCGCTCCATTGCGGGTTCCTGTTCATCCCTGACTGTTCAAAGTAAGGAATCTCACCGCTAAATAGTAACTTTGGAGCAATGCAACAAGCTGACGAAAACCGACCCATGAAGCCAGAAGTGACCCCCTCGATAGCGGCCCTCAAAGAGGCCGTCGTGAACCACAACGCCACCACTCCAGCCGAGCATTTCGACCGGGTCGTGAACCTGGTCCGGGTGCTGCGCGCCGAATGCCCGTGGGACCGGAAACAGACTCCCGAGTCACTCGCCCACCTGCTGCTCGAGGAGAGCTACGAGCTGGTGCACGCCATCGACGAGCACGACGACCAGGAGCTCCGGAAGGAGATCGGCGACCTTTTCCTGCACCTCTGCTTCCAGGTGCTGCTGGCTGACGAGGCCGGCAAGTTCTCGTTCGTCGAGGTCTTCGAAGCGCTCTGCCACAAGCTCATCACCCGTCACCCGCATGTGTTCGCCGACACGAAGGCCGATACCGAGCAGGAGGTGATCGGCAACTGGGAAAACCTGAAGATGAAGGAGGGGCGAAAGAGCCTGCTCGACGGGGTGCCAAAGGCGATGTCCGAACTGCTCCGGGCCTACCGGGTGCAGAAGAAGGTCTCCGGTGTCGGTTTCGACTGGCCGAACGAAAAGGGCGTGCTCGACAAGCTCGTCGAGGAGATCGGTGAGCTCCGGAATGCGAAAGACAAACAGGAGCGCGAGGAGGAGTTCGGCGACCTGCTCTTCACCATCGTGAACTACAGCCGCTTCATCGACGCGAACCCGGAAGACTCGCTGCGCAAGTCCACCAACAAGTTCATGTCAAGGTTCAGGAAAGTCGAGGAGATGGTGCTGGCTTCGGGCCGAAACTGGCAGGAGTACTCCGCAGAAGAGCTCGACGCGCTCTGGAACCGGGCGAAAGAGACTGGATAAACGTCCAATCAGGCCAGACTGCCACTGCGCAGTTCAATGGCCAGATCACGAAGCGGAATCGCTTCCAGACGTTCGGAAATCCGGTACCGATCGTTACCAGGATAGACGATGAACGATTTTGCGGGCTCAAGATCCATACAAGCCTGATGGAGCTGCTGCTCGATCTCTGCTGTAAGAATTCGTTGGATCATGTTTGCAAGTTCGGAATCACACTCCGAATTTGCAAGGATAAAACCAAACAATCAACCAGGACCAGTCACCCGAGAGCAGACAGAAACCCTCCTGCGGCAGCGAAATAATCGGCCGTCGGCAGATGCCCTCCACGATAGATAAACGTCCCGCCATCCACTCCGGCATTGCTCAGTTTCTGGCGATCGGCTTCGAAACGCTCCTGCGTATAGAGGCGGTCCCGGTCACCCCTTGCCAGGTGCACCTTCCGCATCGGATCGAGCCATTCGAGATCGGGAGGCACATCGCCGCCAAGCAGCATGACCCCCGACACCCGGTGACAGCCGAGCACCGCCGCACGGCAGGCCATGCCGGCCCCCTGTGAAAACCCGTGCAGCACGAGCGTTCCCACCGGATATTCCCTCCCGATCCGATCGAGCACGGCATCGACATAAGCAACGTTCTCGGCGATCCGCCGCTCGCGGTCGCGACGGGTCATCCAACTGAAACCCGGTTCGCCCTTTGCATTGATGAACGGATGCAGCGCCTCGATGGCACATCTCACCCACCCTTCGGCACCGGGGATGCGGTTGAGCAGTGCGAGTTCATCCTCGGCTGTCTGGCCGTAGCCGTGGAACCCGGCGAGCAGCGGCCATGGGCCGTCGCCCTTCGGCACGTCGACGAGGTAACGTCCGCTGACACGGATCTCAAGGTACTGTTCCTGCATGGTGAGTTGATAATAACGGCAAGAGAGAGGCTCGCACCAGCCGCTCCCGTTGACAGGAGCGGCTCGGTACGGCATCGGTGTATCAGGCGCCGATGAGGCGGAGAATGCCGGACATCGGAATCGCGGCCCATTCAGGACGGTTGTTCAGCTCGTAGTTCAGCTCGTAGACCGCCTTGTTCATCAGGTAGCTGCGAAGCAGCAGCTCACGCTGACGGGCATCTTTCGGAATCAGCTCTTCGCCCAAGGTCTTCTCGGTGTAGACATCGATGAAGTGCTGGCCGACGTAGAAGCTCCACAGCTCTGCCCAGGGCTGCAGCGCCTTGCGGTCTTCGGCCCTGATGGAGGGATTGTTAAGCAGCACGTTGAATGCTGCATAATCGAAAGAACGGAGCATACCGGCAAGGTCACGATAGACCGATCGCTTGATCTTGCGCTCCGACAGCGAACGTGCGGGCTCGCCTTCGAAGTCGAGGATCACGAAGTCGTTGCCCGTGTAGAGCACCTGACCGAGGTGGTAGTCCCCGTGGATCCTGATCTTGACCGTATCGATCTTCTCGCGCCTGATCGGTTCGAACCGGTCGAGGATCTCCTTCTCACGGGCGACCAGTTCCTGGGCGAGATCCCTGGCGGAATCCGGCACCATATGCATGTTTTCGCGAAGGAAGATCATGCTGCGCTTGACCTGCGCGGTCATGGCCTGATAGATGGAGCGCTGGTAGAGCGTGGTGAACGGTTCGGATGCGAACTCGGGCACCGTGTCCAGGGCTCCGAGGGCAATATGCATCCCGGCGGTCCGCTCAGCGAGCTTTTCAATCATCTCAAGGTAGAACTCGCCGATCAGTTCGTGCATGATATCGGGCATCGGAAGGGCTTCTCCGGAGAGCGCCGGCAATGCTGGCGGTTCGATTCCCTTTGAAAGACGCGACAGTACATCCTCGAAATAACGCAGCACATTGTCGAGGCTCAGTTGCCAGCCATCCCCTTCGTTGGGCACATAGTTCTGAAGAACAGCGATCGAGTAACGCTCGCGATGGCTCCTGGAGTAGTCGATGGAACCGAGGTAGAACGGCAGGTTCTTGAAACTGGTATGGTCGGTCAGCATGCGGCACATCTCGATCTCGGGAGCCGTGCCGACGTCGATCTTGCGATAGAGCTTGAGGCAGAGCTGATCGCCGTACCTGACTGAGGTGTTGCTCTGTTCGAGGCCAAGCAGCACCGAGTGCGTCCCGTTTCCGTTCCGTTTTTTGCTGAACGCCTCGAGCTTGTGGCCGACCTCGCCGGAAACCGCACCAGAGTCGCCCTGCCAGACGGTTTCATGCAGAATGAGGTTGAGCAGGTGCTTGCGGAACGTTTCGTCATAAGCTGCATCGCAGAGATACCCTTCACGTCCCTCCATTTCGACACGGGCCACGGTGTGGTGCCTGAAGTGTTCATCGTCACGGTCACCCCTTTCGATCGGAACGAACATGAGCGGCACCTGGTAGCGTTCGTTCTCGCCGCTCGGATAGTGCACCTCGGTAAAGATGAACGCCGCATCGGTCATGCCGGCCACCGGCACGCGGTCGGTCACGCGGACGCGGATGATGTTCCTCGCCTTGCCGCCGAACCAGCGGGCACTCTTGTAATAAGCCGGAAGCAGCACGGTTTCGAGCTTTTCGAGAGAGCGTCCCCTGAAGAATCCTTCCCAGCTGTCGACGCTGATAGCCGACCTGTCGAAACGGTCGCCATTTGACGGGCCTGCCTCTTCAGGCAGCAGCCTGAGCCAGAAGTAACCATAGGGCCCGAGCGCAACCATGTACGGGGCTTTGCGCACCTTCGGGAAGCGGTTCATGCTGAAGATCTCTTCCGGTATGCAACCCTCGTACTTCGAAAGGTCGACGGCGATCGCCTGCGCGTTGCGCGAGAGGTTGATCACCGACAGGATGGTTTCATCCTCGTACGAGCGGATGAACATCAGCACCTTGGGATTGGTGGTGTGCAGGAACTCGATCGATCCGCGGCTGAAAGCCCTGAACCGGCGCGCGGTGGAGATCGTGTGCCGCATCCACCAGAGCAGGGAGTTCATGTTCCCCTCCTGCACCTCGACGTTGATCGCTTCGTAGTGGTATTCGGGATCGATGATCACCGGCAGCAGCAGCCGCTGCGGGTTGGCGCGGGAAAAGCCGGCGTTGCGGTCGGCGTTCCACTGCATCGGCGTGCGCACGCCGTCGCGATCGCCGAGATAGTAGTTGTCGCCCATGCCGATCTCGTCGCCATAGTAGAGCACCGGGGTGCCGGGCAGGGAGAGCAGCATGATGTTCATCAGCTCGATGCGGCGCCGGTCGTTCGACATGAGCGGAGCGAGGCGGCGGCGGATGCCGAGGTTGATTCTCGCTTTGGGGTCCCTGGCGTAGACACGGCGCATGTAGTCACGCTCTTCGTCGGTCACCATCTCGAGGGTGAGCTCGTCGTGGTTGCGCAGGAACGATGCCCACTGGCAGCTTTCAGGAATCTCGGGAGTCTGGGCGAGGATGTCGATGAGCGGGAAACGGTCCTCCATGGCCAGTGCCATGTACATGCGCGGCATGAGCGGGAAGTGGAAGTTCATGTGGCACATGTCCCCTTTGCCGAGGTAAGCCGCGGAATCCTCCGGCCACTGGTTCGCTTCGGCGAGCAGCATCCGGTTCGGGTAGTTGGTGTCCACGTAGGTACGCAGCTTCTGCAGGAACTCGAAGGTCTTCGGCAGGTTTTCGCAGTTGGTCCCCTCCTCCTCGTAGAGGTAGGGCACTGCGTCCAGGCGCAGGCCGTCGACGCCCATGCCGAGCCAGAAATCGAGCACGTCGAGAAGCGCTTTGTGCACTTCCGGGTTCTCGAAGTTCAGGTCGGGCTGGTGGTGGTAGAAGCGGTGCCAGAAGTACTGGCCGGCAACCGGATCCCAGGTCCAGTTCGATGCTTCGAAATCCTGGAAGATGATCCTGGTCTCGGAGTACTTGTTCGGGTCGTCGCTCCAGACGTAGTAGTTGCGTTCAGGTGAACCGGCCGGAGCCTTGCGCGCCTTTTTGAACCATTCGTGCTGGTCGGAGGTATGGTTCACCACCAGCTCGGTGATGACCTTGATGCCGCGCCGGTGCGCCTCTTCGAGGAACTCGCGGAAATCGTCGATCGTGCCGTAATCGGGGTTCACGGACATGTAATCGGCGATGTCGTATCCGTCGTCACGCAGGGGCGACGGGTAGAACGGCAGGATCCAGATAGCGGTAACTCCGAGACTCTCGAGGTACCCGAGTTTGCTCTTCAGCCCCTGGAAATCTCCGATGCCATCGTTGTTGCTGTCGCAGAAGGTCTTGACATGAAGTTCGTAGATGATCGCGTCCTTGTACCAGAGGGGTTCGGGCTGGTAGCTGTGCACGGCTTTGACTTTTGACATGGGTGGTTATGGTGCGATACGTTTGATTAAGATGGCAGTTTGACGCTGAAAATGTGCACCGGCATGTGGTGCGGGTTCAATTCGATGAAGTTCCACTCGCCGTTCCAGGTAAAGCTGTTGCCGGAGAGCAGGTCCTCGACCATGAACTGCTGTGTGTGCGGCAGTCCGAAAAGCTCGAGCGGGAAACGCAGCCAGCCGCCCTGGGTATGGTGATCGTCGAGATTGACCACCGTCAGGATGACGTCACGACCATCGTCAGAACGCTTGACGTAACCCATGAGCTGTTCATGCTCACGACCCTCGCCGGCGTCGATACGGACGAAGGTGATGTCGGCGGTCTGCTGCAGTGCCGGATGCTCCCTGCGTATGCGGTTCACGGCGGTGATCTCCGCACGGATGTTGCCGGGACGGTCGAGGTCCCAGCTCTTGATCTCGTACTTCTCCGAATCGATATACTCCTCCTTGCCGTGCGCTACGGGAAGATGCTCGCACAGTTCGTAAGCAGGGCCGTACATGCCGTAGTTCGACGAAAGGGTGGCGGCGAGCGCCATCCTGATGATGAACTTCGCGCGACTTCCGCTCTGCAGCTCTTCGTGCAGGATATCCGGCGTGTTCGGCCAGAAGTTCGGACGCATGAAGTCGCGGAGCTCCGTACGGGTCAGCTCGGTCAGGTACTGCTGCAGGTCGTGCTTGTTGTTACGCCAGGTGAAATAGCTGTAGGACTGGGTGTAGCCGGCCTTAGCAAGACGCGCCATGAGCTTCGGCCTCGTGAAGGCCTCGGCGAGGAACACCGTGTCGGGGTGAGCATCGCGAATCGTGCCGATCGCCCACTCCCAGAACGGAAAGGCCTTGGTGTGAGGATTGTCCACACGGAAGATCTTCACCCCCTTGCCGATCCAGAACAGGAACACGCCACGGAGCTCGGTCCAGAGATTCTGCCAGTCTTTGGTTTCGAAATCGATCGGCAGGATATCCTCGTAACGCTTCGGCGGATTCTCGGCGAACTGCACGGTGCCGTCGGGACGCCAGCGGAACCACTGCGGATGCTCCAGCACCCACGGGTGATCGGGCGAACACTGGAAGGCGATATCGAGCGCTACCGAAATGCCGTTAAGCTCCGCCTCCCGGACGAACGCCTCGAAATCCTCCATGCTGCCCAGCTCGGGGTGAACCGCGGTATGGCCGCCATCGGCGCTGCCGATAGCCCAGCAGCTGCCGGGATCGTCGGGCGCGGCCACAAGCGAGTTGTTCCGGCCCTTGCGCTTCGTCTGGCCGATCGGGTGGATCGGCGGAAGGTAAACGACATCGAATCCCATCTGGGAAATCCTGGGAAGGATGGTCATGCAGTCACGGAACGTGCCGTGCCTGCCGGGTTCGCTTCCCCAGGAACGTGGAAAGAATTCGTACCAGGTGCTGAATCCCGCTTTCCGCTGATCCACCTGCAACAGCAGCACCTTTTCGTACATGGTGGCGATCGACTTGTCCGGGCAGCGTTGCATGGCGGCGGTGAGCTCTTCGCCAAGCGCCGCATCGACTGCCGTTACGGGATCTCCGACCGTCAGGATGCCGACATGGTGGTGCAGGGTTCCTGCATCCTCACCCTTTGCTCTTGCAGCACCAAGCTCGACGATGGCGGCACCGATTTTGAGGTCGATGGCGACATCCTGCCCCGCATCGATCTTCTTTTTCAATCCCTTCTGCCAGGTGAGGAAGTGATCGACCCAGGCTCGGACCGTGTATTCATAACTGCCCGGCGCTCCGGTGATGAACGAGGCCGTCCAGAGGTCATTGCCAAGTGGTGACATCGAAACCGAAACCCAATCCTTTGCACCGCACGGGCGATACAGCAGCTCGGCTTCAACGGTATCGGCCCCGTCGGTGAAGATATCCGCCTCGACGATCATCCTTTCACCGGAGGCACGTTTTGCAGGAAAGCGCCCGCCGTCGATCTCAGGGGAGACCCTGTCGATGATGACCCGCCGGCGCCCGTCGAATGACAACTCCGATCGAAGAGGAGCTGGCTGGAAAAAGTCTGACTTCATAGATGATGTTTGGTGGTGCATGCAGGTTCGACAGCCATCGCCAGGGACAGGCAGTACCGGCCGTTTCCATAAACTGTAAAAATATGAAATCCGGCACTCTTTTTTCCGGCACAAGGCATCTTATTTCTCACCTTTATGAGCGCTGTACACGACCATCCATACTCCGGCAACAACTGACATCGGATAATACACTGGAAAAGGGCCGGTCATTCTGAATGAAACAGCGTGGAACGAAGAGCCCATTTTATTGTATTGTCGTAACTTCCGGATTTTTATCCAGACCGGTCCAAATGAGCGCGGCAGTGACACAGGCATGGCTGCATAAGGAAATTGATACGTTCGGTTGCCCCAGATCAATACTACGATACCGAACCGTCACCTGATCCCTCCGACGCTCATTCAAGGGCGTACCGGTTGCGGAGCGTCGTCAGCAGCGCATGAAGCTCTTCATGCCGTCCTTCACCGATCACCGTACCTTCGAAGTCATCGAAAGCTTTGGCTATCTCATCGAACTGATGCCCTGTCAGCAGCTTTTGCGTCATGGGAAACAGGATCGTGTTCTCCTTCCTGATATGGTTTTCAAATAACTCGATATAGCCATGCACCGCCGCCGAAAATCTCGCCGGATCGAGCCGGGGAAAGCTCGACGCCTCCATGGCCCTGAGCAGTTCGCGACCACGATCATGCTCCGACAGCAACACCCTGAGCGGCCCCTCATCCTCTGATAGTCCAACCCTGACAAGGGCAGGAAATAGCAGTTGCTCCTCCTTGCCGTGATGACAACCATCGGCGAACAGTTTCAGAAATCCGAGGATATCCGAAATATCCCCCTCCGCCACAGAACCGCCATCTTCCAGCCGTCCCACAATACCTTTGAGCACCTGAAAAGCTTCGAGAATTGCCTCATGTTCGTGCATCAGATCATCGATCGCCTTGTTCATCATCGTTGCCTCCATGTTGTTGGACAGCAGCCAGGCGTTGAGACTATGCTCGCGCCTATCCACCGCTGTGAGCAAAGTTCGTACGGATGAAACTCATGAAAGGATTACTGCCCGGAACATCCTGGCCGGCTGAAGTGCCAACCCCGAAAGAGAGGGGATAGACATCAACAGAAAAAAACACTAAAAAATCGTCAGACTTTACGACATCAGGCTTCTCCGCCTCAGCAGAGCTTACGATGCTGCGACTTTGCCAGAATTCGTGTCCGCGGATACGAAACGCCTGAGCATCATGACCTTCAGCAGGTCATTGACAACAAGACAGCAGAACGCCGCATAGCTGAAGATGCACAGGATCTGCCACCATGGAAGAGACTGCATACCGGGAAGGCCGGCGAAGGTCAATGCGGTACCAATGGCTGCGTCTGCAGCAAGCGCGAGCAGGAGTGCCCCTCCCGGCCTGGAGGCATTGAAGCGGTTGCGCTCCCGCACGGAGAAGATCGAAAAGATGGCGAGGTACAGCAGCGTCAGGAAGCTGAAGGTGTAGAGCGAACCGTCGATCTCCGAGAGCCCGAACGGCACCCGGCAGATACCAAGCAGGAGCAACGCCTCCGCCACCATCGCGACACCCAGAACAACCGCTACCACGACATATCGCCCGATATTCCACGTCTCGGGCTGTTGTGACGGCCTGACCCGGTCGGTGGCCAGCGCAATCTTGGCAAAATCGTTCATGAAGGTGAGCAGCAGCATGGCGAACGCCGATACCACGAACTTCCCGGTCATCAGGAATGCAACCGAAACGAAAGCCGCCTTCAGCACCGTCCGGCTGATCTTGTTGAGCACCCAGGTAAGCAGGCGCTGGTAGATGATCCTTCCCTGCTCCACCAGTGCGACGATGTTGGTCAGGCCAGGTTCGGTCAGCACCACGCTGGCCGCACCCTTGGCGACATCGGTGGCCGAACTGACGGCAATGCCGACCTCAGCCTGTCGCAAAGCAGGAGCATCGTTGACACCGTCGCCGGTCATACCGGTGACATGTCCCGCCTTCTGAAGGTACTGCACGACCCGGTACTTGTCCTCAGGGTAGACTTCGGCAAAGCCTCCTGCTTCGGAATAAATGGCCTCGCCTGTGCCCTCTCTGACGCCGGACAGATCGGCGGCACGCCTGATCCCCTTCAACCCGACCAGCCTTGCAGTTTCGACCGCGACCGGAAGGGCGTCCCCGGTGAGCATCCGGACCCTGACGCCAAGACGGCTCAGGGTTTCGATCAGCCTGGCCGCATCCGGTCGGGGCGGATCGGAGAGCGTCACCATGCCGATGACCCTGCAGGGACCATGTTCCGGACCTTTCGCCACAACTAGAGCACGGTATCCTTTCCGGGCGGCCTCCGCTGCCATTCCGTCAAGCATGGCGGTTGCTGCCTCGTCTTCACTGCACAGGGCGGCAATGGTCCGGACCGCCCCCTTCATCACGCGCATCCTGACACCGCCCTCCTCGACCAGAGCCTCGGTACGCCGACGCTCGGCATCGAACGGAACGAAGGCAAGCACTGCGGACTGCGGACGCCCCTCGAAGCTCTTCCGTTCATGGGCCGCCTCGAGAAACGCCAGGTCGATCGGGTCGTTGTTGGCTTCACGGGAAGCGAGTGCACCAGCGGCAAGCACATCCGCCTCGGTTGAGGAACCTACCGGCATGACCTCCGCGATGCCAAGGCTGTTCATGGTGATCGTACCGGTCTTGTCAACGCACAGGGTATCCATCGTCGCGGCATCTTCGGCAGCGCTGAGGCGCGTCACCAGCACACCCAGCCTGGCCAGTTCCCTTGAGCCGACGGCCATGCTGACCGTGAACATGACCGGGAGGGCGACCGGAACGGCACTCATGAGCAGCACCAGCATCAGCGGCAGAATTTCCGCTATGGCCATGCCGCGAAATAGCGAAACCGCGAACACGAGTCCAAGCAGAGTGCCGAGAATCACAAACAGCCACCGCACCAGCCTCGCCACCACCTCTTCGATATGCAACACCGGTTTTGCGAGATTGACCAGCTCTGTCGTGCGACCATACAATGTTTTCGATCCGATCGATTCGACCTGGGCGTCACCTTCACCACGTCGAACCACCGAGCCGGAAAAGAGGGTCTCGCCAATAGACTTCCCGACCTCGGCCGACTCGCCGGTCACCGCGGACTGATCGACCCGAACAACACCAGAGAGCAGGCGCAGGTCCGCCGGAACGAAATCACCGGGACGAATCCGCACCAGGTCTCCCGGAACCAGTTCCCGGGCAGGCACAACCTGCCAGCTCGAATCGCGCAGCACCCTGACGCTGATCTGCAGTCGCCGCCTGAGCGCTTCGACGATACCGGTAGCCCGCCGCTCCTGATAAAATCCCACCACGGCATTCACCACGAGCAGCGTCGCTACGACGGCCACATCCGGATACTTGCCAAGAATGAGCGAGATGATCAGGATAAGTTCGAGCATCCAGGCGGAGACACCGGTGAACCTGCCAAGAAACTGGAGCACGGGATGCTGTTTCCGCTCCTCCAC
Organism: Chlorobiaceae bacterium; assembly: GCA_013334925.1. GTDB lineage: Bacteria > Bacteroidota > Chlorobiia > Chlorobiales > Chlorobiaceae > Chlorobaculum. The sequence continues at coordinate 83,256 of JAAXWP010000003.1, forward strand.
CTCGTTGAATCCATAGGTATCCCGGAGCTTCCGTACCTCCTCGCCACTCAATCCGGCCTTACGCTCGGGAACCGGAGGGTCGGCTGTTTTCGTCTGTGTTTCGGGTTGCTGCATATGTTCACCTGAAAAAGTGCATGCTCCACTGACAACAACCCATTTCGATCCAAAAGGATCACCCGAACCACCCCTGGCTTCTCACCACGACACTCCGTGTTTTTGCCCGAGCACTTTATGAGGGAGATGAAATGTTTATATTCACAGCAACCGGATGGAGCTGCAGAAGCCGCTCATCTTACCGGAAACCATTGATAACGTACAATTTACCTTTACTGCCATGTTCGACCCCGAAAAAGACCGCCTGCACGCCATCAACCACCGCCTGGACCAGTTACGGGGGTATCTTTAACATCGATGAACGCAAAGAGAAGGTAAGCGACCTCGAAAAGATCACGGCAGCGCCGGACTTCTGGAACGATCAGAAAGCCGCCCATGCGCTCATGAAGGAGATCAACGACAACAAGTCCTGGACCGAGGCTTACGACCGGTTGAAATCCGAGACCGACAATGCCATCGAAGAGATCGAGATCGCTTCGGAGCTCGAGGACGAATCGCTGGTCAAGGACCTCGACGCAACCATAGAACGCATCGAGCAGGAGATCTCCGCACTGGAGTTCCGCAACATGCTCTCGGGCAAGGACGACGCCGGTAACGCCATGATCATCATCCACGCAGGCGCCGGTGGCACCGAAGCCCAGGACTGGGCCGAGATGCTCTACCGCATGTACATGCGCTGGGCGGAACGCAAGGGGTTCAAGGTCTTCACGGACGATTACCAGGAGGGTGAGGGTGCCGGCATCAAGAGCGCCACGCTCGAAATCATCGGACCCTATGCCTACGGCTACCTCAAGGCAGAGAACGGTGTGCACCGGCTCGTCAGGGTATCGCCCTACGACTCGAACGCACGGCGCCATACCTCGTTCGCCAGCGTCTTCACCTACCCCGAGGCTCCACCAGACGTGGAGATCGAAGTCAGGAAGGAGGACCTCGAACTGTCGACCTTCCGCAGCGGCGGCAAGGGCGGCCAGAACGTGAACAAGGTCGAAACCGCCGTACGCATCAAGCACATCCCCTCGGGCATCGTCGTCGGTTGCCAGGAGGAGCGTTCGCAGCTCCAGAACCGCGAGCGGGCCATGAAGATGCTTATGGCGCAGCTCTACCAGCGCAAGCGCGAAGAGGAGGATGCGAAAAAGCGCGAGATCGAGGGCAAGAAGAAGAAGATCGAATGGGGCAGCCAGATCCGCAGCTACGTGCTCGACGACCGCCGCATCAAGGACCACCGGACCAACTACGAGCGGTTCGATGTGGAGAACGTGCTCGACGGCGACCTCGACGAGTTCATGCAGCGCTACCTCTCCGAATTCGGCGACTGAGGCCCGAACCATGGGCACGCACGGAGGCCGCCCGTTCAGGTTCGGCATCATCACCGACATCCATTACACACCTGAAGAACAGGCCGGCAGGACATCTGCCGGTCTGGACCGGTGCTTCACCTGCTGGGAAGAAGCCGATACGGCACTGGTGATCCAGCTCGGCGACCTCATCAACCGAGAAGGAGCGGAAGCGGAAAACGACCTGCTTAGCATCAGGGCGCTGCTCGCCCGTCATCCCGGAGAGATGGTGCACATCCCCGGCAACCACTGCCTGGCCGTTCCTCAGGCGAGGCTGTTCGACATCATGGGCATCCCTGCACCCTACTACTCAATCAGTCGGGGCGGCATCCGCTTTATCGTGATTCACGGTATGGATGTCTCGGTGCTGTCAGAACCTGAAAACGAGGCCGACCGCCACCTGCTCCACTACTATCATGTGGTGATGCAGGCTCCATTCTACTGCGGGGCCATCGGCAGCCGTCAGCTCGAATGGCTTGTCTCTGAACTGGACACGGCCCTGCGCAATGAAGAGCCGGTCATCGTGCTCTCCCACCTGCCACTTCTCGAAGAGACCAGCGACCAGAAACATGGTCTGCTCTGGAACCATGAAGAGATCTCGGCGCTCATCTGCCGGTATCCGAACATCCTCGCCTGTCTGAGCGGGCACTACCATCCCGGGGCTTACGCCATCCGCGAAGGCATTCACTTCATCGTCCTGCCGGCGTTCGCCAACTGCAGCGAACAGCCCTGCTGCTTCACCGCCGGGATCGACGGTAATAACCTGCGGATCAGCGACAGTCGCGGAACCCTGCTCCACGACCTCGAACTGCCCGGATCACGATAAGCAAACAGCCAGAATTCAGGCCTCTTTCAGTTCCCGGATAACCGCATCGACGCTTGTACGATCGCTGAGCATCCAGGGATGAAGAAGCACAGAAAGCCTGATCTCTTTCCAGGAGGGCATACTCGAACTTACAGCAGGAACGATCATGAGGTCGAAAGGGGTCCAGATGGAGACAGGTGAGATGTTTTCGAGCAGATGGGCACCCTGTTGCAGGTCGATGAGAAAAACGCTGCCCGGACGCATCTGCATGGCCCCTTTATGTCGCAGCGCATGGGCCAGAATACTGCCATGATGTGGAGTGGACAGAGTCACCAGCTTCCTGGCCCGCCGGATGCCGCCGAGATGCTGCAGATAGTACCGGCAGACCAGGCCACCCATGCTGAATCCGACCATGGAGAACTGTTCGCCGGAATCAAGATACCGCTCGATGTACGCGTCCAGTTGAGCGGCGAGCTGGTCCAGCCCCAAGACACCGGAGTTCGGAGTCAGATCTGGCGTCCAGCACCTGAAACCATGCGCTTGCAGGGCATCAGACATTTTCCTGAATACCCTGCCGGTATCGAATATCCCGTGCACCAGGACAACATCACCAGCAGGTTTCGATGTGTCCGACCGCTCAGGCATCCTGCCTTGCGGCACCGTCACCTCCGGTTGCTTCGAGATTGATGAAAAACACCGTCGACATGCTCACGGCGATCAGGTACATCAACCGGTAAATCAGGTCGAGCGAAACCAGCATGACGATCGAATCCGGAGCCAGCTCATAGAGTGGCTTCATTGCCGTACTGACCACCGCAGGAAAGAGAAAGAATACGACCTGATAGCCGAGCACTCTCCACCACCGTCCTCTGACCATGGCTTTCGAGCGGTCCAGAGCCGCTTTTCCAGACACACCCCGCAAGGCGACCACCATGAGACCGAAGGTATAGTACACACTCCAGATGAATCCTGGAACAAACAGGAGCAGTGACCAGGCTGCGACAATCAGCAACGACAGCAAACCGGTGCCCAGTGCTGGCATCCATCTGGAGAGCGCATGCCGGAGCGCCTCCTGCAACGTTATCGGAGTGCCGAGCATGGAGGATTCCACCATCCTGATGAGCGACAGCTGGAGCAGCGTCCCGAACACGAACCACATAAAAAGGGCGAGCAGCAGGTAACGAATCAGCAGGGGCAAATTTTGCTGGTCGACCACGGTAAAGTCGTGAAACTGCCAGGAGACCATCTCCAGCGGAACCGAAATCAGAAACACCAGCGGCAGGATTGCGCCCGCGTTGCTCCTGAACTGTTTCCACCCTTCGACGATGATCTCGTTTACCGTAAGTGCACGGATTGAAGCTGTTTCATTCATGATTTCACCTCACCACTTTTCGCGATGGATCTTTTCCGGTTTGAACTTGTCGATCGGCGGCTTGACGACCGTAGGATACCCCAGCGGAATCACGCAAAGAGGAATCACCGTATCTGGTATGCCCAGCACCGTGCGGACATGGGCCATCCGGTCTTCATACGGATAGGAGGCGACCCACACAGCACCCAACCCCACCGCTTGCGCGGCCATCAGGATGTTCTCCGTGGCGCAGGTAGCATCGACAACCGCCAGCTCGGCACTGCCGTTATTGGCCTCTTCAGGTAAGGCGCAGACCGTTATCGCGGCTGCAGCTTTGCCCAGCATCTTGCCGAATGGCAACCCCTCGGCAAGGGTACTCAGCGTTTCACGCGAGGTCACCACGATGAACGACCATGGCTGCATGTTCTTGGCCGTCGGGGCCGACATCCCCGCCCTGAGCAACTGCTCGATCACCTCGTCACCCAGAGGTGCATCGGTGTAGTCTCGCACGCTCCTGCGGTTTAAAATTACCGCCATCGCGTCACCTGAATGTATCTCCTGACTCATACTGTCTCCGTTTCTTGAGCGTTACGTTAACCACTGTGTCACTGATGCATGCCATCGTGTCGCACGAACCGTTCACAGGCCCGCAAGTCAGCACATCCATGTAAAATAATATCCTTGACCAAAACCTCACGGCCTCGTTCCAGAATCACAAAATGTTTTGAATAATCCCCGTTTATAGCGTACCATATATATACCCCACCTGTATTATCCGTCCAATCATAAACATTTCACAGCTATGTTCAAAAAGGGGAAGATTCTGTTGCTGTGCGTTACGCTTTCCGCCTTTTTCAGTGGAACAGCGCCCGCCTATGCCGATATCACCTACACACCGTTATCGGCAACCGTCTCAACGGTAAAGACGCCGTATCTGTACATCTCGGTAAATGACCAGGGAACTCTCGGAAACGGGTCGAGCTTACCGGGTATCCAGCACGATCCTACAGGTACAGGGACATTCTATGCTGACAGGGATTACCTGCAGCCAGGGACGCCCTTCGAAGGCTTCTACATCAATGCGGTGAGTGGAAGCAACACCTACACAGGTCTGGGCAACAACAATGCCGGAGGAACCGGCTTCTCCACCACCGGCACACTGACCAACAACAGCACGACGCACAATGCCGATGTTGCATGGACGGGCACAAATAGCGCTTCCGGCATCACCGTGCTGAACCGTTACACCTTCTCCGATGCCTCGCAGTACATCAAGATCAGAACAACCCTCACCGCTGCACAGGCGCTGACCGGGGTCCAGTTCCTGAGAACACTCGATCCCGATCAGGACGCTCCGGTGGGTAACAACACTACTACGAACACCCTCGGGTTCACTGCTGCATCCGGCAAGGTCATTCCGGCCAGCGATGCTGCCGTTGCCTCGGGCTCGATCCGCCCGGACCTCAAGGTCATCATCTACACCAATTCAGCCATTCCTCACGCTGCAGGCATCAGTTCCGCCTGGACCTCCAATCCGGCAAACTACCTCGGCACCACTCAGCTGAACGACGGAAACGGCGACTATACCATCGGGGTGGCGTACAACATCGGTGACATGGCGGCAGGAGCATCGACCGACCTGGTCTATTACTACCTCTTCAGCGATTCGGCGGAGGTCCTTGACAACCTGATCACCGAGATCATCTCCGGAGGCATCTCCTGGAGACAGTACATGATCGACCACGGTGGCAACAAAAACGCCCAGTCCGTTGGCGGGGTCCTGGATACGCTCACGGATGCCGACGCCCTTGGTCAGACGAATGCCACCCAGCAGTATCTGATCGACAACTTTGCGGCTTCCGACCCGGCCAACTATGTCACCCTCGCCACGACCCTGTCTGGCGAAATCCATGCTGCCATGGCCGCCGAGGTACCCATGTCCTCCATCTGGCTGCAGAACACCGTTTCCGACATGCTGTTCAAATCGTCGAATTCTGAATCGTGCATACAGCCTGGACGTGGCGTCTGGGTTGCAACCGGAAGAAGCTGGGACAAATGGTATGGCGACAATCGGGCGTCGGGAATCTATGCTGACCGCGATCAGTTTGCCGCGGGCTACGACCTGTTATCGAATGACAGATTCAGAGTCGGTCTTGGCGGTATGTACGCCGAAATCGATGTCGACGGCGCCAATCACAGCAAAGGCGACGCATCGAAAAAACTTGCATTCGCCTACGGCCAGTACAGTGCTGGCAAGTTTCTGTTCGACGGCATCATCGCCGGCGGTTCGACCAGATGGGAAACCTCCCGTTCTGTGACCCTCGGTGCTGGCACCGACAAGCTTTCCACGGGAAAATCAGGATTCAGCGGCATGGCTGGCCTGAGCGTGGGCATGCCAATCGCTGTCAGGCAGTTCAGCATTCAGCCATATGCATCCGCACTGCTGATTCATGAAGAGCGCGGCGCAGTCACTGAAGGAGATACCGCCACCGCATTGACGCTGCCAAAATATTCGGTTGATGGAACCCGGCTTAGCCTGGGTGTGACGTTGGCATCGGCATGCCGGAACCCGGTGAAGACGCCGGTCACCTTCAAGCTGGGCATTGAAGGTGGCATCGACAGCGATGAGCTCGCGAACCCGCATGTTGAAGCCGAACTCGCAGGAGTGTCTTACAACATCGTATCCCCGAGTGTTTCGCAGGGATATTTCCAGACAAAAGCGGAAGGTACCGTGCGTCTGGCCAGCAACAGCTACTGCTATGCCAATTACACCGGCATGTTCAGGAGCGGCGGCCAGTCACAAGGCGTCGAACTTGGGGTCAGGCTCCTGTTCTGAGCGCATTTACCTTCACAACACACTCACAACCAGCTGCATGGGGAACAAACCACGCAGCTGGTTTTTTTATTGGCTCATCCCACCTTCTCGAGCACCTCGGCGATACGCTTTGCCGAAGTTCCATCCCATTTTTCAGGGATGAGGGTCTTTTCGGATGGCTTGTCGGAAAGGATAACCGATGCGCGCTCCAGGATCTCCTCTTCATCGCAACCCACCAGCACGCCGGTGCCGATTTCGATGGTAGACGGACGATAGGTCGACTGACGCATCATGAGGCATGGCACGTTCATGACGGTAAGCTCCGACTCGAAACTGTCGGTATCGGTCAGCACGAAGGCCGAATCCCTGAGTACGCGGAAAAGCTCTGCCGGCTCGGGCATGCCGATGACCCGCAGGCCCGGTATGCTGCCGAACTCTTCGCCCAGCTCCCCGGCTCCGCACGGCAGCAGCACTGTCGTAGTTGCCGCGACCGCTCCGAGCACCTTGCCAAGCAGTTCGCGGTTGCTCGACGTTTCCGGACGGGTCGGAGTTTCGAGCAGCACGGTCACGAACTTTTTTGGCTCCACATCGAGCGACTTGAGAATATCGGAGCGGTTGGCGTCGCCCATGAGCATCACGAGGCTGTCGATCGCCGTGTTTCCGACAAAGAGGATTCTCTCGTCGGCGACTCCCTCGTTTATGAGATTGTAGACACCGCTGTGCTCGCTGACAAACAGTAAAGCCGAGACGGAATCGATGATAAGGCGGTTGAGTTCCCCGGTTTCGGAACGGTCGTAGCTGCGCAGACCAGCGTCGATGCTGACGACCGGGATGCCCATACGGGTAGCCGTAAGCGTTGCCGCGACCGCCGCGTCGTCATGGCCACCGGGCACGACGAAATCTGCGGAAAGCTCCGCGAAGAGACGCTCGAAGGCGAGCATGAGTTCCGCGGTCTCTGCAACCGGGGTTCCGGAGCCGACCGGAATACGGCGCAGGCCGTCTTCGATACCCAGAGCCGAGGCGAAGCGGGCGGTCTCGCCGTTATCCCCTTCGCGCACAGCAAGCGCAAGAACCGGTTCAACAAGGCCATTATTTTTCAGAACGGTAAAAAGAGGGGCCACTTTCAGCAACCCGTAGCGCCCCTGCGCAGTCAGCACGATTTTTTTCACACCCGATACCTTTTAGTACATTGAACAACAAAACGATAATCTCTCGAGACCACCTATGATGGGAAAAGGACGACTGACCATTTCGGCCATTGCATGCTTCGTGGCGCTGCTTGCCGTCCGGGCTCCCGGCCTGACAGATAATACAGCCTCCGCGGAAAAAAAGAAAACGATCCTCGAACACGCCGACACCATCGAGGGTGGAGAGACTCCGGAATCTTCCGGAAAGGTCGAACCATATCGCTCGGTCAACGGCAACGTGCTCATGCGACAGGGTAACGTCACACTCCAGTGCGACCATGCGATCGACTACCCTGAAAGCGCGAAAATCACGCTTGAAGGCAATATCGTCATCAAGGACAACACGGTCGAAAGCTATGGCGATCATGGCATCTACTACCCGGACGAGGAGGTTGGTGAACTCGCCGGAAACGTTCGGGGACGGGTCATCAAGGACAGCCTGGTGGCAAAATCGAAAAAATCGGTCTTCAACCTGAAGACCAACGAACTATGGCTGTACGACAACGCCATCGCCTGGCACCAGGGGCGACAGCTCAGCGGTGACATCATCCGTCTGCACATGAAAGAGGTCGAAGGAAGAAAGAAGGTCGATGAAATCCAGGTGCACGGCCACGCATTTTTTGCCGCCAGGGATACCCTCTCCTCTGCCGGCAAGCCGCTCTACGACCAGATGAGCGGAGACCACATGCTCGTCACGCTCGACGACCGGTCGCGACTGACCGGAGTCACCGTAACCTCGAAGGCCAAAAGTCTGTACCACATCTACGACGAAAAGAACCAGCCCTCCGGCGCAAACTTCACGAGCGGCGACGTGCTGCGCATGTTTTTCAACCAGGGCAAGCTGAGCCGGATTCTGGTGACCGGCAGTTCATTGGGAAAGCAGTACCCGAACAACCTCAGGGAAGACAAGGGCATCAATCTGCCGAGCTTCCAGTGGCGTGAAAACGAAAAGCCGCTGTTCAGATAAAAAAAAGAAGAGGTATTTCCAAAAGAGGTGATTAGATCATTGCTCATTTGGGAACATCTTCTGTCATTCTGAACGAAGTGAAGAATCCAGTTTGAGGTGCCGGCGTAACCGATTAATTCAAAATATCTTCAGAGATTTCTTCTGGATTCTTCGACCGACTGCGTCGGACTCAGAATGACAACATAAATATACGGTCAGAGAGATTCCGAAATAGAAAAGGCTGCCTCACGTTGACTTATGAGACAGCCTCTTCTGAGCTTCATATGGTAAAGTCCTGTTGCGCAGGGTCACTTCGCGAACGGGCAGCTCCCGGTAGAGCAGCCTCCGCTGGGCGCGGAACCCTTGGACGACGATTTGCTGCCGCAATAGTCGGTGCTGTAGAAACCGGACCCCTTGAGCACAAATCCGCCTTCGGCGCTGATGACCCGTTCAAAGGTCTCCTTGCCGCACTCGGTGCAGGTGGTCAGTGCGTCATCACTCATACGCTGGAAGACTTCGGTTTCGAATCCACAGCTGTTGCAGCGGTACTGATAGGTTGGCATACGCTATTCCTCCGTTATGAATCTATTCTGAATTGGTAATTTTCGACGACTTGAGGCACGGACTGAAAGCTCATGGAACCTTTAAAAAGTGTCGTGAGCGAATCGAGTGCAAGACGGACGGAGCGGAGAAACCGGAGCGTACAAATAGTACGTGAGGATTGAGAGCACCGACCAACGCAGCAATCAATTCGCGGAACAGGTTTTTCAAGGTTCATTTCCGTGCGATGAAGGTTCACGTATATAAGTATATTTATTTTTAAAAAAAAGTTTCCCGGATGATCGTCAAGACCCGCGCGGTGGTGCTCCGCGAAATCAAGTACAGGGACCAGTCGAAGATCTGCCTGCTCATGACCAGGGAGTTCGGACAGCTTTCCGTGATCCTGAAGGCTGTGCGCAATCCTAAAAACAAGATGAGCGGCCTGTTCTCGCCAGGCAACATCGTCGATACCGTCATCTACAAGCGAAGCACGAGGGATCTGCAGCTGACGAGCGATGCGAGCCTGGTGCTCAGCCCCCTCTCGCAGGAGCCGGACCTCGAACGTTTCGGTGTACTGTACCGGGTGCTCGACATCGTACGGCATGCTTCAGGCCCCGAAGAAAAAAATCTGCCGCTCTACACGCTGCTCCACTCGACGATCGAACGCCTCTGCGCACCGGAAGGGTTTATGCCGACGCTCGCCTGGTTCCTGCTGCACCTGGCCGGCGTTCTCGGCTTCGAGCCGTCGATCGACCGGTGCGTGTTCAGCCAGGAGGAGCTCCTGCCGGCCATCCGCTCCGGCAGCCTGACGGAGCTCCATTTCGTGCACGACCCGGGTGGCTTCGCTCTGCCCCACGCCCAGGCGGCTGTCGACAGCCTGCTGCAACCGGTTCCGGTCGAACACTACCTCCTGCTGCATGCTCTCACCCGGGGGACGGAAAACGGACCGGTACCCGAATTACCGGATACCGAAGTCGCCTCACTCTGCGACCTCCTGCAGGAGTACTGCTCGAGGCATCTGGAGCACATGCCCCACCGGAAGCACCTCGACATCGTTTCAAGGCTCATTTCAGCCTGATCCACCCTGAAGTCCGCCGGCTTTCAATCTTCGGTACTATTTTCTATCTTGACCAGATATTTTTCAGCGCTCATTTCATAACATCCTAACCGATCGATACGACATGCCTCAACTCACCAGATCTGCTGAACTCTTCGAGAAAGCAAAGAAGTTCATTCCCGGCGGCGTAAACTCTCCGGTTCGCGCCTTCAAATCCGTCGGCGGCACGCCCATCTACATGGCCAAAGGCCAGGGCGCCTATATGACCGACGTCGACGGCAACACCTACCTGGATTATGTCGGATCTTGGGGCCCGTTCATCCTCGGCAGCATGCATCCCCGCCTGACCGCCGCGATCGAGTACACCCTGCGCAACATCGGTACCAGCTTTGGCACCCCGATCGAACTCGAGATCGAAATCGCCGAACTGCTCTGCAAGATCGTTCCTTCGCTTGAAATGGTCCGTATGGTCAACAGCGGTACCGAAGCAACCATGTCGGCCGTCCGCCTCGCCCGCGGTTACACTGGCAAGGATAAAATCATCAAATTCGAGGGCTGCTACCATGGCCATGGCGACAGCTTCCTCATCAAGGCAGGCTCCGGCGTGCTCACCCTCGGCGCTCCTGACAGCCCCGGCGTGACCAAAGGCACCGCCAACGACACGCTGAACGCGACTTACAATGACATCGAGTCGGTCAAAGAGCTCGTCAGCGAGAACAAGGGCCAGGTCGCAGCTATCATCATCGAGCCGGTCGCCGGCAACACGGGCGTCATCCCGGCAAAGAAAGAGTTCCTCGTCGCCCTGCGCGAGCTCTGCACCCAGGAAGGCATCGTGCTCATCTTCGACGAAGTCATGTGCGGCTTCCGCGTGGCACTCGGCGGCGCCCAGGAGTACTACGGCGTCACCCCTGACCTGACCACCATGGGCAAGATCATCGGCGGCGGCCTTCCGGTCGGCGCATTCGGCGGCAAGCGCGAAATCATGCAGAACGTCGCACCACTCGGCGCTGTCTACCAGGCAGGCACGCTCTCGGGCAACCCGCTCGCCCTGACCGCAGGCCTCGAGACCCTGAAGATCCTCATGGAAGACAACCCGTATCCGGAACTCGAAAGGAAAGCCGCTTTCCTCGAAGCTGGTTTCAAGGCAAACATGGACAAGCTCGGCCTGAACTATGTGCAGAACCGCGTCGGCTCCATGGCCTGCCTCTTCTTCACCGAGACCCCTGTCGTGGACTACAAGAGCGCCATCACCGCCGACTCTGCCAAGTACGGCAAGTACTTCCACTCGATGCTCGACCAGGGCATCTACCTCGCCCCGTCGCAGTTCGAAGCAATGTTCACCAGCTTCGTGCACACCGACGAGGACCTCGAGAAGACTGTCAAGGCGAACTACAACGCCCTCGTCGCCGCCCACCAGTAATCACTGGCGCGACAGACAATACAAAAGGGAGGCCCACCAGCCTCCCTTTTTGTTTTACCCCTGCAGATACGAAACACTCCTGCAGAAAAAGATCTTCGATTTCACCCTATACGACTTATATGAACCATAGGACCCATAGGACCCATAAACCGAATGCCTATCCGTTTTGCAAAAAAAGCCATTTGCTCAGCACATTGAGTAAAAGCTCTCCGCAGAGATCGCCCTCTTCAGTAAAGCAGACAACACCTCAATTTTGTGCATGAAGTAAAGAGCCTCCCTCAGCCATCCACGCTGGCGCTATCTGAACAGTTCGAGTGGATCGATCTGCATGAACTCCTGCCATGGAATACCGGAATTGCCAACCAGAAGCACCTTTTTCGGTTCGTACAATCTCTGGAACAACTCCATGCCGCCAAGCGCACGTGACCTGCTGCTTTTGATCTCAAGTCCGATAATTTCATTTCGGTACTCAAGCACAAAATCGACTTCGTGGTTGCCTTGCCTCCAGAACAGCAAATTTAAGGGGCCTGTTCGAGCATGGTTCAGAAGATACGCGCCGATAGCCGACTCCACCCATCGACCCCAAAGTTCGGGATTCGCCCTGACTTGCCCGAAGGTCAACGGTTGCTGAGCACTTTGCAGCGCCATATTGTATACCTGAAACTTCGGGCTCGAAGCCCTGGTTCGGACCTCCTGATTGCTGAATTTTTCAAGCCCGGCAAGAAGTCCCGCCGTATCGAGCAGATTCAGGTAATGGGCAAGCGTGGTGGTATTGCCTGCATCCTGAAGTTGACCAAGCATTTTGGTGTAAGAGAGAATCTGGCCGGAATAACTGCATCCAAGTTCGAACAATCGCTTCATGAGCGCTGGCTTGTCCACTCTGGTGAGCATGAGAATATCTCTCGATATACTCGTCTCCACCAGCGAATCAGTTATATACCTTGCCCACCGACCCTCATCGTCAATCAGAGCAGCCGCACCGGGATATCCGCCGAACCAGACATACTGTTCAGGCGTAAAACCGAATGCCTGCCGCATCTCCAGATAAGACCAATGACCAAGAGGAATGATCTCGAAGCGCCCTGCCAGCGATTCCGTAAGGCCCTGTTGCAAGAGCAGACGGGACGAACCGAGAAGGATGACTTTGATATTCCTCTCGCTGGCAGTATCGGCATCCCACTCTTTCTTGACTGTTTCGCCCCAGTTGCCGATTTTCTGGATTTCATCGATAACGAGGATAGCCTCTTGCGCATCACTTCCGGAGAGCTTGAGGCGGGCGACCTCCCACTGCTGGCTGATCCAGCTTGATTGGCCCGCCGGAACAAGATCGGCAGCCGCAAAATGAACCGGAATCCGGCACTGCTCGATATACTGCCGGACAAGTGTCGTTTTGCCCACCTGTCGCGGGCCAGCGATCACCTGAATGAACCGGCGAGGCTCTTCTCCGATCCGTTTTGCCAGAATACCTTTTTGAGAGCGTTCGATCATGCCGTCATTTCCTTTTTCAATTGAGTAAATTTACTCAATACGCCGAGCAAAAAGAAACACTACAGCAAGAACAATGGTCAGCGCCACAGAACGCACCTTTATCAGAAAAGCAGCCTACTCCTCTGTTTTGTGCATGAAGTGAATAGCGTCACTCAACCACCCCTTTATCAGAAAAGCAGCCTGCTCCTCTGTTTTGTGCATGAAGTAAACAGCGTCACTCAACCACCCTCAACCACCCCTATCGGGTATACCACACATCTAAAAGCCAACAACATACCCGAGCGGGTATACGATCAGTCATTGTCAGGCGGCGGTGTGAAGCGACACCCAAACGGTGTACACGATACCGGCAACGTAGAGGCCGCCAAAAACATGTTTGTTATAGCGGGCGAGCCAGAGCGGCAGATAGATATCGAAGTTGTCCTGGCGGTCTGAAGTGTATCGCCCGGCCACATCAGTCAGAGGGCACCGCATCCGGTTGACCAGGAGCACGGCAACCTCAAGGAACACGAACCCTATCAGGCCCCACGCAACATGCACGTTCCCGGCTGCTGCATAGACGGGTATGGCGATGATGGAACCGGCAAAGACTGCCCACACTATCGTATGGATCACCTTGACGGCAAGCAGTTTCGTTTCAGGCGACATAGGAGTGCTCTGGCAATAAAGGGAGACGGTATAACTGGATGTAACATCGCTTATCTCGGAGAGAGTTATCAGCGTGTCCCGGTTAATTTTTAAGCGGAGTAGGTTCCTTTTACCATCGTCGTGATCCCGATTCATCAGGAAAGGCGGATGGAGCGCAGATACCGGAGCGCATCCCGACAAGTCGGGAAGGATTTCGAGCACCATCAAGAGGCTGTCTCAAAAGCGCCAACAGAGCCGCCTACTGACGTCAGTTCGTTCATTTTTTTTGTCATTCCGAGTCCGACACAGTCGGGCGAAGAATCCATCAGCATCTCGTAAGGCTTTATATATCTATCGCTTATGAAGTGGTCCTGAATATTCTGGATCCTTCACTTCATTCAGGATGACATTCAGGAACAAACGCAAAATACATAGGTAAATACCTTCTGAGACAGCCTCGCAAGTGCAAAAACGCAGCAATCGAATTGCGCAACAGATGGAAAACGGAACCTACGTCGTCCACTGGCGGACCGTCTCACGCGTCACCAGCGCATCGGCGCCCGCCTCGCGCAGAAGGGTTTCGATTTCGGGAAGGAAGCTCTCGATTTTATCGGTGCTGTCGACGATTTCGACCACCATCGGCAGGTCTCCGGCCAGTTCGAATATTTTCGAGGTGTGCACCTTGTGGCGCAACCCGAACGAAAGAAGACCCCTGAAGACGGTCGCCCCTGCCATGCCGTGTTCAAGTGCCCGGCTGACCAGCTGTTCGTAGATGGGGTGATGGTTGAATTTTTCCTGCTCGCCTACGAAGACGCGCAAGAGCTCGCGTTCGATGAATTCCATCATTGCCAGATTTTTGCAGCTAAAGTTCCTGAAAGCAGACAGACCATGCCGCCGGCGATGCTCCCGGCGACATAAAGAGTTGCATACAGCGCCTCACCGTCTCTGGCCAGTCCCATGGTTTCATACATGGCTGTCGAAAAGGTGGTGAAGCCTCCGCAGAAACCGGTCGTGAGGAGCAGACGGGTTTCCGGAGAGATGATCGTCGACGAAAGCGCCAGCTCACTGATGAAGCCGATCAGAAATGAACCGAACAGGTTGACTGACAGGGTCGCATAGGGAAATCCTCCCGCCGTAAAGGGCACCGCAAGGGCAACCAGGTAGCGGAACACCGATCCGACAAAACCACCGGCTCCGACAAGCAGCACGTTTTTCATATCCTGCCCGTCAGCGGTCGTTATGGCAGGTCTGACGGTCCTCTATCCTCTTGTGGGCACAGCACATCTCGTCGTGGATGTTCATGAGGATATTGAAAATGCCGAGGCTGATGATGGTCGGGGCCCAGAGTCCGATGAAGATCGCGATGAGCTGGCTGTTGGCTCCGGTTCCAAAAATGAACACATAGATCGACAGCAGGATCGACAGGGCTGCCGCAATGATATAGTACATCGGCTTCATAAAGCAGGCTGGTTTGATGAATGGGTACCGTACACGAAATGTAACACTTTGTGTCTTTTCCCTAAACTGGAAGGGCTGGTCGCTTCAGGAACGCTTCGCTCTGAACAGCATCCGGGATGCACCGCTCAGCAGAAACACCAGGGCGGCTACCAGGATCACTGTCGCTCCCGACGCTACGTCGAACACCCACGAAAGGCCAAGTCCTGCGAGATTGAAGGCGATCGAAAGCAGGACTGCCAGTGCCATCATGCCCTGCAGGGTCCTGCTGTACATTCTCGCTACGGCAGCGGGTATGGTAAGCAGGGCGATCACCATGACGATACCGACCACCCGCACCATGATGACCACCGTCAGGGCGATCAGCGAAAGCATGACGAGGTCGATGGCGACCGTCTTCAGTCCTGAAACCCTGGCATACTCTTCGTCGAACGAGACGGCAAGAAACTCCTTGCTGAACAGCCACACCACCACGCCGATCAGGAGGTCGAGGAGCAGGATGAGCATGAGATCGGACGACGGCACCGTCAGGATGTTGCCGAAGAGGTAACTGAACAGGTTCGGCGCATAGCCGGGAGTCATGCCGATCAGGATCACGCCGATGGCCATGCCGGTAGCCCAGAATGCACCGATGGCCGTATCTTCCGCAACCTTCGCTTTCCTGGTGAGCAACCCGATTCCTATGGCCGCAAGCAGGCTGAACGGGATGACGCCGAGCAGGGGGTTCACCCCAAGGTAGTAGCCAAGCCCGATGCCGCCGAAAGCGGTGTGCGCAATACCCCCGCTGATCGAGCCGATTTTCCTCACGACGACATAGGAGCCGATGATACCGCAGGCCACGCTCGACAGGATGGAGGCCAAGAGCGCATTGCGCATGAATTCGAAGTGCAGCATGTCAGCCATGGCGGTCGCTCCTCCCTGATGATCCTGAATGTGAATGATTGTGCAGCACGACCTCGACCGGGTGCCCGTAGATGTTTTCCAGGGAGGCCGTGTCCAGCGAAGAGGCCGGCCCCTGCATGGAGATCGTGCAGTTGAGGCAGGCGACCCTGGAAACGGTGTGGCCGACCGTTCCGGTGTCGTGGGTGACGAGCACGATGGTATGCCGCTCTTTCAGCTTGTCGAGCAGATCGTAGATCGTGGTCTTCATGTCCGGATCGACGCTGGCCGTCGGCTCGTCGAGCAGCAGAAGTTCCGGCTCTCCGGCCAGGGCCCTGGCGATCAGCGCGCGTTGCAGCTCACCGCCCGAGAGCGTGCCGATCCGGCTGTGTTTCAATCGCGACAGCCCGACCGTTTCAATGGCCTCGTCGGCCTTCATGTGGTCGGTGCGGCCGTAACGCTGCAGCAGGCGAAGCTTCGGCAAACGTCCCATCAGCACCACGTCAAGGACGCTGATCGGGAAGTCCCTGTCGAAAAACAGGCGCTGCGGGACATAGCCGATGCGCCCTGATGCCCGACCGGGTGGTTCGCCGAAGACCGTGATCGAGCCGGAGGTGGGTTTTTCCAGACCGAGAATAACCCGCAGAAGGGTGGTCTTGCCGCCTCCGTTCGGCCCGAGAATGGCAAGATAATCCCCTTCGTAGATCGTCAGTGAGAGCTCGTCAAGTACGTTCATACCACCAAGCACCACTCCGAGGCGATCGCAGCAGATGACCGCCTTGCTCATCTCATCCCTCCTGCGAATGCGTCTGTCGCTCGCCTGAGGTTGTTCTGATAGTCCCTGGCGAGCGGATCGATCTGCACCGTAATGCCATCGATGTCACGGGCGATGGCGTCGGCCTGCACGCTGCTGAACTGAGGAGAAACGAACACCGTGTGAATCCCGCTGTTACGAGCGATTTCGATCACCCGGGCCAACTGTACCGGTGTCAGGGTCTTGCCCTCCTGCTCGGCAGCAACCTGTTCGAGACCAAACTCCCTGGAGAAATAGCCCCATGCAGGATGGAAAACGATGAAACGGCGCTGCCTCACGCCCGCAAGCCGAGCCCTGATCTCTTTGTCGAGTTGCTGAAGCTCCTTGTCGAGCTTCGCCAGATTGGCCTCGTAGGTTTCGCGGTTCGAAGGATCGGATGCCACAAGGGCCTGTTCGACATTCTTTGCGATGATCCGGGCATTCGACGGTGACAACCAGAAGTGGGGATCGAACCGTCCGTGATGATGTTCTGCTCCATCGCCGTCGCTGTCGGGCGTCATCGGAATCAGCTGCACGCCAGCAGAAGCATCGCACACCCGCATGTTCCGGTTGAGTTCGAGCAGCCGGGGCATCCAGTTGAGCTCAAACTCGACGCCGGATCCGGCCTTGATGAAAACGGCGGCCGAACCAAGCCGGGCCATCTGTTTCGGGGTCGGTTCGTAGCTGTGCGGATCTCCCCCGGGAGGCACCATGACCGTCACCGAAACCAGGTCACCTCCGATACGATCAACGAAGTAGGCGAGCGGTTCGATGGAGGCGACGACCTGCAGTTTTCCGGACGAGTCGCTCCTGCCGCACCCGGCGAGCAACAACAGACAAAACAGAAGTGCCGTCAGACGGCCCCTCAGTGACGAGACGTTCATCGCTCCCTCCTTTCTTCGTTGATGCAGGTATCGCAAAGACCGTTGAGCTGCAGGACATGATCCACGAGACGGAACCCGCCGATCATCATGCCCTCATGGTAACAGCACTCCTCGATGACCGCTGAACGGCCGCATGATACGCAGACGATGTGGTGATGATGTTCCTGACAGGAGTGCTGATGACCGCAGAATCCATACGTGCGTTCACGACCGAAACCGGCGACCCGGAACAGCACGCCGCAATCCGCCAGCGTTTCGAGATTGCGGTACACTCCGGGCAGCCCGCATCGCGTAAATACCCCTTTGAGAAGGCTTTGCACCTCCCTGGGCGACAAGGTCCCCCGGCGACCGGAAAAGAGATCGATGATCGCCTTTCGCCGCGGAGTGAGCTTCAGGCCGGAATCCCTGAGCAGTTCGTAAGGATCCTGCATCTTGTAAATAGAAATAGTTTCTGTTTACAAGATACAGGATGCGGTGATAAAACGAAAAGAGGCTGTCTCAACACTAAAACTGAGACAGCCTCTTTCGTGGCCGGCAGCCATGGTGCTGCCGGTATTATGGGTACTCTCAGCGCAGGCGGTTGAGGGCGCTGATGATTGCCTTGATGGAGGCAAGGCTGATGTTCGAGTCGACGCCTGAGCCGCAGGCCATGCGCCCGTCGTTGCAGGATATCCGGATATAGCCGATTGCCAACGCGTCGGAACTGTGGCCGATGGCGTGTTCGGCGTACTCGTCCACATGGAAGTCGAGTCCCGTCTGGCTGACCATGCCGCGGACAAAAGCGTCGAGCGGCCCGTTACCCTTGGCCTTGAAAGCAACCTCCCCGCCCGGAGTCTGCACCGAACAGCTGATAATGGTCGCCACTTCGTCGTTGGCTTCCGGATCGGCATCGTCCCAGCTGATATTGCATTTTTTCAACTGGTAAGGACTTTTCGCCCCGAGATACTCCTTCTGGAACAGTTCGTGGATCTGTGCGGGTGTCAGCTCATCGCCGGTGCGGTCGGTCACCTCCTGCACGACATTTCCGAAATCGGGCTGCATCCATTTCGGGATCTGGATGCCATACTCCTTGTCGAGCACATAGGCGATTCCGCCTTTGCCGGACTGGCTGTTGATCCTGACGATCGCCTCGTAGTTGCATCCCACATCCTGCGGATCGATTGGCAGATACGGCACATCCCACAGAGCGTCGGGCGACATCGAATGCACTTTCATGCCCTTGCTGATGGCATCCTGGTGCGAACCCGAAAACGCCGTGTAGACCAGCTCGCCGGCATACGGGTGGCGTGGATGGATCTCCATGCGGGTGCAGCGGGTATAGGCTTCACGAATTGCAGGCATGTCCGAAAAGTCGAGCTCGGGATCGATGCCCTGCGTCAGGAGGTTCAGTGCCATGATCACGATGTCCATGTTGCCGCACCGCTCGCCGTTGCCGAAGAGCGCGCCTTCGATACGGTCCGCACCGGCAAGCATGGCGAGTTCGGAGGTGGCTACCGCCGTACCGCGGTCGTTATGGGCGTGCACGCTGATGATGGCTGCGTCGCGATCACTGATGTTCCTGCAGAACCATTCGATGCGGTCGGCATAGATGTTCGGCATCGACATCTCGACGGTTGAAGGCAGGTTCAGGATGACCTTGTTGTCGGCTGAAGCGCCCCAGGTATCCATGACCGCATGGCACACCTCCAGCGCATAGTCCAGCTCGGTACCGGTAAAGCTCTCCGGGCTGTATTCAAAGCGGATGCCCGGGTTGCCGCTTGCTTCCTTCAGCGCCCTGACGAGTTTGGTTCCCGATATGGCGATGCCGATAATCTCCTCACGGCTCATCCTGAACACCACGTCTCGCTGCTGGCGCGAAGTGGAGTTGTAGAGGTGAACGATGGCGTTCTTCGCGCCATGGATCGCCTCGAAGGTACGCCGGATGAGGTGCTCACGGGACTGGGTCAGCACCTGGATGGTGACGTCATCGGGAATCAGGTTGTTTTCGATGAGTTTCCGGACGAACGAAAACTCGGTGGCGGATGCCGACGGAAAACCGACCTCGATCTCCTTGAAACCAACGGAGACGAGCAGCTTGAACATGGAGACCTTCTCATCGACGCTCATGGGAATCGGGAGCGCCTGGTTGCCATCCCTCAAATCCACGCTGCACCAGATGGGAGCCTTGGTGATCCGCTTGCCTGGCCAGGTCCTGTCCGGGATATCGACCACCGGATAGGGTGCATACTTCTGGTAATTCATCCTCTTCATGATAACTGCCTCTTGTTTTTTGCTCTGCATTGCAATATACCCTTAAACGAAAAAAGCCACCTAACCTGAGTGGTTGGCGGCTTTGACACGGTACATCTGACCATCTACGCGTTGAAACGCGACACACCTTCCCTCAGGAGCCATACGCCTGAAAGCCTTAGGGTTAGAAGAAGAAGGATGTTGCTGAACGCGTTCATACAAGGTTTTGTACTGGCCAGAGCGGTTGATAATCAATACTTTCAATATAGGAATTTCTTTTCCGACTGCAACTGTAATGTGAACAGGAACACCCCGATTATCGTTCCCGCAACCTGGCCGACCATGAAAAAACGGTGTCGCGCAGATCACCGAAACCGGTCGGCATCCGGCTGCCTGACGTCGCATCTGCCGCAAATCAGGCTGACACTTCAGCGCGCCTGCCACGGAGAGCACCCGTGCTCTTCAGAGGATTTTTACCGAGCAGCAGCACTCTCGATATCGAGAACCGCGAAGCGATCAGTTCAACGATAACCGGCCCAGCCAGTCCGATTGCCGTACCGAGCACAAAAAGCAGCCAGATATCGGTGACGCCGGCCGCTCTGAACAGAATCCTCGAAGCTGCCGTGAAAAACACATGGAACAGGTAGATGGTATAGGAGTAGAAACCGATCGACGCGAGCCATCCCGATTCAAATCCGATATAGAGCAGCGATACGCAGGAGCTCACCCCGATCAGCAGCGCCGTGAACGATCGCCGCCCGCCCCCGTACTGAAGACCGTAGAACAGCAGAAACACGATCACGATCGTCAGGAGCACCATCCCGACAACCCGCCCGTACCGGAACTCGACAGGAAAACGGGAACAGAAGATGCCGCAGAGAAAGTACGGGAAGAGATAAAAGGCTCCCGCGATCGAAAGCCATGGAGTGCCGGCATTGGAGAGAAACAGCAACGCGGCGACGAGGAAAACCAGAAGCAAGCCCGTTCTGCTGTTCAGCAACCGGAACTGCTCCAGTGGAATGATGAGCATGAAAATCCAGAACAGCGACTCGACGAACCAGTAATGGGCAACTGGCATGATATGCAGAAAACGCCAGTCGGTAATCGAAGAGTTGGTCCCGGGTGTGATGGCCTGAAAACCGGCGAAGACGGTTCCAATGAAAAGCATGGGCACGATCAGGCGGCGCACTTTTCCCTTTACGAATTTCTGCCAGTCATTCGTGTAGGGCCTCCATGCATAAACGACCCCGGAGAGAAAGGTGAACAGCGGCATGCGGATGTATGCCAGCAGCTCGTTGGCATCCTTGAGTATGCCGTCATGAAGCCGAAGGCCGCTTGACGGAGTGATGCCGATGACATGGTAAGCGACCAGAAAAATGCAGGCAATGCCACGGAGCGTGTCGATCGGGATATTTCTTCCTTCAGGAATTGATTTCATCGCTTTGTACCAGATTTCATGTCGTGAAGAGTCGGCCTATGCCCGCTCTGATTCCCTGGCTGTTCTGGTCCATGCCGAGCCGCTTTTCCGGATCAGCATGGTCAGGTAGAGCGGAATCTTCCACGCAACGTAGAACGGCGCGGTAGCGAGGTAGAGCCAGGTCGACAGCGGCGCCCGGCGCTGCACCTGCCCTGAAAACACATAGAATACGAGGATCGCCCAGAAGCAGATGACCGGGATGAGCCACGCGCCCTTCAGCAGCAGCAGGGAGCCGACCGTCGCCAGCGCGAACAGCAGCACGACCAGGGAGAGTGGCGGCAAGGCAAGCTCCGCGAAGGCAAACAGGTAGCGGGGATTGCCGGTCGACAGGAATCTCTTCATGAGCGTACCGCCCATGCTGCCGACCAGCATGAACCGTCCGCTTTCCCAGCGACTCCGCTGGCTCGAAGCATTTTTCCCGGAGGTGACCATTTCGCTCCGGATCACGGCGTCAGGATTGTACTGCACGTCCACCCCATCCTCAAGCAGACGCAGGGTGAACTCCATGTCCTCGACGATCGAATGGCACGGCCAGCCATACCGCCTTAGCAGCTCAGTACGAAAAGCCATGCCATTGCCTTTGAGCACCGCGGTTCCCGAAAGCCGTGAAGATCCGGCCATGCGCAGATGGTTGAACACGTTGAAGGCGGCATCTATGAGCGCCGGGCGCCAGCCTGCTCCGGCGTTGCTCACGCCGTTGTAGGCCTGAACCACCTGCACCTGCGGCTGGTTGAGCGAAAGGCTGATCTCCCGCAGGAAGTTCGCATCGGGAGCGGAATCGGCATCGATAATGGCGATGGCCTCCGTGTGCCGGTAGTGCTCCTGCATGTTTTTCAGGAACCAGTCGAGCGCCTGGCCTTTGCCCCTGTTGATCAGGTCGGTCCGCTCGAACACCCTTGCGCCCGCAATCGAAGCATTCGCCGCCGTCTGGTCGGAACAGTTGTCGGCAATGACAAACACATCGACCTTCTGCGATGGGTAATCGCAGGCAAACACGTGTTCGATCGTCTTTACTATCCCCGACTCCTCGTTATGGGCAGGTATCAGCACCCCGATACGAAGCTGCCGGTTTTCGGCTATTGCGCACTTTCTGAAGAGATATGCCGCAAGGGTGCTCATCAAGAGATATCCGGCCGGCAATGCCAGCAGGACGACGATGGCCTTCATGATAAATTCGAGGATCATCATGGCATTGTTGCTTCGGTATTGAACAGGGACACCATTTCGAGGTTGTTGTTGTGCAGGTTGTATCGTGAAATGACCTTTTCCCTGCCGGCTTTCCCGAACCGGCTCCGCAGCTCAGGATCGACGAGCAGCCTGCGGATCTGATCCGCCAGATCGTCGACATCGCCAGGTGTGGCGAGCAATCCGTCCTTTTCGTGTTCAATCAGCTCGGGAATGCCCGTTATCCTGGTCGATATGACCGGAATCTCCTTGGCCATGGCCTCCATCAGCACGACCGGCACGCCCTCTGCGAAACTGGCCAGGATGAACAGGTCCGCCCTGTCGTAGCATTCACGGACCTTGTCCTGCCCGAGAACGCCGGTGAAGGTGACTGCGCCGTTCAGGCCGCCGGAAGATGCCGCTTTTTCAAGGGATGTTTTGTCAGGGCCCTCACCGACGATCGTCAGCATGAAACGATGCCCCTCATTCCTGAGCCTGATGCAGGCATCGATGAGGACATGCTGCCCTTTTGCCGGCACGAGCCTGCCCACGCAGAGCAGGTTGACCACCGGATTGGCCGGTTCCGGCCTGACGGCATACAGCTCGGGATCGACTCCGCAGCGAACGATATGATGCTTGCCCCAGACCGTGGGATCGCTGATGCGCATGATCTGGCTTCGGCAGTAGTGGCTGATGCATCGGACGAACGAAGCCTCACGGATCTTCTCCGGAAGCAAGGCAGAATCGACCGTATAGAAGATATCAGGGCCATGAACTGAAACGCTGTAGGTCACTCCGCCATAGCGCTTCATGAGCATGGCGACGATGGCGGTCGGGTTTGCGAAATGCTCGTGCACATGCGTGACGCCAAGTCGCCGGAGCCACTGCAGAAGGATTCCCGCTTCGACGAAGTAAGCGGCCGCCTTCACCGGATCCTTGGGCCCCTTCATCGTCAACCGGAGGGCCGCGGCGGCCATTTTCAGGTATCCGACAGGATTTTTCACGATGCATTCGAGATGCGCGCCGATCATCGACGCAAGCGGTCGTGAAAGCACCATCAGCGTCTTTTGGGCCTCCGACTGTTCGGCCGGAGTCATGACGCCGACATTGGCCGGCTTCCGAATGGATGCCGTATGCACGGTCATTCCTGCCTGCCGGAGCGATTCGATCTCCCTGAAAATAAAGGTGTGCGATATCGCCGGATACTCGCTGCACAGGTATGCAATGGTTCTGCTGGTCATGAAACGGGGGTTGAAAGGGCTGTTTTTAGATTACGGCGCTTGTTCCTCAGCGGCCGATTGAAGAGGTTGCCCGCATAAAAACGGACCATTCCGGCAAACTGGGGGATAACCACAATGGAGCAGTGCACGGCGTAACGCTTCGCCTCCATCCGGTTCAATTCGTACTCGCGCATGAATTTTTCGATCCTGAAGAGCCTCGGAGAAAACAGCATGGCCATACCTGCGGCCGAAAACAGTATCCCGACGCCGATCTGCATCACGCTCTGCGAAGCGCTCAGCACTGTCAGGCCAAGCAGCTGCAGAAGAAGAAAACCTCCCGCCTTGATGGTGATTTTCCTGGCATCGTAGCCCCAGAATGTGCTGCCGGCCTTCGCTTCACGCGATCTGACCGCCGCGAAACCGTAACCCGACCGGAACGCTCTCCGCAGGTACTGATTGACCGTGGTCATCGCAAGGTCGTGCCGGGTCATCAGGGCATCGAGCCTGTAGATTCTCCAGCCCGCCCTGATGATCCTCCGGCTGAGTTCGGGGTCCTCACCACCGACCAGGGTTTCATCATACCCGCCCGTAGCATCGAGAGCCGATCGCCGGACAAGCACATCGCCACCGAAACAGTCCGATTCGCCCGGCCGGCCGTTCCATTCGATGTCGCCGATCCAGTTGTACACGGTACTCTCCGGATGCATCTCCCGGCGAAAACCGTTCACGGCGCCGGTGGAGCTCTCCTGCATGGCGTCGATCGCTTTCCGGAGCCACCGGGGGTCCAGAATCGTGTCGGAATCGAGGAACTGGACAAAAGGAGCATTGCCCGACTTCCAGCCGTGATTCCGCTGGAGTCCGGGTGTCGGGAACTCCGGATTCAGCGCAACTACCGAAACGCCGGCATACCGCCGTGCGGTCGCGATGCTGTCATCGCCGGAGCCGCCATCGACATAGCGGATATGGAGCCGATCATGAGGATAATCGCTCTCCAGAATGGATTCGATGCATCTGCCGAGGGTCTTCGCGCAATTGACCCCGATGAGGACGCAATCGATATCCGGCAACCGGGTGCCGGATTGATGAGGGATGGCTTCCATTGCTGAGACCGGAGGTTATGATTTCTTTTTTCCCTGGCGACTCAGAATGGTCACCGCCTGATTGACTTTATGCACCAGCGATTTATGCGACAGGCAGGTCAGAAGACACAGCTTGTCACAGCCGATGGTCGCTGCACGGATCTTACGGGCCTTTTCACCGGTCCAGATCTCCTTTGCGGACTGCGAACAGGTATTGCCTATGGATGGAAAATGGAAGCACAGCTTGACATCGCCGTCAGGCCGGATGTAAAACTCCTGCAACCCGATCCGGCAGGGCAGGTTTTCCGGCGGCGCCTTCTCTTCACGGAAGCTCGCCGACATGAGCCGGAGCACCTCTTCGCTGTTCATGACCGGTGCGCCGTTGCGCTTCATCTCGATGATTCTCCCCATGACCCTGTCGAGTTCAGGCAGCTCCTTCTCCTCGATCCAGAGCTCGTCATAGGTCTCCGGCGTCCATCTGCCCAGCGGCTGGAAGTTCACGGCGGTCACTCCCAAGCCCACTGCCCAGTCGATGATATCGGGCAGCGTTCTGAAATTAAGCGACATGACCGTCGGCTTGATGATGATCGGGAAGCTGATACCCTGCTTCGACTGCTCTTCCTGAAGCAACGCAATGCCTCGGGTGATTCTGTCGAGAAGCCCGTTCATGCCCCTGACATAGTCATGGATCTCGGCCGAATTCGAATCGAGGGAGATGTTGAGATTGAAAGGCCTTGCCGCGACAATGGCCGGAACATTCCGTTCGTTGAGCAGCGCGCCGTTGGTGGTCACGCCCGCATGGATATGGTGCTCGCTGCAGAACCGGAGCAGATCGATAAACCCTTTCTTGATGAACGGTTCACCACCACTGAAGTTGATGGCGAACGGGCCGGTGAACTCCCTGATGCTGAGCAGCGTCTTCTGCCACTCCTCGATGGACATTTCAGGGATGTACTCTTTCTGGCGCCAGTATTCACAATGTCGGCACTTGCAGTTGCATCGCTCGTTGACCAGGCCATGAAACGTGATGGGGCGGGTCACATCGAGACCTGTTTTGAGGTAGAGCGCTTCGGCGACAGCATTGCGTGAATGCTTCAGACCCATGGTCGCCAATTCCGATATCTTCATGATTTCACCTTGAACTTATGGGGTTATAGTTCCTAAGCCATTGCCTGTTGATGGTTCATCAGAGGCGGTTTCGCTTGTTTCCTCAATCATCTCGGGATGTTGTAAACAGACGCTGATTTTCCTGACAACGTTACTGTTCATGAACATTCCCGTCATGCTCGGCCCCAGGGTTCTGCTCCCGGTAATAATGGTTTTTCAATCTGAGCACAAAACCGGTGGCAATTCCTGCCAGAACACCAAGATTGTTGGCCAGAACATTGACGGCATTGAAGCCGTCTCCTGAAAACATTGAATGCACGAACTCAAGCAGGTAACCATAGGGGGTAACCGCAAAAGAGATCAGGAATGCCGTTTTTCTGCTTCTGAACAGGATCATCGATATGAACGTGATAACCACGCAAAGCACGAAGTGAACTATCGCATCGATCATGAATAACGCATGGAAAACTGCAGACATAGGAATGACGCTGCCGATGGTCAGGAATGCCAGACACATGACCCAGTAATTCAGCATGACTCTGCTGTCCATCCATTCGGAATCCTGAAGTTTCTTTTTCAGAAACATGGCTTGTAACAATTATTTCAACTGATAAATCTGGTATGCACCGTTGACGGTGTCGCAATAAAACGGGTTGCGGGCAACATGAGCCCCCGGTCACCGGACGAGGATACCCCCAATGGAATTCCCGACGGAATCAACCCGTTTTCCGCGCTGAGGATCAAGCCGTTCACCCCTCCGTTGAACAGCATGTAGATAGGGTTGATCATGCCGTTGAGCAGGTTGTCGATCATCCAGACACTCAGGAACAGAATCATGACCGCCGGGATCGCCAGCTCCCTGCTTTTCCACTGCCCGGGGTCGAACTGCCGAAGGAACAGCATGACCGGGAGCTGTATGGTGACGATCATCATCACCAGCCCATAGATACCGTTCTGGCCAAGGGTGATGATCCACAGTCCGTCGGTCACACTGATATCTTTACCTGACTTGCTGAACACCCTCGACCTTCCGTATCCACCCCAGCCAAAAAAGGTCCCCTGCATCGCCTTGTCGATGAGAATGGTCTCGTTGTCGAAGCGGAACTGCAGGGATTGGGCTCGCGTCGGGCTGAACTTTTCCGCAACGTAACCGGAGAGGTTCCTGCCATCCCAGATGCCGGTCGACCTGGTGTAGATGTACATCAGCGGCACACACAGCATGATGACAACCAGCACGATCGACTTCATCTTCTGGGAGAGATAGAGAACCAGCAAAGCGATCGCGAGCAGCACGATGGCACCGACCGATTTCATCATGATGGAGGTGAAGATCAGTGACAACAGCAGCCATTTCGACGGAATGAACAGGATTTTTTCCGGCAGCATTCTGGAAAAAAAAAGCCAGATACCAAGGAATACGCCGAGAATCATCCACATGGCGACCATAAGTCCGTGGTCCATGTAGACCATGGGCCGGAAACCGCCGCCATCCCTGAGCGTCTGCAGGAAATTGCTCTGGTGGAAACCGTAGGTCAACCGGTGGAGCTGCGGACTCATGATCAGCTCGAACCAGCAGAACGGGATATAGACGATCGTTCCTATGAAAATCGCGACGGCAAGGATTTTCATGGAATCGATATCGCTGAAATAGATCCTGGCGATATAGTAGGGCAACCCCCAGACGATCACCTGATACATCGTTTGCGACAGACCGTCATAGAACCCGAGCCCATTGGCAAGTGATGAGAACATCGGTGCAAATCCCCACATGAGCACCGGAATATCGATCACCTGCATCTGGAATTTCGAGAATCGCTCCCGGTCATAGATATAGGTGCCCAGCAGAACCCCGATGCAGATCACGGTCACTTTCGAATGATCGCGGAAACCGAACAGGGTGAACGCTGCGACCGGAAGAAACATGGTCCCGGCAACAAAAGCAGTTGCCGTTGCAATGCGGGATTCCAGCTTTTTGAACAGCAGTATCACGACCGGTATCCAGCCGAATATCGATATCGGAACGAATATGTTGCCGGGGTAGCCCATCTGCCGCTGTTTATCTTGACAATCTTCTGACTGAAAACGGAACCTGTTTATTCATATGCACCTGCCGTTACGACGGTTCACCCTGCCCTGAACCGATGATCCGGGCAGGCACGCCTACTGCGGTCGCATATTCGGGAACATCGTGCACAACCACGGCATTTGCCCCGATTTTCGCATGGGCGCCAATCGTAACGCCACCGAGAACCCTCGCGCCCGCTCCGATGTCCACATGACCATGGATAACCGGAGTTCCGGGCCGGGGACCGTTGCCAATGGTTACCTGCTGGAAAAACAGGCAGTTCGGGCCGATTTCGGCATCCGGATGGATCACGATGCCATTCGGATGCGGCATCATGAAGCCGCCCTCTATCTGCGAGTTCAGCGGAATATCCGCCCCGGTCACCGCACTCCAGAAACGGTGCATGAGTACCGTGAACGGCAGCAGCAGGCGGTTCATGATGCCGGGCCGCGACTTCAGCCGCTGATACCGCCGGATGGTCGCCAGCAGGTACTTTGCAGGTTCATACCGACCGGTCAGGATGCGCTCTCGACTCCAGTCGGGCTCTGTGGCGGAAATTTTCTTCATAACGTTATTTCCAGAGTTCGGGATACCGGACCTGCAGCAATGACGCCCGCTGCTCGGCAACGCATTGCCAGGTAAACTGCCTGGCCCGCTCCATTGCCTTCGCGCCCAGTTCGGCTCTCTGCCGGTGCTGTTCGGCAAGCCTGGTTATGGCCGCAGCCCAGGCATCGACATCCAGATCCGGAAGAACAAGGCCATTGGTGCCATCCTGCACGATCGCACCGCCGCCCATCGCCGTTACGATCGGAGGCAGGCCGTGCGCCATGGCCTCGTAGGTCACCATCGGGCCCCCCTCTTCGAGGCTCGGAAACACAAAGACATCGGCCATCCGATAGATCTCGCCGATATTCCGGGTATACGGGATATGACGGATATTTTTCCCCTGGAGATCCGCTCCGAAGCGATCCCTGATCGAATCGTCGATCGCTCCGCAGAGCAGCAGTTCGCCATCGATATCGGCTTTTTTCCAGGCTTCGAGAAGCAATGGAATGCCCTTGCGCAGGCAGATCAGCCCGGCAAACAGAAACACCGGTTTCGGGTTTGGTTCCCGGCTGTCGAGCATCGATGGAAATCGCTCGGGCGCCCATCCATAGCTGGTCTGCAGCAATTTCCGCTCCGGGACACCGTTCTCGATCATCGAACCCGTCACCAGGGGACTGGGACAGAAAACGGCATCGGCCATCTCGAGTTTCCGGTTCTCCTCCGCGATCTCCATATCCGCATCCGGCTGATCGAAAGGCAGGCCCCAGTGTTCGGCAGCCTCTCGAAGGATCCTGCGTGAGGTTGACCGGTGACAGTTGATCCTTTCGATAATGATCGAGGCTCCACGGTTTTTGAAACGCAGAAAGATGTCGAGTGAAAGTCCTGCCCACAGATAGACCAGCGGGGCACTCTTTTCTTTCCTGAAAAAATGCTCTTCCGCAAGAGTTCTCGGCTGCTCCCTGCCGCCAAACCGGTAAACGACCGATTTTCTTATCCCGGTCATAGCGGTATCCAGCCAGGGGTACGCAATGGCTTCGTCAGCGCTCGGCACAACAAGCCGGGAACTCCTGCCCGAGTCGTTCCAGAACCTGCACAGCGAGAGCGGAACATGGCTGTTGCCGATATTGGAGGCGTGATAGCCGAATAAAACCGGTAGATAGCTCATTGCCCGTTCACTGTTTTGTGTTAGTACCCTTCTTTTTCCCACGCCTGGCAGTAATCTGTTTTTTCACGAACTCACCGGCATGAAACGCATGTCGCTCGATCTCCTTCATGACTTCGCCGGCAGGAGGCAGCTTTCTGATGAACTCCTCGATGCTTTTCGTGTTGATCTCGCCCAGAAAACCCGGCGGATTGGCAAGCAGCTTGTCTATGGATACGATTCTCCTGGTCCCGCCCCAGTTCAGGACCGGAGCGATAGCCGGAACCTCGAGCCGTATCAGCGTATCGGCAGCACGACGCAGATCCTTGTACAGGGTACTCTCCCCCTGGCAGACCAGCACGACGATATCGACCGACAGTGCAAGGAACTCCGTCAGATCGCTCTGCAGAAGGGGCGCGTTGTCAACGCAGACATAATCATATTCTTTCCGGATGTGCTCGAGCAGCTCCGGTATGCGCAACCGTGGAGTTTTGCTGTCCAGGTTTATACCGGCAGGTATGATGTCGATCCTGAATTCGTCGTTGCGCAGGATGTATTCGCCTACAGCTCCCGTGCCTCCAAGGAATTCAGCCAGCCCTGCAGCATGGTCGGGAACGACACCAAGCCTGCGAAGTGAGGGGTTTGCGAGATCAGCTTCGATGAACAGGACTTTCGGCGCGATTCTGGCCAGCGCCTGGGCACAGTTCAAGGCGACAGACGAAGTTCCTACCTCGTTATCGACACCGGTAAAAAGAAAGAGCTTCGCATCGTTCTTCTTTTTTTCCAGATCGAATTTTACAGCCAGACTGTTTATCGACTTCGCTGCAGGGTCTTCAGGCATGTCATGCAGCAACCGGTGGAAAAGAATGTCATCGGACGCTTGGGCAACCGGTTGCAGCGGTGGATAGCCAAGCGCCGCTTTAACCTCTTCGGGACGGCGAATGCGATTGTCGAACAGGTCGAATACAAAAAATATTCCGCCGACTCCACCGAACGCGAGTGCAAAAAAGGTGATCAGAAGCTTCTGCGTGTTTGAGCCTTTCGGTTGATCGGGTGTTCGCGCCCGGGACTCGATGGAAATACGTAACGGCGCTTTCCCCTCGACTTCGAGTTCATGAATTCTCGTATCGATGCGATCGAGCAGATCTCGGTTATGTTTCAGCCGGGCAGTCAGTGATTCGCCAAGTTGCAGCCCCAGAGAAACCCTGGCGGCCTCTTCCTTGGTCTTCTGAAGCTCTGTCAATATCTCCTCTTCCGTCTGCTTTGCCTTTTCCGATCTGTTTCTGATATCGATCAGCTCCTTTTTCAGGTCATAATCCCTTTTGCCATAAAGAATCTTCCTGGCATTTGTCCGGATTTCATTTTCGAGCGACTTTTCATAGTTCTTCATGGCCTTCATCCGCTGTTCGACATAGATGCGGTCAGGATTCTGCGATGTAAGCCCGTCGGTGGTACTCCTCATCTGCTGCTGCTGCTGGTAGGTCCACGATGTGGTGAAATCAAGCGACTGGTCGTTCATGACCCGCTCCTCGACCATAGGATCGAGCGACAGCGCTTTATGCTCCCTGCCGGCTCTCACCGCTTGCTGAAAAGCGTTTTTCGTCGATATCTCCTCGGCGAGCGCGGCAACATATGCCGCTTGAAGCGCCTCTGCTTTTTTTGCGGAAAGGTTGTAGGTTTCCGAAAAATCAGCTGTTGCAATCTCTTTGGTTAACATGCTCAGGCGAGCTTCGATTGTGGCGATATCGTTGCCCAGCACCAGCTTTTCGCGATACAGGTAATTCAGTCTTTCCCTGTCCTGCATTTCATTTCCCTTTCGCACCTTGTCGAGATATGCCTCCATGAGGTTATTGAGCAGCGGTGCCAGCCCCTCTTTTTTCGGACTCGACGCCATCAGATCGATCAGATGGGTGCCGGAAACCGGATTGATCTTGACAATGGCCGGAAGGATATCGGCGCATTTGTCGGCAGGTAGATTCACCGGAAGAACCGCAGCCTTTTGCTTCCGCGAAAGTTTTTCGACCGTTTTTTTCAGGACCTCGAAACTCATCATACGCTTGGCCTGCGTATTGGCATAATCCCCGTAGTAGTTGATAATGGACGGATCTTCCGATGTGGTGATCAGGGTGGGTATAACCGGATCAATCCTCATGACGGCATGCACCTCATAATTCGGTTTGCTGATCAGCAGCACGACAGGCACCGTCATCGTGAAGAGAAACGACGCAATGACGAGGATGAAGAGCCCGTAACGCTTCACAAAACCAAGCGCGTCGAACGGTTTTGACGGTTTCCCGAAGGGAAGGGCCTCTCGTATGGCATTCTCTTTCAGCATGACGGACTACTTTGCTTGGAAAACGGCAACAGTTCAAGCGCCTTCTTTTTCTCTTCCCCATCGAGCACGGTTATCCAGAACAATCCGGCTGCAGCGAGAACATAAAAACCGCCGCACAGCAGAACCTGGATAACGGTCGGAATCCTCCCTGAAACAGGAAACTGCCAGGTTATGGCAAAAACGATCGCGGCGGGCAGCACCGGGACGAATGCCGGCAGCATGCTATGGGATATGAACTTTCCGACCCCGATGTGGAAGGTGGCATTGCTTCTCCAGTACAGGTAAGACGTGCTCAGCATCGAACTGGCGGCTATCGAAGCGGCCGCTCCCGTCAGTCCCCAGACAGCGGTGGCGGCAGGAATCCAGATCAGAAAGAGGATCACCTGAATCAGCATATACTCGAGTTCCCGCCCGTTGCGGTCAATTCCCCTGAAGATCATCGTGACCGGTCCGGTGCCGAGCTGGATAGGATAGGCGATGGAGAGAAATATCATCACATTGGCCGCGATCGAGTAGTTATCCCCCACCCAGGCGTTGATAAGGGGATGAGCCATGGCGATGAGAAATATGAACAGGGTCGAACTGATCATATTGGTGAATCGTATGCCATTCAGATACAGACCCTTCAACTCATCGCTTTCGAGCCGGTTATCGGCATGGATCTGGTTCCTGAGAATCATGAAAAGGATGATCGCAAGTATCGCAGCCACTATCGCGGGTATCTTTCCGGAAACCGGCAGCCGCGCCTGCAGCGGTTCGATGAGAAAAACCGGCACGAGCGCAAGCAGGGCTGCGGTTATGACGATAAGGAGATAGGTCGAAATCCTCTCCTTCACGGTATTCAGCTTCTCCCCCGTCCAGACGCCCTCGTGATGGGCGGCAGTTGAGAGAAACGGGCCGAAAGCGGACGAGGAGATGCTGCCGGCGGTAGATGGAAGCTTTCGACCGATCTCGAACATACCTCCCGCGGCCAGACCCGATATGGCCGTAATGAACAGCCGGTCAATCGCGGTAAGAAAAATGCCGAGGATACCGAGAACCTGGACCTTGCCGCCAAAACCCATGAACAGGCGGAAGTGCTCCCGGCTGACCAGTCTGTATGAAATGCGGAGTGATGGCAGGATCGAGCGGGCTATGGTCCAGCAGCCGGCGGTTTCCAGAACGAGCCGCAGGGCGAAGGCATACAACAGCCCCTTGACTCCCGCGCCCAGGGCCAGAAAGGAGAGAATCGCGGCGATTTCAATCAGGCCGGCAACGGTGGTCACCATTTTCTCCCTGGCGAACTCATGCATGCCGTTCAGAATGAACCGGAATCCGCCGAGTGTCAGCTCGAGACTGAACACTGCCGCCGTGCCGAGAAATACCGTGGATGCAAGAGTTTTCTGTGCATCCTGGATATGGAAGCTTTCGAGAATGAAGGGCATGATCAGAAACAGGATCGTACAGAAGAGCAGGCTGAACGAAAGCATGTAGGCGACGCCGGTCGAGAGCAGTTTGCTGATCTCTTTTTCCCTGCCATCTGCCAGATAACGGGCTGCATACCTGATATAGGTGCTGTTCACACCGAATCCCCCCATCCCTGCGTAAGAAAGAATGATGAAACTGAGCGACCAGAGCCCAAACTCGGCGAGTGAGATATAATGCAGAATCAGCGGGGTGAGCAACAACCGGCTGACCATGTAGATAATGGTCGCCACCATCCCCGAAAGGGCATTCCCGGCAAGTTGTTTTTGAGCTTTGGCTGTCTGTTCCATCGAGTTACTGCCTGCTTTAGAGTATTTCCCGTTCTGTTTTCACCGATTCATGCCGTTTTCTTCAGCATCTGCTTCATTTTTTTCCTGAGATCGGCAGGTATCATCGATTTGAGCAGAAACATGGGCATCAGATCCGAATAGATGGCGTACCGGTAAGGGGTCATCCTGATGTATTTCCAGTACAGTTGCTTGTACGGATGGGTGTTTGTCCGGTGCCACGGCTTCGAACCGCTCGTATAGTGAATGACGACCGGGTGCGCCCTGGCCTCCCTGAGTTCCGCCGGGCTGAAACAGTCGAATTTCTTGTCGAAATCCCTGCTGAAGATCGACGACTGCTGGTTCCATTTGAGCGGCACCTTTTTCCAGTGCCCATCGATGACCGCATTCAGTCCGCACTGGTCGGGAAAGAGGATGACATCCTGGTTGTTCTCGATGAAATCGATCACCCGCTTCTGGATCCCGTCCCGCTTCCATTTTGCAAGATTGATGAGCATCATCCCAGAGTTGAAATAGACGGACTGAGGATTCATTTTCAGCTGGCGATGCCGGTCGAATCCCGGATCCTCGATGGCGCATACGTAATAGTCTCCGAGCTCCTCCTCGTAAAGCTCACGTATCGAGCCATTGACGACGATGTCGGAGTCGAGATAGAGAAGTTTCTCTTCATCGATGAGTTCAGGAATGAGCAGCCGGTAATAGGTCCCTTTCGGATAAAAGGGGTGAGCCGTGGCCAGCTCGACAAACAGGGCGTCCGAAACCGTTATGTTTTTCACTTCGCAGTCATACCGATCCGAGACGGACATGATATTGCCGACACTTTTCCTCGACAGGCCGCTGCTGATCACATAGATCCTGAATGACAGGTCCCGGTTGTTCTCCAGCAGCGATACCATCGCGACGCATACATGCTGCACGTAGTTGTTATCGATCGCGAATACGATATTGACCCTCCTGCCGCTCATGCTTCTCCTGAAAGTTGATGGTTGTTATGCATCTTCATTTGTCGAGTGAAAGAAGATGATCGATCCTGTTCCGGAACGTCGTCTCGAAATCGTGCTGACTGGCAAAAACGACACTGTTTCGCGCCTTGCCGATTATTTCCGGCCTGTTTCCGTCCAGATGCGTGATGACCTTCGCCACGCCTTCGAGATCATCCATCTCCACGCCCCACCCGATATCGGCACGCTCAAGGATGCCCGCGAATGCCCGGTTGGCATACCCGACAATCGGCACACCGCAGGCCAGAGTCTCCAGATAGGTGCAGGATGGATCGCTCTGACGATGCAGACAGACGAAGAGATCCGTATTCGCCTGTATCTCCGGCAGCAGCCTGCTGTAAAAATCGACAGCACCTGGCATGAACACTTGAGAGCCAAGATCGTGGCGCTCGACAAACGCTCTCATCTCCCCATCCAGATCACCCGTACCATAGATCGTGAAGGTGAACGCCATCCCGCGCTCCTTCAGGAGCAAAGCGAGCCGAACGAGATGGTCTGCGCCCTTCATGCGGACCAGCCTGCCGGAAAAGGCGAGACGCAGGGGTTTGCCCTGTGATAGCACATCGATCCGCCGTTCGAGGTCGCTGTCCGTAATCATGTTCTCACGGTATACACGAGTATCGAAATAGAGCAGACGGTTCTTCATTCCGCTGTAGTGATCGTACGCCGGAGTTCCGTTGGACTGAAGACCATCGGCCGCTTCGAAAGCCGCAATTCTTTTCTTCTCCTGCTGCCGGAGATAGAGTGACCGGCGAAGCAGAAGCAGCGGATTGTTCGTTTCGAGTGAGGCGATCTGGTACCTTGTTTCAGGTATGTACTCGATCACGTAAACACATTTCACCCCGACCTGTTGGCAAATTGCCGCGATATGCAGCTGATCGAACGCATCTCCCGACGCCAGAACCATCGAGGCCTCACGAACATGCTCACTGCCTACCGTCTCCTCTTCCCGCAGAATCAGGCAGGCAAAC
Organism: Chlorobiaceae bacterium; assembly: GCA_013334925.1. Taxonomy (GTDB): domain Bacteria; phylum Bacteroidota; class Chlorobiia; order Chlorobiales; family Chlorobiaceae; genus Chlorobaculum. The sequence goes on from JAAXWP010000003.1 coordinate 119,037, forward strand.
GGCAGCTCTTCCTTATGGACACGGATCAGCCCGAATGCGGGAGGTGCGGCCCCGGTCATCTTCATGACGCAGGAAACCTTTCCCGGCCATTTCCCTGCGTACTGCAGGATGCCGTCATAGAACTTCCTGTCGAAAATGATGACATCATTTTCTTTCCAGACGGCAACCGACGGAATGATGACCAGATGATGTTGATTCGGATGCGCCATCGGCGTTCACCTGTATCCTGAGACTTTCATGGCCAAAACTATTTTGAACTGGTTCCTGTGGTGGTCGTGCTGCTCGAATTCACGAACCCTTCCTGACCCCAGATTTTTTTCCTGAGCTCCTGCATGACACCGAAACTCTCGAGAGACGATGTTCCCAGACTGAGCACTGAAAGCGTCGGAAGAAACTTTTCGAGCGTATAATTGAATTTTGCCATGCCGCTGGGGCTGATGTAGATGATGTCGTTGGACATCAGGGCAAAGTTCTGACTGAAATCACCGTGCTCGAGCATGCTCTTGAGATCGATCCTCATGACATCACCCTTGAGATTCTGCTGCCGGATGATGAAGACCTTCCCGGAGTCCGCATGTTTGTTCATACCACCCGCGAGCATGATGGCCTTGAGCACGTTCATGCCGTTCTTGAGCTGTATGGCACCCGGAGAAGCAACCTCGCCCATGACATAAACCAGTTCGTCCGCAGCCTCCGGGATATAGATGATGTCGTTGTTCTGGATCCTGGCGTTGAGTGCCATGTTGCCATTATTGAGCAGGTCCTGAAGATTCACCCAGATAACCGTGTCGTTCCCCCTTATGATGGCACATTTGGTCAGCGATGTCTCTTTGGCCTGATCCGGAAGGCCTCCGGCGAGTGCGAGCGCTTCGAGAAGGGTGCCTTTTCCGGGAAAATTCACGACGCCAGGCTTGCTTACGCGCCCAAGCACAAATGCCTTGTTGTTGTGATACTCCTGAACCCTTATGGTTACCTCGGGCTTTATGTACAGCACTTCAAGTCTTTCCGTTATCAGCCGTTGCGACTCCTCGGGAGTCCGGTTCATGACATTGATGCCCCCAATCCGCGGGACGACGATATATCCATCAGGAGATACGATGATATTCTCCTGGGAGAGTTCCGGCCGGTGCCAGACCTGCAGACTCACGACGTCACCCGGACCAAGCCGGTACTGATAAGCTTCCCGGGGCGTAACCGAATCGATCTTTTCTGAAGTGGCATACTCCTGAACTTTTGGAGGAAGCTCCGCCTTGAAAGCCTTCTGCGGAGAGGTCGACGGCAGTCGGGTCTCCTTTGGCGATATGGAGGTACAGGAACTCAGCAGGCACAACAGAGCGGCAAAAAACGTGAACGATCGCCCATGGCGAAAGACCGGCCTGTCGATCCGGAAACCCGGTAATCTGCGGCAGACTCGCACCGCAGGCCATTGGCATATATGTTCAGGCACCTTCATGTGCAGGTGATTTTTTGGGGATGATCTTTGCTGGGATTCCAACAGCGATGCAGTTATCCGGAACCGAAGCGATGACAACGGCGTTGGCTCCGATATCGACATTGTCGCCAATCGTGATATTGCCGAGAATTTTCGCCCCCGTCCCGATATTGACATTGTTACCGATACGAGGTGCGGTCTTCTCCTCGATATTTTTCAACCCGACCGTGACACCATTCCGGATGATGCAATTGTCACCGAAACTGGCATACCCACTGACGATGATATCGCCGAAATGCTCGATCCTGAAGTTCGAGCCGACGGGAACTTCACAGGGAAGCTCGACACCGGTAAGGATCTGGACGACTTTGTAGCAGCTTTTGTACAGGAAAGAAAAGGGCTTCCTGATCAGACCGCTCTTGATCGTGTAGCGCCACTGGCCAAGCCGGTAAACAACCATGACCCAGAACCCCTGACTGCTCCATTTTCCTTCGTAGGTCGCAAGATCGGCCCGTATGTTCCTTAGCGGATTCATGAGGATCACCAGGGGGTTGATGGAGAAACCCGGCCGAATCTGGTGTCCCTGAGCGACCGGAGGATCTGCCGTATGACGGCAACCGCGGTCGCCCGTTTCGATGCGGCATCCCCGGAGCGGAACACCATGTTCTTCACCAGGCGTACGGCATACCACAGCAATTCGGTACCGGCGCTTGCCGCCACCCCGGCAACGCCCTTGTTTTTGCGGTAATAGAGCCACTCGCTTCGCATTCTGAAGGAGAGCACCTGAGCCGCCTTGTCGTCAAAAGTCTTGTCCTTTCGCGTTTTGCTGCTGGCTCCGCCAATATGCGTCACCGCCGCATCGGGGATGTAGTAGATTTTCCAGCCGGCCTTTTTCGCCCTGAGGCAGAGATCGGTCTCTTCGTAATAGATGTAAAACCGGTTGTCAAATCCGCCAATGCTGTCCAGCATCTCCTTGCGAACGATGCTGAAGGTCCCCGGAACCCAATCCACCTCGATCGGTTTGTCATGGGCGAAACCGCCGAATTCGTGACGGTTGAACAACGTGGAGTCGGGAAACTTCGCGCTCAGACCCGCGAGTGTGAACAGTTTGGAAAGCGGAGACGGAAAACGCCTCGCAGAGGGTTCGAGCCGTCCTTCCGGAGAGAGCACCTTGCCGCCGCAAAGCCCGCAATCGGGCGTAGCATCCATAAATTTCAGGCCATTGGCGATCGATGCCGGCTTTACGAATGCGTCTGGATTGAGCAACACGATATACCTGCCCCTGACGAGACTGAAGGCCTGGTTGTTCGCGGCAGCAAATCCCATATTCTCCCGGTTCGCTATGAGATGGACCTCCGGGAACTCGTTTTTCACCATCGAGGCCGATCCGTCGTGAGAATCGTTGTCGACGACAAAAACCTCCATCTCGAGACCCTGCGTATGCATGAACAACGACTCGAGGCACTGTTTCAGAATGTCTCTGGTGTTGTAACTGACGATGATTACGGATACCATCTGATCTGCCATTTATGGGGTTCGGGGTTAACCAGCCTTTTTAATCATCGACAGCAGGTTCATGTCGTTTTCCCGTGAATACAGGACCTGATCCATGAGCTGACGTATCAGCAACAGACCATATCCCCGGTCAGGATAACTCAATATGTCCGGTGCCGGGATATCGGGGTCGAAAGCCGGATTGGTGTCCCGCACACTGACCATGAGTTCGTTCTGATCGGAACTGAAACAGATGATGATCTGCCCATCTGTTTCTGGATTTGCCGCATTGCGAACCGAATTGGAGAAGGCTTCCGCGACGGAAAGCTCGAACGCGTGGCAGAACTCCTGGCGTTTTTCCCAGATTCCCACCTGTCTCGAAAAGATCTCGGCAACCATGCTTGCGGCATTCGAGGCAAGCCGGGCATAGCTGATCTCCGAAGGAAAGCTCATTGTTATGAAAGTGTCCATCAGCCGCTTATTTGTTCGCTGCCGTTGTCGCTGCGGACTCCGCATCGTCATAGATATCGAACAACCGGAACGCCTGCGTGACCTCAAATACCCTGCGCAGCTTCTCATTCAGACAGGCCAGCCTGACATCGCCACCCTGTTCTCTTTTTTTCCTTGCAATAGTTACCAGACAGCCAAGACCACTGCTGTCGAGAAAATCGACACCGGCGAGATCGATCACGATCGACTGCGAATCCGTCAGCGCCGGAGAACTTTTCATGAACCCGGGAACGGATGATGCTTCAAGCGAACCATTGATTGAAACAATGGTCAAGTCATGACATTTTTTTTCTTCGACAGTCATTACTGTACCTTTGAATGGATTCTGTTGAGGAAAGCTTTTATCGTCAGAACCATATCCCGGACCGGCGAACCGTGAGCGGCATAAAACTGTTCGACGATCGCACTGTCTTCAGCGTTCACCGGCCAGTCCTCAGCCTCGGCATAGCTGAACACAGCCGGGCGATAGCCTGTCGCGGCATACCCTGCCTCGAGACGATGGCTCACTTCAACCGGAAAACTGCCTATGACTGCGATTGTGCCAGCCAGAGCACGGAAAAGCATCGGGAAGCGGTCAAGGGAAAGTGCCTTGGCCAGACTGCCGATACCGCCTTCGTCCGCAATCGACGGCATGACAAACCGGAGATTTTTCCCCTGCCTGATATCATGGAATGTGAAGCTGCCGGTTTTCCACTTTCCCTGGATTTTCAGGAGCGGAACCAGCATGAGATAAGGCAGAGAGAGCAGCAATATCAGCAGCAAAGCGACAATTGCGTGAAACAGGTACCTGAAGAGGCCCGACCCGATGTGCGCGGATCCCGGCAGACTCGACAGAAGATGAGGATCTTCCATGGCGATCGAAACGCCGGACCGAGGATCGACGAGAATGTTGCCGGCGGCGATTCTGTCAACCACTTCGAGCTGCTCGCCGATGTAGGTATTGTCCAGGAGTATGCTTCGGGAAACCGTGCTCTCCCTGTCGATGATGACATTGCTTCCGACCACCGCCGAAGGACCGACGACAGCCCCCTTCATGATCTGCACATTGTTGCCGATGATCACCGGTTTTCTTATTTCGGCACCCTTGCCGATAACGACGTTCCTGCCGATATGACAATCGGGCTCGTTGCAATAACCCGGCAGCACATAGGGTGATGGATATTCCTTCAGGATCTCCGCCGAGAGCCGGAAATAGTTGTCGATGGAATCAAACTCGACAAGAGAGAATGGGGTGGCAGCAGGCAGCTGACCGGTGATTTCCGGAGTGCCGGCAAGAACGATACTCCCGCGTTCGTTCTCCGCCAGGGTACCTCCGGATGCCATCGCGAAGCAGTGTCTGAGCTCCTGCCTGTTTTCATAACGGATGAACAGGTAACCGCTGATGATCAGCAGGCGCTGGTCAGCGCAGTACTTCCTGTTCTTTTCAATGACGGTCTCGATGCTGTCATTGCCCAGGATGCTTGCGTAACTGACATCGACACCCCATCGCGAACCGTCTTCACAGTACCTCTCGACCTCGTTGAGCGGTCCATCGCTGATAATCCTTATCGCGGAACTGCCTGCAAGAATCGAAAAATCGATGAGAAATTCGATGAACGGCTTGTTGCAGACAGGCATGACCAGAGGATTGACTCCCGGAAAGAACGGCGACAACCAGCCATAATCCTTTTCTCTGATAACGATGAGGGTTTTCATGGGGGTGCTTTTTTTATGCCTTGTCGCCGCTCGCGTAAGACCTGACAGCATTGTCGGCATCAGGGAAAATCGAAAAGAGCTTTCTTGCCTTGGTCAGTTCGAATACCATGCTGACTTGCGGACTCAAAGCGGCAAGTTTCAGGTCACCATCCTGTTCAAGGCTTTTACGCAGGCAGGATACAATGGTGCCAAGTCCGCTGCTGTCGAGAAAATCAAGTCCGGTGCAATCAAAAACCAGCCGTGAGGTTTCCTTCAGCCATGACTGGCAGAAGGTCTGCAGATCTCCGCAGTTTTCAGCGTCAAGCCTGCCATCGAGGGATGCTATGCCAACAGGTTGACCGTTGCTCATATCGATACGAAAATCCATAATCAGCTCCTTTTAGTAGGCTCCTCTGCCCGAAAGCACGGCAGGAATTGTTTTTAACAACAGGCGGATATCGTTGAGAAAACTCGAGCTCTGGATGTATTGGAGATCCAGCCTCACCTGGTCGGTAAAGGGTATATCGCTCCTGCCGCTCACCTGCCAGAGACAGGTAATGCCGGGAATCACATGCAGGCGTTTTCTCTGCTCAAGGGTATACTGGGCAACTTCCGATGGAATCGGCGGACGTGGTCCGACAAGGCTCATATCTCCTTTGATCACATTGAGCAGCTGAGGCAGCTCATCGATGCTGAATTTCCTGATGATTCTGCCAACCCTGGTGATGCGGGGATCCTTTTTCATTTTGAATATCACGCCTGCCGATGACTCGTTCTGCTTCTCGAGCTCTTTCTTGATCCTGTCTGCATTGACCACCATCGAACGGAATTTGTAAAACCTGAAGTGCCGACCGTTACGGCCAACACGTATCTGGACAAAAAATACCGGTCCCGGATCTTCAATCCAGATAGCCAGCGCCGTGACCAGAAAGACCGGCGACAGCACGGTGAAAGCGGCGATCGATGCGCAGATATCCAGTAATCTTTTAAGGAAATAGGATATCCTGACCGTAGCTTCCCATACCAGCACCTTGAGCGTCCGGACGAACCGGGCATTCGGATTGATGGATACACTGACTTTGCGTATCAGCTCTTTACGTACTGTTGGATCCAGCTCCATAACAGACTCTGCGTTATCTTTGATACAGGATTTTCCATTTCAACACGCGATACAGAAACAGCGGATTGCCGATAACGTATCGTCTCCACATCCTTCCGGGCTCCTGCATGATCCGGTAAACCCATTCGAACCCGATTTCTCTCACCCAGCGGGGCGCTCTTCTGATATTGCCGGAATAAAAATCGAGCAATCCGCCGACCCCCATCATGATCAACGGACGCAACGCATCCCGATGCTGATGAATCCACCTTTCCTGGAGTGGAGCCCCAAAAGCGACAAGAAGAATCGATGCCCCCGAAGCGTTGATCTGCTCGATTACCGCAGCGCTTTCTGACCGGTGGTCGAAATAGCCATGGGAAGTCCCCGCTACGGTGACCCCATAATTCTCACTGATTTTCTGAGCGGCAATTTCCGCCACACCCGGTTTACCTCCGAGCAGAAACACCTTTTCGCCCCGGGCGGCAGCCATTCGACACAGAAACGGCAGCATATCGGTACCATTGATGTTCTCCTTCAGCGGAGTGTTCAGCATTTTACCGGCAATGATGAGACCTATGCCATCGGGAAATACGAAGTCACCCGATTGCAGAATCTCGAAATACTCCCGGTCTGTGACCGTCTTGTTCAGACAGTCGGGATTGACAAAAAATATGCGGCGCTGTTTTTTCGCGTCGAGATGCGACCCGATAACCGAAATGGCCTCATCCATGGTCAGATTGTCAAGATCGAGACCCATAATCCTGAATATCTCCGAAGCTTCCGACTTCGATTCACCGAAAACCAGCATCGGAATGGCACGCAGCATCAGCAACAGGTCATAGACAAGGCCCTTTCTGAACGTATACTCCCATTCGATCGCCTGACGGCCTTCATGAGCCGTTTTACTCGACCGTCGCAAGTCCCAGAGCGAGATGACACCTGGCTTCATCATGCCGATATACGCTCCCTCCAGAGAAGGCTCACGCTCTCCCCAATTCCGGATGGCAACTCCGGCAAGAGCGAGACGTCCGGAAAGCACACCGAAGAATAAAGGGAGGTCACGGAACGGGACCCCGATACCATTGAATCGGTAGATCTCAACCGGTCTCGATCCGGCACCGGTAATGATCTGGCTCGTGAATACGGGATTTCCGTTTACCAGCTTCCTGATCATCAGAACCAGCATCAGCGGACATACGAGAACCGAAATCACGATCAGTGAAACCGCCAGTTCAATGACTCTGTCGATTATGCCTGCTACGTGAACCGCTGTTCCGACAAAGAATTTTCCGGCAAAACTCCTGATTCCGGAGGCATTGCCGGACAGACGTTTTTCAAGAAACTCAACCCCGTCTTTTCTTGTGTTCATGTCGTTTATCCGATTGCCATGACACCCCGTTACCGCCTGACAGGTCAACACATCACGAGACGGTGCTTTACTGACACATGCTCCAGCTCCCCGGAACTCTCCGACGGCAACCCGTTCAGGTATCTCGAAAAGATGCCTGTTCATCTCCCAGCCAGACCTGTCGCCAGATTATCTATGCGGATGACAATGCAGGTCGCGTCATCATCGAAACCGTCCCGCCCTGAAAACGATGAAACCGACTCCCTGATAACCCTCATCAGATCTTCCGGGACCATGCTGTGATGGGTTTCTATGAGTCCTGCAAGCTGTTGATCGCCGAACTGCTCGTTGTCGGCCGAACTGCTCTCCGTGATACCGTCCGAATAGAGGACGAGAATGTCTCCCGGCTCCACGGCAAATGAAACGGTTTTGTACTCCTGCTTTTCTATCATGCCCATTGGCAGGTTTTCTCCCTTGATCATCACACTGCTTCCCGTAGAAGCGCGATAATGAATGACCGGAGGATGCCCGCAATCGACCATTGAACAGGTTCCCGACTCGAGATCGATTCGCAGGAAGAGAAGCGTCGCGAATGACCCCAGCTCCACAAGTTCATTGATACAGAGCTCATGCATTCCGGAAACGATTTCAGCCAATGGAGGAAGCGCGCAATCCCTGTATTTGTTCTGTGCAAGCACCTTCAGAAACAGTGACTTCAGTCCGACACCGATAAGTGCCGACAGTATGCCGTGGCCCATGACGTCGCCAAGCAGAATGTCGGCATGAGCCTGATCATAGACGATGTAATCCGTAAAATCCCCATCGAGGTGACCGGAAGGGATCATCATCCGGCTTATGGATGCCCCCCGAAGTGTCGATGGAAAGGGACTTTGCAGGAGCTTCTTCTCGATTTCGGCCTCGAGCTCACGCTGCATGACTTCATAACGCTGCCGGCTGCGCTCTGCTTCGACCCGGGCGGTGACATCCCTGGCTATCAGTACTGTATGGGGTACGGCCTCGATATGAACGCAGCCACGTGAAATCTCGAGCGGCACACTTCTGCCGTTTTTTTTCAGGCCATCGATCTGCTGAATGCCTCCATCCGATGACACCGCGATGTTATCCGATGACACGGCACAGACATCCAGAAGGTCAAGTTCCCTGAATTCCGGTGCAAGAATATCGACGAACCGCTGCTCGCGAAACTGATGACGGTCGTACCCGAAAATGGCCTCGGCGGCATTGTTGCGGTAAATGATCCAGCCATCCTGATTGATCATGAATACTGCGTCCTGTGCGGCATCAGTCATGGATCGGAACTTCGCCTCGCTCTGCCGGAGATCCTGAGCCATGAACTGGAGTGCATCATTCAACCTGGTCAGCTCCATGTTTTTCTGGGAGAGCGCTTCGAACAACTCCTCGCGTTCCGATCTCAGGCAATAATAGTCGAGGGCGTTATCGAGGACTTTTCTGAAATCCTCAGGTTCAACCGGCTTCGGAACAAACCGGAAAACCTCACCCTTGTTGATCGAATCGATGATCTGGTCAAAATCCTGAGAGCCGCTGAGAATGAGCCGGAGAACTTCCGGTTTGCGTTTTTTGACCTTACCGATCAGCTCCAGACCGTTCATCTCCGGCATTCGAAGGTCGGAAACAATGACCGCGATTTCGTTCTCTTCGAGCAGCTCGAGCGCCCTGACGCCATTTTCCGCAAACAGCTTTTTATACGGTTCCTTGCGAAGAAATCGTTTCAGCGAACTGAGAATGTCCACCTCGTCATCCACGAACAGGATGGTGAGGTCACTTCGATCTTTCATGGATGTCGACTTTTGCGGTTCGTTTCAATGGGAGCGCCATGGTAAACACAGTTCCGCCTTCTGCTGGACAGTGAACATCAAGCCGGCCTTTATGCTTCTGGACGATGATGTCATACGAAATGCTGAGCCCGAGACCGGTGCCCTTGCCTGGCGACTTGGTGGTGAAAAATGGTTCGAAAATGTGCTGCATGGCCTGAGGTGAAATCCCCGGACCATCATCTGCTATTGAACAGAACACATGATCGTCGTCATGCCAGGTACGAATGCCGATTCTTCCCTTCTTGCCTCTCTGCTGTGAATCTATCGCATGAGCGCTGTTGACGATGAGATTGAGAAACACCTGATTGAGCTGCTCGGGATTGCAGTGGACCAATGGCAGTTTCTGAAGGTCTTTGACCACCTCCGCAATGTACCGGTATTCGTTTCTGGCAATAACCAGGGTGTCGCGTACGCCCCGGTTGATATCGAATGGAACTTTCTCGTTTTCGTCATGCCGGTACGAGAAATTCCTCATGCTTTCGATAATGGTCCTGATACGATCGAAACCACTTTTCGATTCCGAAAAGATGTTGGGAATGTCTTCAAGCAGCGAATCGATGGAAAGATCGGTTTCCATCTGACGAATCTCACGCAATGCATCAGTCAGGTCATCACCATGCTCATATTTGCTGATGATGCTGCGGTAACGGGCGAGAATGGAACGCAAGTCATCGATATCCTCCTGAAGCGCCGCAAAGTTGAGCCTGACGAAATTTATCGGATTGTTCAGCTCATGGGCCAGACCGGCAGCAAGCTGCCCGATCGAGGCGAGCTTTTCCCGGAGAATCATCTGCTGATGGGTTTTTTCGAGCTCTCTGGTCCGCTCCTCCACCCGTTGTTCGAGCGTGTGGTTGAGCTGCTGCAGCTGCTCCTCGATCTGCCGGCGTTCAGTAATATCCAGAACGATACCGCGGATACCGACAGGAATCCCCTCACGGACAATGTTTGCGGTATAGACCAGTATCGGAAATCGCTCGCCGTTTTTTCTCTGGCCTATATATTCATGGCTTTCGAAAGGGATCCCCTTCAGGCGGCATTCGATATTGCAAGCCACTCGCTGACGATCCTCTGGAGCGAACAGCGACAGACTGGATACTCCCCGGTCAAGATCCTCTTTTGTATATCCGAACAGCTCGAATCCGAGCCGGTTGGTATAGGTGATCAATCCCTTGGTATCGCTCTCGAAAATTGGCTGAGGAAGAAGATCGGCCAGCTCCTGAAACCGCTGCTCACTTTCTGCAAGAGCTTCCTGCTCCCTTTTGCGAAGTGAAATATCCTGCTTGATTGCGAGATAGTGGGAAATGTGACCAAAGTTATCGGTAATCGGGCTTATGGTAGCATATTCCCAGAAGAGCTCGCCGTTTTTCCTCCTGTTGATGAGCTCACCATCCCAGCTCTTGCCTGATGATATGGTTTTCCAGAGTCGTTCATAGAATTTCCGGGGGTGCTTGCCGGAAGCCATCAAACTTATCTTTTTCCCTTTCGCCTCTTGCTCACTGTATCCCGAGGAAGAGGTGAATGCCGGGTTGACATAATCGATGATGCCATCAGGATCAGTTATGACGACACTCATCGGACTCTGGGACATTGCCGCAGAAAGAAGCATCACCTGCTGACGAAGCTCCTGCTCGCAAAGCGCGTTCTTGATCGTAGCTCCCAGACGTTCATGATCGATCGGCTTCAGGAGATACTGATACGCCCCGAGCTTCAATGATTCAACTGCCAGCTCGAGATCGCTCGAACCGGAGATCATGATGGCCGGAACCGTGAAGTTATGATCACGAATGTAGGCAAGTACATCGATGCCGCTTTTTTTCGGCATATGGATGTCAAGAAGCAGAAGATCGATGCGGCGGGTATCGAGCAGTTCGATACAGCGTTCCCCGTCAGCAACGGCAATCACATCATAGCCGAATTTTTCGACTAATCGGGATGCGATAACACGTTCAACTGCGTTGTCATCGGCAATCAGCACTACCGATTTTTTGGGAGACGGGGGCATTTCTTTAAGGGGATAATGAAAGGCTCTGGCGACAATATATAATTTCTTTTAATGTTTTCATACCACGACACATAGCTTATATACCCTTATATAAAAACACATAGGATATATTAACAATCAATATCCTTTCATATATAAAACGCCCATCATTTATATATCCCATCCCTTTAGAGAAACGTTTCTGGCATTGGGAGAGCACGCAATACGGTTACCAGGATCAGCGCGATGAAACCGAATGGCGAAAAGCCCATCAGCACCAGGAAACAGACGGGGTCATGACTGACACAGGATTCGCCTCAACGGGCCCGCCCTGATCACAAAGCAAAAAAAAGAATGAGCAGGAACTCGATCAAGGAGGTTTTCGGATCGGCAGGGATCAGAGAAACAGACTTTAACGACAAAGCAGGCACAACCGCCAGCGATCATGAGAAGTGTCAGACCATCGAGCGTGACTGAAGTGAGGATATCGATGCGATTGAGCTGAGGTAATCCACGAGTTCCGGGTAGATGTGGATTGAACGAACGAGGACAAATAGCGGGCAAATAAAAAAAGGAAGCACCGCATACTCAAGTACTTCCTTTTTTTGGCTCCGCGAACAGGATTCGAACCTGCATCCCGACTCGTCGGGATAACAGCCGAATGCCCTGCTCATAACTCTTACTTAAAACAAAAAAGGAAGCACCGCATACTCAAGTACTTCCTTTCTTTGGCTCCGCGAACAGGATTCGAACCTGCATCCCGACTCGTCGGGATAACAGCCGAATGCTCTGCTCATAACTCTTACTTAAAACAAAAAAGGAAGCACCGCATACTCAAGTACTTCCTTTCTTTGGCTCCGCGAGTAGGATTCGAACCTGCATCCCGACTCGTCGGGATAACAGCCGAATGCTCTGCTCATAACTCTTACTTAAAACAAAAAAGGAAGCACCGCATACTCAAGTACTTCCTTTCTTTGGCTCCGCGAACAGGATTCGAACCTGCATCCCGACTCGTCGGGATAACAGCCGAATGCTCTGCTCATAACTCTTACTTAAAACAAAAAAGGAAGCACCGCATACTCAAGTACTTCCTTTCTTTGGCTCCGCGAGTAGGATTCGAACCTACAACCCTTCGGTTAACAGCCGAATGCTCTACCGTTGAGCTATCGCGGAATTCGGGGCCGTTCATCAGCGAACGGGATACAAATATAAGCCCCTTTCAAAATTTTCCAAATGCAAAACAGGATTTTTTGTGCATTTTTCT
>JAAXWP010000078.1 GCA_013334925.1 Chlorobiaceae bacterium
GTGTCCTGGAGGCCAGCGATCAGGTTATTGAAGAAGCTGCCCTCATAGAACTCTTTATCGTCGTTCGAGGGCAGGAAAATGGTGGCGGTGGATAGCTGGAGGTCGATTCTCTCCAGTCCGATCGATGAACAGAGATTCTTGAAGCGCGCCAGGGCGAGCAGGTTCTGAACCTCGACCGGCATCGGGCCGAAGCGATCGGCCATTTCTGTTGCCAGGTGGTCGAGATCCTCGTCTTTCGATGCTTTCGAGATTTTGTCGTAACAGGCGAAGCGCTCCTGTGTCGCCGTGAGGTAGTAGTCCGGGATGAGCGCATCGAAGAAGAAGACCATATCGCATGGTTTCGTCGGCTTCAGTGCGGCTTTTTCGCTGTCGCTGAAAATATGGCTGAAGTCGGTCAGCTTGAGTTCGGCAACGGTCTCCTCGACCATCTTCTGGTAGAGGTCGAAACCGATTTCGTGGATGAATCCTGACTGTTCGGCACCGAGCAGGTTCCCGGCCCCTCGGATATCGAGATCCCTTAGGGCGACGTTGATGCCTGAGCCGAGTTCGGTGAAGCTCTCGATTACGGCCAGACGCTGCACGGCTTCTCGTTTCAGGGTATGCAGCGGTGGAGTGACGAGGTAGCAGTATGCTTTTCGTTCGCTTCGTCCGACGCGGCCACGGAGCTGGTAAAGGTCTGATAGCCCGAACATGTCCGCCCGGTTGATGATGATCGTGTTGGCGTTCGAGATGTCCAGGCCCGAACCGATGATCGAGGTGGAGATCAGCACATCGAGCTCCTTCTGCATGAAGTCCATCATGACGTTCTCCAGGTCACGCGTCGGCATCTGGCCGTGTGCCGTGGCCATTCTTGCCCATGGCACCAGCTCGCGTAACTGCCGTTCAGTCTCTTCAAGGCTGGCGATCCGGTTGTGCAGGAAGAATACCTGCCCTTCACGCTGGATTTCGTGCCTCATAGCCGCCTGGATCACTCCGGCATCAAACTCGCTGATGACCGTTTCGACCGGCTGACGGTTTTTCGGTGGTGTGGAGACGATGGAGATGTCCCTGGCGCCAAGCATGGAGAACTGCATGGTTCTCGGGATAGGCGTGGCCGACATGGTCAGCGTATCAACTCCGGGGAAGTTCTGGCGAAGTTTTTCTTTCACTTCGACGCCGAAGTGCTGCTCCTCGTCGATGACCAGGAGGCCGAGATCCTTGAAAACGACGTCGTTCGAGACGATGCGATGGGTGCCGATGACGATGTCGATCGCTCCGGCAGCGATCCGTTCGATGAGCTCCTGCTGCTGCTTTTTCGAAACGAACCGGCTCAGTACGGCGATATTGACCGGGAAGTTCTGGAAACGCCTGCCGAACGACTCGCCATGCTGGTGTGCCAGAATGGTGGTCGGCGTAAGCACGGCTACCTGCTTTCTTGATTCGACCGCCTTGAACGCTGCGCGCATGGCGATCTCGGTCTTTCCGAAACCGGCGTCGCCACAGATAAGCCTATCCATGGGCGACGGCGACTGCATATCCTTCTTTACCTCCTCGATGGCCTTGAGCTGGTCTGGAGTCTCTTCGAACATGAAAGAGGCTTCAAACTCACGCTGGAAAATGGAATCGGGTGAGAACGCGAAGCCGGGGGTCATTTTGCGTTCTGCATAGATGCGGATCAGCTTTGCCGCGATATCGCGCAGCTTTTTGCGAACCTTCTCCTTCTTTGCCGACCACTTGGAGCTGCCGAGCTTGGAGAGGTTCGGCAGCGAGCCTTCCGAAGCCGTGTATTTCGATAGCAGGTTGATGTTCTGGACGTTCACGTAAAGCTGGTCTCCGCCCTCGTATTCGACCAGCACGCACTCCTGTTCCGAGTTGCCGACCTGGATCGTTTCGAGCGACCGGAACACCCCGATGCCGTAGTCCTCGTGCACCACGTAGTCGCCGACCTTCAGGCGCTGCAGATCCTTGAGCGAGATCCCCTTGACCTTCCGTTTCCGATGGGCTCTTCGGGTATGGAACTTGCCGAAGATGTCCGATTCGGTGTACAGATCGATTCCGGCAAACTCGAAACCGGTATGCAGGTTCACCGGTGCCCAGCCGATTTCGGTCTGGGCTGACGTTTCGCCGGCATGCAGCTCTTCGTTGATGAATTCGCTCAGCTCCTCGATTTCGCGTTTCGACCCGCAGGCGAACACGGTCGACAGGTTCCGTCCCGAATCGCGCTGCAGTCTTCCGGCAAGCAGTCGGAAATTGCCCTGCAGTTTTTCCTGGGCTCCGGATGAAAAGTCGATGCCCTGCTTTTCGAGCCGGTGTATGATGATATGCCGATGGTTGCAGAGGGCTTCCTCGAGGTGCTCCCTGCCATCGAAACCGGCAAGGGCGGTAGCGTCGTCCACGATCACGACGGCCGTTGCAGGAATGAAGTCGAGAATACCTGAATCGGGAGTAGCACCATCATCCGTCGGTGTCGTGAAGCTGCCGAAGAGTTCGGCCGAGGCAAGACTCGCCGAAGAGAGCTGGCTGTCGATGTCGAAACTCCTCAGCGAACTGACCGTATCACCGAAAAACTCGATACGCACCGGTTCAACCGCTCCATAGCCGAAGACATCGACAATCGATCCACGGACCGAATACTCGCCTTCATCCTCAACGAATTCCCGTTTCTCGAAACCATTGGTCTTGAGGAACGCCATGAGCGAGTCATAACCGGCATCCTGTCCGCATGTCAGGGCGAACATGCGACCGACGGATTCGTCTTTACGGCAAACGCGGGTTTCGATATCTTCGAGGCTGGCGATCACGACGACCTTGCTGCCCTGCGCAAGCCGGCCAAGCGTCGGTGACAGCCCATCGTCAGTGAGGCAGACCTCATTCCGGGGCAGCAGCAGCGGCAAGTCGTTGTCGTACAGTTCTATCGTGTCAGGACCGCAGAAGAGTACGACCGGAACCTCGAGATCGCGGTACAGGCGTGCTGCCAGCAGTGGTGCGAGCGAACCTTTCAGGCCACAGACCGGGGTGTATCCGATGCTGTGCTCCGGAGAAAAGCTTTCCAGCGATGAACGCAGTGAACCATAAGGTTCCGAGGTTCCAATGGCGTCGAGCAGGTAAGTAACTGGTCGTTTGACGATGCTTGCGAACTGCCGGGCAGGGTCCTGAACTGGGGTCATGGTGAAGAACGTGATTACGGGTACGTAATGTTGGCCAATGCTCAATATCTTGCAGCTCAATATAAACAAAGCTGCGGCATTACTCTTGTCTCTGTTGCGAACGGTCGGGCTGGCTACCGTTCAAAAGGGTACAAAAATGAGTACATTGAACGGGTGCTGATCGTTCAATCGAAAACATGTTTCGATTTTGATGGTTCCGCCTGTATTGTTCGACATCAGGACACAATTTCTGGACACCGAGCCTACATGGTGTGAACCCCGATTGTTAAATTTCTGTAAAATGGAGCCTTACGACGGGTCAGCCCCGCTGTTGTAAGGTATGGCTATCGTAACTTAGCGATCGTGCATGGTAACCGTGGTTCTGTTTCAACAGTTTCCCGTACTCATGCCGAAGCGAAAATCCGCCCTGCGGCGTAACCGATATCGATGGATAGAATTCTCGAAGTCAAGGATCTCAAGACCTGGTATAAAACGGATGACGGCATCGCCAAAGCTGTCGACGGAGTGAGCTTTTCGCTTGCAAAGAACCGAACTCTGGGTGTTATCGGCGAGTCGGGTTGCGGCAAATCGGTGACGGCGCTGTCGGTTATGCGCCTGGTTCCCATGCCCCCCGGTTACTTTGCCGGTGGCGACATCCTCTGGAAAGGAAAAAGCATCATCAAGGCCAGTGAAGACGAGATGCGCAGGATTCGGGGCAACGAGATCGCCATGATATTTCAGGAGCCGATGAGCTCGCTCAATCCGGTCTTTACCTGTGGCAACCAGATCATGGAGCAGATCATGAACCACAGGGAGATCGGTAAGGCCGAAGCTCGCCAGAAGGCGATCGAACTCTTGAACATGGTCGGCATCCCGAATCCTTCAGACCGCGTCGACTCCTATCCGCACGAGCTTTCCGGAGGTATGCGACAGCGCGTGATGATCGCCATGGCCCTCTCCTGCGGTCCTGAACTGCTGATTGCGGACGAACCCACCACGGCACTCGACGTGACGGTCCAGGCGCAGATCCTGGAGCTGATCGGTCGGCTGCAGAGCGAAACCGGCATGGGCGTCATGCTCATCACGCACGACTTCGGCGTGGTGGCCGAGCTTTGCGAAGAGGTGGTTGTCATGTACGCATCGCGGATTGCCGAGACCGGCACGGTCAGGCATATTTTCGAGAATCCATTGCATCCCTATACCCAGGGGCTCCTCAGATCTATTCCGAGACTGGGCGCGAAGAAAGATCGCCTGAACGTCATTGAGGGAAACGTGCCGCCAGCCACCCGGCTTCCCGACGGTTGCCGTTTTGCCGGTCGCTGCCCGCTTGCCGACGAACATTGCCGCCAGGCGCAGCCTCCGCTGCTCGAGTACGAGCCGGGTCATCAGGCGGCCTGCTGGAAAATTACCTGATACCAACCAAACGAAGCAATACACCGCATGTCCGACCCCTCCATACTGATTGTCGAAGACGACCGGAACCTCGCCGGCCTCCTGAAATACAATCTTGAAAAAGCCGGCTATAACTGCTGCCATGTCACGAGTGGTGAAGATGCCCTGGAGAAGCTCAGGGAGCAGGCGGTCAGCATGGTGTTGCTGGACATCATGCTTCCGGGCATCGATGGCTTTGAAGTGTGCCGCCGCATTCGTCAGAACGTGCTCTGGGGAGATCTGCCCGTCATCATGCTCACCGCAAAGGGAGAGGAGATCGACAAGGTACTCGGGTTCGAGCTCGGCATCGATGATTACGTCGTCAAGCCGTTCAGCCCGAGGGAGCTCAATCTCAGGATCCGGGCCATCCTGAAGCGCGACCGGCGCCATCGTCAGGAGGTACAGGAGGTTCTGCGCTCAGGCGATCTTGAACTTGACATCGGCCGTCATACAGCCACGCTCGAAGGTCAGCCGCTGACCCTGACCCTGATGGAGTTCAAGCTGCTTTCGCTGCTCATGAAGCGGAAAGGGCAGGCGCAGAGCCGCGAGGTACTGCTCAGCGATGTATGGGATGTCGACAAGGACATCAATACAAGAACTATCGATACACATGTGACTCGACTCAGGGAGAAGCTGGGGGATACCGGTCGCCGGATCGTCACGGTCCGCGGTCTCGGCTACAAATTCGAAGAAACCGGAGAGTGAGTCCATGCGGGCCAGAATATCCTACAGACTGGGAGCCATTTTTGGCCTGATCGTCTTTTTTTCTCTGGCCTTCAGCTATGTCTATCAGGGACGTCAGCTTCGTCAGCTTTTCATCGCCGGAGTCCGTAATGACCTGATGCGTGAATTGCGTCTCAACGGTCAGATGCTCGAGGATCGGCCAGCCGCATGGAGCGACAATCATCTCTCCGACCAGTGGGCCGACCGCGTCGGATCGGCACTTGACGTCCGCGTCACCATTATCGATCTCAATGGAATCGTGATCGGAGATTCATATGTCGATGCCGGAAAACTTCCTTTTCTGCAGAATCATGCCGGACGTCCCGAGATCACTGCCGCTATTGCCGGAGGATACGGCGAATCGATCCGTTACAGCGAGACGGCCAGGGAAGAGATGCTCTACATGGCCATGCCGGTCGGGGTTCCGACACGCTGGGGTGTGGTCCGTTTCGCCAAGCCGCTTCACGACATACGAATGCTCGAGGATGAAGTGCGGAAAGGCATCGAAGGAGGGCTGTTCTGGGCTCTTCTGCTGGGTCTGACGGCAGGAATATTCTCGGCAGTATACCTTTCCCGACCACTTGAGCGCATTGCCGATTCCGCCGATCGGTTCCTGCACGGAGAGTCCGGGATCAGGATGCCGGTGCGTCGTAGTGACGAGATCGGACGCCTTTCACTGGCGTTCAACTACATGGCTGACGAAATTGTCAGGATGAGTCGTCAGGAGGAGTGGCTCAGGGAAGTGCTTTCCAGCATACGTGAGGCGATCATCGTCACGAATGCCGATGGGCAGATCGTGCTGGTCAATCCCGCCGCTTCAAGACTTTTTCCGATCGAAGGCGCCATGAACCGCGCCATGCCTGTGAAGCAGATAGCTGATCGTGGTGTCCGGGAACTGCTCGAACAGGTTCTTGCAAGCGGCAACCGGACCTTCAGGGAGGAGGTGACGGCCAGAACATCGAAAGGGGATCGAGTGCTCAAGGTCAGCGCCGTTCCGGTCATGCAGGGAGACCGTTTTGACGGTACGGTGTTTGTCATCAACGATGTCACCCGACTGCGAAACCTCGAACGGATGCGGCGCGATTTCGTATCGAGCGTGTCCCACGAGCTCAGGACTCCGCTCGCCAGCATCAAGGGATATACCGAAACCCTGCTGGACGGGGCCATGAACGAACCGGAGACCGCCACCGCATTTCTTCGCATTATTCTCCAGGAGAGCGAGCAGCTTACGGCTCTGGTCAACGATGTGCTCGATCTTTCGAGGATCGAATCGGGGCGGATCATCTACACCTTCGGCCCAGTCGACGTTCGCAGACAGCTCGAGAAGACCGTCGCTGTTTTCGAGCCTGCGGCATGGAAAAAAGGAGTGCGCATCGAGCTTGCAATTCCTGACGGACTGCCGCC
>JAAXWP010000079.1:0-4654 GCA_013334925.1 Chlorobiaceae bacterium
TCACTCATCACTCATCCTTCAGCACTCATCATTCATCATTCAGCACTCATCACTTCACCCATGCGGTCAGGAAATAGAGCAGCGGTGCGATGAACATGACCGTGTCGAAACGGTCGAGCACCCCGCCATGACCGGGAATGACGCCTGAAGAGTCCTTGACTCCCGCATCTCGCTTGAACATCGACTCCATCAGGTCTCCCGCGGGACTGACCACACCGATCATGAGACCGATCAGCGGTGCGTTACCGTCAGGAAATCCCGGAACATAAAGGGAACAGACCCAGGAGAGCGCGACGCTGCCGATAATGCCTGCGAAATAGCCTTCCCAGGTTTTCTTGGGGCTCAGCCTCGGAAAGAGTTTCCGGGTGATGAACTTCCCGCCGAGCCTGCTGCCGCCGAAATAGGCAAAAATATCCGCAGCCCAGACACAGACGAACATCAGCAGTACCAGTGCGGCACCAGCTTCGGTACCCGGTGCTCCAGGAGCGGACCCCGACATGCGGAGCCGGAGCAGCGCCCCGAACGAGAGGTTGACGTACACCAGGCCGACAAGGGTCGAACCGATGTTCAGAAACTGCGATCCCTGCTGTCGCCAGAGTTCAATGACATACAGAATCATGACCATCACCAGCAACGCTTCCCAGTAATCGATAAACCGGAAATAGAAGTTCGTCTGGATGAAAGCGGTCAGCGCCAGAAGCAGAGGCAAGGCTGGTGGATGGGCCCGATGGGCGGCAAGTCTCCGGAACTCGAAGGTACCCATCAGGCTGAGCACGAGCACCAGAAAAAGAAAAGGCACCCCTCCCGTCATGTTGATCCAGAGGAGCAGTGGAATACCCACGATGGCTACGGCCACCCTCTGGAACAGATTATTTTGCAAGAGAGAAGACATGTACGGCAGTCCGGTCAGACATTGTCAGGATACGCTGATGCAGACGTCTCCGGAAAGCGGCGCATCAGCAGAAAAAAGATAACCATTGAAACGAGTACGATACCCCACCACTGCCACATGAACACGATACCGGTATCGCCATTGGAGATGGAGTAACCGGCAAAGCGAAAATCGACCTCCAGCAGCAGCAGAGCCAGAAAATTGTTGGTGGCATGGGCAACCGCCGGCACGGCGAGATTACCGGTTTTCCGGTAAATATACCCAATAAACCAGCCCAGCAAAGACAGCGGAAGAATATTGGTAGGCTCCATATGAAACAGCGCGAAAACGAACCCCGTCAGGAGCACACCCCTCGCTGGTGACAGAATATTCGAGATCCCCTTCTGCACATATCCCCTGAAAAAAAGCTCCTCGCAGATCGCCGGTGTCGCCACCAGCATGCCGAACACAGAGAGCGATTCAGGCAG
Source organism: Chlorobiaceae bacterium (assembly GCA_013334925.1). Taxonomy (GTDB): domain Bacteria; phylum Bacteroidota; class Chlorobiia; order Chlorobiales; family Chlorobiaceae; genus Chlorobaculum. The sequence continues at coordinate 1,360 of JAAXWP010000079.1, forward strand.
TGATGAACTGCTGGCCAGCTTCCTGATGAACAGCTCCAGCATCTCCTGCTGTTTGAGCAAATCCCGGCCAGTCTGGCCAAGAAGCGGAAGCAGCAGGCTCTGGAGCTCGGCAATCGTGAACATCAGCGGCTGCAGCAGCAGCATTGCGGCGGCTGCAGTCAGGATCGGACGTATCCGGACCTCGGCTGCAAGCCCAAGCCACGCCAGGTTCGTCTCTCCAAAAGCGGAACGGCTGCCGCTGAAGCGCTTCGCAAGCCAGAATACCGGCAAGGCAAGCACCAGCACCTGGCCAATCACCTGAGCGACCCTGATCCTGGACAAGGTATCCGGATCGAGCAGCGTGAAATCCGGATCGATAAACCTGCCGCCGGTCACCAGCATCGTCAGTGCAATACCGGCGATCGGGTAGAGCACCAGAACGGCGAGCAACACCAGGGTGATATGCAGAAGACCGGGGCGTTTGCCGGTCTGAGGTTCAGACAGGGGATTCATTGACCTGATTGCGTCGTGGAGACGATATTATATTGTTACCTGAGGTGCCCCTCAAAGATATGAAACGGGGAAAAATCGCCGCAGTCAAATCCGCTCGAGCAGCCCATAATGCACAAATAGAGCCATTTTTTTCCAAAAAAGCTCATTATCTTGACCGACAATGCGACTGCAGCCGCCCTGCATTCCCGCCAGTTAACCGCCCGACAACGGGCATAACCTGTGTTCTCATGAAGATTCTCGTTACCGGCACGGCCGGATTCATCGGCTTCCATCTCGCCGAGCGGCTCGCCGCGAGAGGCGACGAAGTGGTCGGTCTCGACAACATCAACGACTATTACGACCAGCGGGTCAAATACGGCCGACTCGCCTACTCGGGCATCGACCAGGACGCCATCGAATACAACCGCCTCGTCCAGTCATCGAAATACAGCAACTACCGATTCATCAGGCTCAATCTCGAAGACAGCGACAACATCAACGCCCTGTTCCGCGCCGAAAAATTCGATGCGGTCTGCAACCTGGCGGCACAGGCGGGCGTACGCTACTCCCTGACGAACCCAGGCGCCTACATGAGCTCCAATATCGTCGGGTTCCTGAACCTGCTCGAAGCATGCCGGCACAATGGTGTGAACAACCTGTGCTACGCATCGAGCTCCTCGGTCTACGGACTGAACGAACAGCAGCCGTTCTCGGTACACCACAACGTCGACCACCCGGTCAGCCTCTACGCGGCCAGCAAAAAGTCGAACGAACTGATGGCGCACACCTACAGCCACCTGTATGGCCTCTCGACCACCGGCCTCAGATTCTTCACCGTCTACGGCCCCTGGGGACGTCCGGACATGGCGCTCTTTCTCTTCACCAAAGCCGCCCTCGAAGGACGCCCGATTGACGTCTTCAACTACGGCAACATGCAGCGTGACTTCACCTACATCGACGACATCGTCGAAGGCGTCGTCCGCGTGATCGACAACCCGGCACAGCGGAATCCAGAGTGGACAGCCGCCGCGCCAGATCCAGGCACCTCCTCAGCACCCTACCGTGTCTACAACATCGGCAACAACCAGCCGGTCCGGCTGATGGACTTCATCACGGCCATCGAGAACACCCTCGGCATGACCGTCGAAAAGAACCTGCTGCCGATCCAGCCGGGTGACGTGCCCTCGACCTATGCCGACGTAAGCGATCTGGTCAGGGATCTCGATTACAAACCGGCAACCCCCATCCAGGAGGGCATCGACCGTTTCATCGCCTGGTACCGTGAATTCTTCAACGCCTGAACTTCGCGCATGGAAAACGCCAAGATAGCTCTGATCGGTCTCGGTTACGTCGGACTCCCCCTTGCCGTCGAATTCGCTGCCAGATACCCGGTGGTAGGATTCGACATCAAAGAGGAGCGGGTGGCCGAATTGCGTGACGGCCGCGACTCGACCCTCGAAGTCGAGGAAGCGCGCCTTGCCACCATGCTCACCAGCGCCAATCCGCTCGATGCCAATGCGGAACGGGGACTGTTCATCTCATCGGACATCGCTGATATCGCAAACGCGAACATCTACATCATCACCGTACCGACGCCGACAGACAAACACAACCGCCCGGTTCTCACCCCCTTGATCAAGGCGAGCGAAACCGTCGGCAAAGTGCTCAGGAAAGGCGACATCGTCATCTACGAATCGACCGTCTACCCGGGTGCCACCGAGGAAGATTGCGTCCCGGTGCTCGAACGGGTCTCCGGGCTCGTCTTCAACCAGGACTTTTTCGCCGGCTACTCCCCTGAACGCATCAACCCCGGCGACAAGGAGCATACGGTAACCCGAATCAGAAAAGTGACCTCCGGCTCGACCCCGGAAACGGCCCGCAAGGTCGATGCGCTCTACAGCTCGGTGATCACCGCCGGCACGCACCTGGCCTCGTCGATCAGGGTGGCCGAAGCCGCCAAGGTGATCGAGAACTCCCAGCGCGACATCAACATCGCCTTCGTCAACGAGCTGGCCAAGATCTTCAACCTCATGGGCATCGATACCCACGAGGTGCTCGAAGCCGCAGGCACCAAATGGAACTTCCTCCCCTTCCGTCCCGGACTCGTCGGTGGCCACTGCATCGGTGTCGACCCCTACTATCTGGCCCAGAAAGCCCAGGAGTACGGCTACCATCCGGAGATCATCCTCGCTGGCCGACGGCTGAACGACAACATGGGGCGGTATGTCGCCTCCGAGGTGATCAAGCTGATGATCTCGAAAGACCTCAAGGTCAAAGGTGCGAAAGTACTCATGCTCGGCATCACCTTCAAGGAGAACTGCCCCGACATCCGGAACACCCGCGCCGTCGACATCGTCAGCGAGCTGCAGCAGTATGGCGTGGAGGTGCACATTTTCGATCCCTGGGCCAAGCCTGAAGAGGTGCGACACGAATATGGCATGGAGTGCATCGAGTCCCCGGCGAAGGAGAGCTACGAAGCGATCGTGCTCGCCGTGGCCCACACGGCATTCGCGGGCATGCAGATACGCTCGTACTGCTCCTCGCCCAACGCTGTCGTCTACGACGTCAAAGGGGTGCTCGACACCAGCGATATCGACGGCAGGCTGTAATCCATGAAGCTGCTGTTCATCAATTCCGCAAGAGAGTGGGGCGGCACGGAAAAGTGGACCCGGATGGCGGCCACGTCGCTTTCAGCCGACCATGACGTCTCGCTCATCTACCGGAAAGAGGTGGTCGGAAGCAACTTCGACCTGCCGAAATACCGCCTGCCCTGCCTGAGCCATATTGATCTCTACACACTCTTCCGCATGGTCGCCATCATCCG
>JAAXWP010000079.1:4754-6399 GCA_013334925.1 Chlorobiaceae bacterium
CAGCGGATGAAACAGGAAGTCGCCGGTTTCTGCCAGGAAGTCCGCCAGCAGCGCATATAAAACCCATCTTTCAGCAAGCGAACACAACCCGGTTTTGGCTGAAACAGCACAGCCTATAAACCGGTTGTAAAGCCACGCCATTTTCTCGATCTCAACGTTCGAGACTCCCGAAGAGCAAATCAAAGATCAGCAAAATGCAACCCCTGGCACATTCAGGCGTTGTGTCAGACGCTTGCCAAAAAATCAAACACACAACAATATCACCTTTTTGTATATATTAATAATCACAATAACACATAAACGTTCACTTCCCTCAGCAAACAAACACATTACCGTTACTCAAACTGAAGCGGCACGCAACAGACAAAAATCATACAAATTATTATATAATAACTATTTATAAAGATTTGCCACGCATAAGGATGTTCCCCCATCCCCACCAGAAGCAGGATGACCAAAAATGATGCGCAGGGCAAACGCGCCTCTTTTCCGCAGAATATCCTGACAGACCAAAGCTGAAAAGCAACCACATTGCAGTTTCACATCAATGAACTTTCTCTTCCTGAATTCAGCCAGCCGTGGCTGGGGCGGCAACGAAAAGTCGATCATCCTTGCCGCAGAACAATTATCGGCCCATCACGGGATCACCCTGGCGTACCGGAGCGAGGAGATCGGCAAACATGCCTCCTTCACGAAATATCAACTCCCATTCCGCTTTGAAGGCGACCTCTACACGATCGCCCACCTGGTTTCCATTGTCAGAAAACACCGTATCGACGTCATCATCCCGTCGAAGCGCAAGGACTATGTTCTGGCCGGTATCGTCAGCCGCCTGTGCGGTATCAGTAACATTATCTGGTTAGGAGCACTTCGTGAGCTGAAAAACAGTTGGATAAACCGGCTTGTCTATGGAACGCTTGCAGACGGCATCATTGTCAATGCCGATTGTATCAGGCAGAAACTTATCGGGACAGGGTTCATCGCCCCCGAAAAAACGCGTGTAGTGTTCTATGGCCTCGACACCAGGGCTCTTGACCTTTACAGGAAGAAAAGAGCCGAAAAAAGCGGAAAAGAGATGCTGATAACTGCTGCAGGACGACTTGACAAAAACAAAAATCATGCAGCCCTGATCCGCGCTTTCTCAAGATTCCTTGCGATGCGACCAGGCATAGAAGCCAAACTGCAAATCCTGGGCGAAGGTCCGGAAAGATCCGACCTGCAAAAACTGATCACGCAGCTGGGTCTTGAAGATCGGGTCGCGCTTCCGGGTTTCAGTCACAACCCATATCAGGAACTGGTCAAAAGCGACGTGTTTGTGATGACCTCAGTAACAGAAGGACTATCGATCGCTCTGCTTGAAGCCATGTACCTCGGCAATGCACCAATCAGCACCCTGGCTGGAGGAGGTGTCATGGAAATCATCGAGAATGGATACAATGGATTTCTGATACAGAACGGGGATGAGATCGCGCTTGCCTCTCTGCTCCTGAAGTTCAACCTTGAACCTGACCTGAGGCAAAGAATAGCCGAATCAGCATGGAAAAGCGTTGCACACAAATATGCAGCGGAACGCATCACCAGAGAAATCGCCGACTTCTGCCAGGAAGTTCGGCAAGATTAAAAAAACCATATTCCCCACCCCCCC
>JAAXWP010000032.1 GCA_013334925.1 Chlorobiaceae bacterium
TCAGCCGGTTTTCCCGAAACGCCTGTACAACGCGATGATCCATGCTGCGCAGAACGCAATGTAGATTGCTACGCTGGTCCAGATATGGGACAGCCTGTCAGCGTTTCCGAGGGAGACCTGAAACGACTGATGCATGATGTCGAGAAGGAACAGCAGGGTTCCCGAGCCAAGCAGCAACATGCCCGTCCTGATGAAGCGGAGTGTTTCATGGATTCGTTCGGTGGAGAGCCAGTACTCCCTGTTGGGTATGCTGAGCCAGTTGGCGTGTTTTGGAGACAACACCCGGCTCGTTCCGAGATAGATTGCTGCAATTGCGCCTGTAAGGATCAGATACCAGATGAAGAAAACGGTTTTCGGGCCCCAGGCATCAGGCTCTCCAGAAGTGCCGAAATGGGTTGCAATGCGTTCGGGCAGGATGGTGTAGTGGTAAAGCGCATGGGCTACGAGAATGGCACAAAGCAGGGAGAACAAGCCCAGAGCCATCGGGTGTTTGCTGTTGCCGGTTATCATTGTTGTTCCTGTCGCCTGGTTTCGATGTTCTGGTTAAGGTGTGTCCGGATGACGGACTCTGTTCTTTTTTGCAGATTGCTTGTATACCTATACCCATCCTGTCCCTCAAGAATTTCCGAAGCGCTTCGGAAATTGAAGCGCGATGTATGAAAAGCGTGAAAATATATCTATACTATTTGGCAGGTTAACCATTTCTGTTGTTTAACCCAGATGCCCCCGCACCATGAAAGCAACGATACTGGTCGCCGATGACAGCCCCTTCATCTGTCATATGACCACCATGATTGTCCGGAATCTTGGTTATCAGGCCATTACCGTTTCTGATGGAAATGCCTGTATTGACGCTATCAACTCAAAGCACGCAGATCTGTTGCTGCTCGACATCAACATGCCGAACAAAGACGGGATTGAAGTGCTGGCCTACCTTCGGAATCACGCGATCACGATGCCGACGATCATTTTTTCAGGCAGTTCCGATCTTGAAAAAGCGGTTGAAGCCCTTAAAATGGGTGCTTACGACTATCTCCTGAAGCCGGTGACTCCCGGGCGTCTGGAGGTTACCATCAAAAACGCGCTCAAGGAACGAGACCTCCGGGAGCAGGTGCGGGTCTTTTCTGCAGCGATGGCCCAAAACCCGTTAAGTGTTCTGATAACGGATACCCAAGGTCATGTAGAATACAGTAATCCAGTCTTCTCAAGGCTATCGGGATTTGATGAGAAAGAACTTCTGGGCAAGAAACTAAACCTGATTTCGTCCGGTGAACATCCTCCCGGATTTTATCGTGAACTCTGGAAAACCATCAAGTCCGGCAGGGTGTGGGAAGGAGAGCTCGTCAACAGAAAAAAAAGTGGTGAGCTGTTTTACGAGTACACCACGATCAGCCCCATCACCGATCAGATGGGTAACATTTCTCATTATCTGGCCATTAAACAGGATATCAGCCTGTGTAAAAAACAGCAGGAGGCTCTGGCTGAAAGTGACAGACGATTTCAGGAGCTCGCCGAATTGCTGCCTCAGCCGATTTTCGAGTGTGACACGAAAGGGATGATCACGTATAACAACAGGCTTGGGTATGAGTTGTTCGGATACACGAAGGAGGATATTGGACAAGGTCTTTCCAGCATTATGCTTTTTGTTCCGGAGGATAGGGCGCGGGCTTTACAGAGTCTCGAAAAACGTCTGAAAGGTATTCCATATGTGAGTCATGAATATACCGGCCTGAAAAAAGATGGCTCGAAGTTTCCCATGCTGGTTTATACTGCAAGTATCGAGCGCGATGGCAAGCCTGTCGGTATCCGCGGAATCGTGCTCGACATAACCGAGCGCCGGGTTATCGAGCAAAATCTCAGGCAATTGAATCAGACACTGGAGCAGCGTATCGAGAATAGGACCCGGGAGCTCGAGACAACGCATCAGCAGATGATCCTGCAGGAGAAACTGGCTTCAATAGGGCAGCTTTCGGCAGGCCTGGCGCACGAGCTGAACAATCCCATAAACTTTCTCAGACTGAATTTCTCGACACTTGAAGAGGATGTCAAAGATCTTCAGACGCTTCTTGAGAGTTATCGTGGCTTCATCATGAAGCTGGAAGATGGTGCCGATGTTCAGGATGAGCTGGTGAATGTGCGCTCCCGTGAAAAAGAGATGTCGATCGATGATCTGCTTGAAGATCTTCCGGATATCTTCTCGGAGTCCACTAACGGATTCGATCGTATCAGAAATATCATTGAAAGCATGCGAAACTTTTCGTACCGGCATGCTGAAAAGGAGCTCGTTCTGTTCGATATCAACAAGGGGGTCAGGGACACGCTCGTCATCGCCCGGAACGAGTATCGCTATGTTGCCGATGTCGAAGAGCATTTTCAGGAGGTACCTCTTCTTTACTGTAACCCCGAACAGATCAATCAGGTGTTTCTGAATCTCATCGTCAACAGTGCACATGCCATTGCCTCGATGCAGCAGGATGAAAAGGGGCGCATTGTCATCCGTACCTGGTCTGATCGGGATCATGTGTTTTTTTCCATCGAGGATAACGGGCCGGGGATCTCGCCGGAGGTGGTGCGGCGCGTTTTTGAACCCTTTTTCACGACCAAGAAGCCAGGCCACGGAACCGGTCTCGGTCTGAGTATTTCATACGATATTGTCGTACATAAACACAATGGTCAGCTGGACGTTTACTCTCCTTCGACTGGTGGAACGGTTTTTACTGTTTCGCTGCCCAGGAACAGATCGATCAACGGCGAATCAAACTGACTTCATCCGATAAGTACGCTCAACGGGACGTGGAGTAAGCTCCTTCGATCGCGTTCAATGAAAACAGCACCTGCCAGAGCTGGATGTTTCTTGCCCGGAAAAGGCCTGCCGCACTGAGCAGGTAATAGTGCCACAATCTGAAAAATTGATCGTCATACGGCTGGAGATTTATGGCCGGTGTATCGTGTCGTTGTCGTTTCTTGCCATCAGCGTCCGGCATTTATGCATGGCTTCCTGCGAAAAAGTTGAGGCCCTCCTTAAACGTGACCGGCCCGAATTATGGTTTTGAAGTTTTCGTGCCTCCGCTGAGCGTGATGTTAAGGGTGTATCGAGCCTGTTCGTTTTTTCGGGCTGCGTTTCTCATCAGATAGACTGAGACCGTGTAATCTCCGCTTTCTGGCAGTGTTCCATCGAAAATGTTGTCGGAGATGGCTCCTGCATGCAATGCTTCGTCGCCCGGACCTTTGCCTGGGGTATAGATGTTGAGGTAGTTCTCTTCGTTATTCGCGCTGAGCCTGATCTTCAATCGTTGCCCTGCACGAGCACTGATGAGATAACTGACCGATTCACATCCCCGAAGTTCCCCCTTGACGATGGTTGTCGCTCCATCGGCAAGGGGGATGCGCTGTTTCCGGATGATGGTCGGTGCGGAGGAGGCTGTCAGCGGAGCGCTGAACAGCAGGGTGGTTACCAACAGGATAAGCGCTCCAGGCAAGCTTATCCGGATTCCTGTTCTGCAGGTATCGGGGGTTGAAAGAGAACTCATGATTACGTTCCGGGGCTTTTTTAACTTTGCGGTGTTGACTGGTTATGTATGAGACACACCGTAGTTTAAATATGTAAGTTCCGCAGGAATTTAAGTCAACTATTTGTTCCGGTTCGCTTTTGAACGGTTCTGCAATGACCGTTGCTGCAGAAAAGTTACCGGGTTCGTTTACTGTAGTGGCCGGGTGTTTCACCATGAACCTGTCGAAAAGCTTCGATGAAAGCACTGGTGTTGAGGTAGCCAAGTTCGAATGCGACATTGCCGACCGACGCGCCCCGGCTCAGTTTTTCAGTCGCTATCAGCAGCCGTAACCGGGTTCGCCATTGCCCGAAGGTCAATCCGGTTTCCGACACGAACAGTCTCGCAAGGGTTCTGGCCGATGCCCCTGCCATGTCGCTCCATTCAGACAGTGTTCTGGTATCTTCGGGTTTTTCGAGCATTGTCCCGATCACCTTCCTGAGCCTGAGGTCGCTGCCCAGCGGCAGGTTCAGTCTCGCTGGTTCGATCAGTTCGAGTTCATCGATGATGACCTGCATGATTCGATATTCCGGACCGTCAGCTCTATACGATTCACCAACGCAACCGGCCTTGCGCATCAGTTCGCGAAGCAGCGGCGAGACGTTGAACACGATGCAGGTTTTCGGTAATCCGGCGGTGAGGAGCGGATCTACGAAAAGGTTGCACAGGGAGACTGCGTCTGGAAAAGTGACCTGATGACTGATTTGTGGTGGAATCCATACCGCCTGTGCTGGTGGAATGAACCAGATGTTCTGCTCGGCCTGTACCCGCATGGTTCCGCTGATGGCAAAGATGACCTGTGCTCTGGGGTGTGCGTGTGGCTCTCTGCACCGGGCATGGCTGACATCAGCCCGATATGCAATGACCGGACGCGAAGGATCATTGACGTAGCCAGCGGTTACTTCCGGCAGGATTGTCTCTTTTAGCGTATTCATTGTCTTGTTGTCGGTAAAAAGCCATGTGATTACAAGGTACTTTGATCTGAAGGCAAAGCAATGTTCAAAAATCCAGCAAATGAATACATCAGAGAAGAGACATCAGGAGCTCATCGTCGAGCAGTTTTCCAGTCAGGCAGTTCCTTTCGCGAACGTTCCGGGACATATGAGCGCTCTGGAGACCCTGCTTGCCATGGCCGGTCCACATTGCGATGACGAGGTGCTCGATGTGGCCTGCGGCCCTGGTCTCGTTGCCTGCGAGATTGCACGCCATGTCAGGCTGGTCGAGGGGATCGACATCACACCGGCGATGATCGGAGAGGCCCGGAAACGACAGAGGGGATTCGGACTGGAGAATCTGTCGTGGCAGATCGGTGCCGCCGATCCGCTCCCTTACGCTGATAGTCGTTTTTCGCTTGTCATCACCCGCTATAGTTTTCATCACTTTATTGATGCCCGCAGGGTGCTCGATGAGATGATCCGTGTCTGCCGTCCCGGAGGGCGTGTGGTGATTGCCGATGTGGTCTTGCCAGAATCGAAAGCAGGTATGTTCGACAGCATGGAGCGGATGCGCGATCCATCCCACACACAGGCCCTGCGGGCAGGTATGCTGGAGACGTGGTTCAGGGAAGCCGGACTTGTTCAGTGCCGGAGTGCGCACTATAGCGTGGATGTCGAGCTCGAGGCGCAATTACGGGCCTCGTTTCCCGGGCCGGGAGATGACGGGAAGTTACGCGAGATGATCAGGGCGGACGCCGGGTTCGATGTACTGGGGATCGATGCCCGGCAGGTCGATGGATCGATCTGGTTTTCATATCCCATCACGGTGTTGGCAGCCACAAAACCATGAGCGATTGATGGTGGACTCAACGTTGAACGACCTGAATTCATTTCATCCTGAAAAGTTCAGGAAGGGCTACGGAGGCGGAGTTCCGGATGACGAGGTCGAAACTTGTCGCCCCCGAAGGTTCAGGATTGATTTCGATACAGAAGGCTCCTGAATCACAGGCAAGAGCGGGATAGCCGGCGGCGGGCCAGACGGTGCCTGATGTTCCGATGCTGATGAAGAGGTCGCTCGAGGCGATGAGTTTCATGGCCCTGATGGTGACCGATTCGTCGAGCATGTCTCCGAACCAGGTGATGTCTGGCCTGAGCCAGCGTCCGCAACTGCAGTGGAGTGTTTCATACTCCCGACCGATATCCTCTTTCCTGGTTCCGCAATGATCGCATCTGAGGCGCCAGAGGCTGCCGTGCAGCTCGATGACGTTCCGTGATCCTGCTCGCTGGTGCATTCCGTCGATATTCTGCGTGATCACGGTTGCCGAGGGCATCCGGGCAATGACCTGGTGGCCCTCATGCGGATGGCAGTCGAGTACTGCCCGACGGCGGAGGTCATGGAAGTTCAGCACTTTTTCCGGATTTCGCTCGAACGCGCTCTGGCATGCATACTCCTCGTAATCGTACTGTCTCCAGATTCCCCCTTTTCCCCTGTAGGTCGGTACGCCGCTTTCAGCGGACATACCTGCGCCGGTAAAGAACACGATGTTCTGATACGACGAGGGATCGATGGTTTTCATGTGTGCTCCGGTTGGTTGGCCGCTTTCGGGCAACTTATGGATTGAAGATCATATCCTCCACCGGTGCTTTCAGCTGAACACGCTGATCGGTCACCTCGATCAGTTTGCCAAGTGTCGTTTTCGTGTTGGTGCTCCGCAGCGTCAACCGGTCATTCTGCGACAGCAGGTAGTTTTTCAGTTCGCCATAGCTGCTTTTAGCGTCGAGAAACGTGGTCAGGCGACGGAAAAGTTTCGGGAGGATGACGATGTCGTCTCTGATCGTGTCCCTGTTCCAGAAGATGAAATCGTGTGTCCGGTCGAGTGCCCAGAGTCCGACCATTCCGGCCCTTGCCTGTGCTGCTTCGTCGGTGAAGCGATCGACCAGTTCGAGTGGCATGGTTTTATAGAATGTCGGGTAGACCAGACCCTGACGTAACAGTGTGAGGTTGACTGATTTTTCAATTTCGAGCTCGGCAAAGGTCACCTCGCTGCCGTCAGGCAGTCGGGTGTCTCCGCTGAAGACCAGGGAAATGGGGCGGCTGTAGCTATCGACGCCGATGACCGCCAGGTAGCCAGGTGTTGCATCGTTTGCCTGCAGAATCCTGGTGATGTTCAGATTGTACACCATGCCGGTGACTCCTATCAGGCCGAGCATGACCTCCATGGCCGCGACACCGAACGATCTGGGTTGATGCGACTCATCATAATGTGTTTCGACGGCATCGACGCCTTCGAAACGAAGCTGTTTGAACTCCTCTTTCTTTTTCTGCTGGTTTTTCCAGGTCAGCAGATTCCAGCAGTTCTGGTCGTAGGCTCGGAAACGGACCGAATCTCCATCCGGAGCGTAGCCTTTGACATGGAATGTCCCCTTGATGATTCTGTAAGCCATAGAGATGATCCCTTTTGAGGTCTTTCTGCAAGCATGTTTGATGTACTGCGCCTCTGGGGGAGAGTAGCCGGTTTCACAGTCTGGCCTTACCGGTGTGAACCCGTTGCGCATCGGATAATTGATGCACATAAAAAGTTATCGAATACACTCGGGCATTACAAACACCCGGTTTTTGCGCGTTACATGGAAAAGGGCTGGGTTTGCTTGCTGGCTGAATGACCGGAAAAGAGAGATCGCTGGCGAGCAGGATTTCCGGCTATCGGACGTCAATAGTGATGTAACGTTTCATTTAATAAGAAGTAGCCGTTCGATACGATGAAAAATGACATGAAGAAGGAATTCAATTGGAGGATATTCACCAGTCTTGGCCTCTTTCTCTCTTTCCTGATACTGTTTGTTTCCGGAGTAGTGCTCTATGTTTTTCCGCTGATCAGCGGCAGCAGTGCTGCAGGCGGTTTTGCCGGGATGACGAGAAAAACGTGGTTGAACCAGCATCTTGTGTTCGGTGCTGTTTTCGCCATGTTTGCCACGTATCACCTGTTCGTCATCAACAGGGAGGCATTTCTCTCCTACATCAGAAAGACAACGAGGGATGGGATTCGTCGCCCGGCAGAACTGCTGGCGACGATTCTTCTGACTGCCCTGGTTGCGTTTGGTACTGTCAGGGTCAGCGGGGAGAGCAGAGCCGTTCGTCAACCCGGATGGCACAAGCAGGATCTGCCGGTGGATGACGATCAGGAGACCGCATTTTACGAACATCGCCGGCATCATCATGATTACGATGATGGTGACGTCAACAGGCCTTACAGCCAGAGCCTGGCAGACCGGGGAGACGATACGGATGGCCGGTATGGATCGGTGCCCGAAGTCGGGCGGAGTTTCAATGGCAGCTCATCGGGTTATGGTCAGGCGCCCGACGATGACTTGCATCGCCGGACGACGGCGAGCTGCTCTTCCTGCCATTGAGCGTGAGATGCGGCGGGGTTTAACGATCAGGAAAGATCGAAAAGGAGCACCTCCGATTCGGTTGCGGCGCTCAATGACAGCTCGTATTCGTCGCTTGTGGATGCGCCATCGCCTTCGTTCAACGCGTGGCCGTTTATCGTAACCTTGCCGCGTACCACCTGTATCCATGCACTACGACCGGCAGACAGCCCATATGTTACGGATTTTCCGGGCTCTATCAGCCCGTCGAAGAGAAGGGTGTCCTGATGGATCGTCAGCGAAGCGTCGCGTCCGTCAGGTGATGCAATGAGCCGCAGGCATCCGCGTTTGTCGGCTTCGCGAAAGAATTTCTGCTCGTAACCGGGGGCGATACCTTTTGTGTCAGGAAGTATCCAGATCTGGAAAAAGTGAACCGGTTCTGTCGCCGACGGATTGAATTCGCTATGGATAACTCCCGTCCCGGCACTCATCCGCTGGACCTCGCCCGAGCGGATGACTCCGTGATTTCCCATGCTGTCTTTGTGTTCCAGAGCTCCTTCGACAACGTAGGAGATGATCTCCATATCCCGGTGCTGATGTGCATCGAATCCCATTGAGGGCCGGACACGGTCTTCATTGATGACCCGCAAGGCTCTGAATCCCATATGAGCAGGGTCGTAATAGTCGGCGAACGAAAAGGTGTGCCAGCTGTCAAGCCAGCCGTGTTCGGCATGACCTCGCTCAAGTGATTTTCTGATGGTGATCATGGATGTGCCCTCCGCTTTAACCGCTCAACCCTGGGGGGATCGCTACGTCAGTATGAACGCAGAATACGCGGTCGATGTTCCGTATACGGCTGTAATTTGAGTTTCTCTATCTTACTGTTTGAGGTAAAGAACCTTACAAAACAAAGTTCTCCGGGCTGGCAGTAAACACCGGAACTTCATGAGAAAAATGATTTTATTTGTGATAAAGAGATCATTCAGACATTATTCAATCCTATCAGCTTAGTTCATGAAGAAGGTACTTGTTGCCGGAGCGACCGGTTATCTTGGCCGTTATGCCGTTCAGGAGTTCAAGAATCGCGGTTACCAGGTGCGTGCGCTGGTACGTAACCCTGAGAAGTTCACCAAACCCGGGCCCTATTTTGCACCGGTTATCGATAACCTGGTCGACGAGGTCGTTTTCGCCGATGCCACGAAGCCCGAAACCCTCGCCGGAATCTGCGACGGTGTCGATGTGGTCTTTTCTTCGCTCGGTATGATCAAGCCCGATTTTGTGCATACTGTCTTCGATGTCGACTACCAGGGCAACATGAACATCCTCGCCGAGGCGCTGAAGTCAGGCGTCAAGAAGTTCGTGTATGTGTCGGTATACGATGCGCATCGCATGATGAACATCCCGAATGTACAGGCCCACGAAAAGTTCGTCAAGGAGCTTCAGGCTGCGAAGATCGAAAGCGTCATCATCCGACCGAACGGATACTACTCGGAGATCGGGCAGTTCGTTGCACGTGCGCGTCGCGGCTTCATGTTCTGGATCGGTGACGGGTTCGTCAGATCGAACCCGATTCACGGCGCCGATCTTGCCGAGGTCTGTGCCGATGCGGTCGATGGCGATGCAAAGGAGGTCGAGGTTGGGGGGCCAGAGGTGTTCACCTATTACGAGATGGTGGACCTTGCCTGTGAGATCGCCGGGACGAAACCAGTCATGCTTCCACTGCCGTTCTGGCTGGCCGACGGCCTCGTCGCTGCGGTAGGCATTTTCAACAAGGAGGTGCATGACGTGGCGCTTTTTGCCACCACCCTCAGCAAGATGGATATCGTCTCTCCCAGGTATGGTACCCGTCGTTTGCGTGACTTTTTCAATGAGTGCAGGGCTCTGGTGGACTGACACTTTTTTCCTGATCTGAACGCAGTAGCCTGCAGGAAACTTCTCAACGTTTCACTATGGCTGTTTCACTTTCCGGACTTCTGAAGCCCGGCCGTTTTCCCCTGAAGAAACTTCTGGGATTTCTCGGGCCGGGTTTCCTGGTGACTGTCGGCTTCATCGACCCTGGTAATTGGGCAACCAACATCGCCGGCGGATCGAAGTTCGGTTATGAGCTGCTCTGGGTCGTGACGCTCGGTACGCTCATGCTCATGGTTATCCAGCACATGGCGGCCAAACTGGGTATTGCGACGGGCAAGTCCCTGGCCGTAAACATCCGGGAGCATTTTCCCCGTCCGGTTGCGGCCTTTCTCGGCCTGACGGTAGTGGTCGCCTGCATCGCGACCGACATTGCCGAACTCATCGGGGGAGGTATCGGATTCAGCTTGCTGTTCGGCATACCTTTATGGGCAGGCGCGCTGCTGACTGTCGTTCTCGAGGTCTTCCTGATCATCAGTCAGCGCTATCATCGCATCGAGACGATCATTGTGGGTTTCCTGGGCGTTATCGCCCTGTGTTATATCATCGAACTCTGGATCGTCAGGCCTGACTGGGGTGCTGCCGTTCCGGGTCTCTTCATACCCAGAGCTGGTCGTGAGAGCATTTATGTCGCCGTCGCGATTCTTGGAGCGGTGGTCATGCCGCATAATGTATTTCTTCACTCCAACGTGATCCACAGCCGCAAGTGGGGGATTACCGACGAGGAAAAGATACGTTTGCTCAGGTTCGAGAAGATCGATACGCTTTTTGCCATGACGCTTGGCTGGGTAGTCAATTCGTCGATGATCATCGTTGCGGCAGCCGTTTTCTTTCAGCACGGAATGCCGGTCGAGAGTATCGAGCAGGCCTCGGCGACCCTGAAACCTCTCGCCGGACCCCTCGCCGGTCTCCTGTTCGCCATAGCACTGGTGTTTTCCGGGGTTGCCTCCTCGATGACCTCATCCATGGCTGAGGCAAATGTCGTGACCGGTTTTCTGGGAAAACCTGAAGATCCGGGGACCTTGCTTTACCGTATATCAGTGGTTGTGACGGCGATCCCTTCTCTCATCATCACCTTCTGGAATCCTGATACCTTTCGCATCCTGGTGTTCAGCCAGGCGGTACTGAGTATCCAGTTGCCTTTTACTCTCGTGCCGCTGCTCATACTCTGCCGGAGCCGGAAAGTCATGGGGATATTCAGAAGCCACACGGCGGAATTTGTGGCGGCTCTGGTCATAACCTTCATCGTTGTGGCACTCAATGGTTACCTTGTGTATACAACCGTAACGGGAGGGTGAGTTCATGCAGATCTACCGTAACATACTTGTGGCGATTGACCGTTCGCCGGTGGACGAGGTGCTGATCGGGCATGTCGCCGCTTTGGCCGCCCAGGTCGGCGCGCGTGTCCATCTGCTGCATGTGGTGCATTCTCATACGCTCGACCAGGAGCGCGCTTTGCGGGAACAGGCCGCGGCAGCGCTCGAACATTATCGTGAAGTTCTGTCGAAGGAGGGAATCGGGGTCGATGTGCATATCAGGAGCGGAGAACCCGACCGGGAGATCCTGCAGGAGGTCGAAGAGGGAGCTTATGACCTGCTGGTCATGGCTCCGCACGGGCACAACCTGCTCGGCCAGATCCTCTTCGGTAGTGTTTCCCGCTCGCTACGCAGAAAGATCAGGATTCCGCTGCTGCTGGTGCGTGGTGATCAGCAGATCGACTGACCGTTCAGCCCGGTTTTGTCAAGTTTTGGTGAAAAGCGCTTGCCGCACCCTCCATCCAGAGAGCAGTACTCTATATTTCAGGTAAATCACGAAAATTCAACCTGAAGGAGATGCTGCATGAAACGCTCCGGGCCATTTCGAACGTTGTCTGTCCTTCTGTGCTTCTGCACGATGTCGCTGTGGGCGCAGCTGTTGCAGGCGGAGCCCTGGAAGTTCGGCGTGATGGGCGATACCCAATGGACAACGACTGATCCGGCTGGAGCCAATCCGTCGTCAGTGCCGATCTCCATTATCGGGCAGGTTAACCGGCAGTTCATCGATGCGAAGGTGAAATTCGTCATCCAGGTCGGTGATCTGACTGACGATGGCCAGGATGTTTCGGAGCGGACGAGGGCAGCCGCCGCCCAGCCGCTTGTCGATGCGGGAATCGGTTTTTTTGCTTTCAGGGGAAATCATGAAACCTCGCGGAGCGACAATGGATATGGTGTCCCGGTGTTTCGTGTCAATTATCCCCAGAATCGTACAGGCGAGTTTTCCAGGAGCGATAACACCCGGTTTGTCCTTGGAACCAACTTCAGCAGTCCTGTGAATGTCAGCCGGGAGCTTGACGGCCTGAGTTACTCGTTTGATTATGGTGATGGTGAAGAGCGTGCGCGATTCGTGTTCATCGATCCGTGGCCTTGTCCGGGGATGGCCGTCTTGCAGCCGAATGGTCGTAAAACCGGTTATTCGATCGACGCCCAGCAGCCCTGGATTTCCGGGAGACTTGACAGGAAAACCAGGGGGACAGCACACGCTTTCGTGTTTTCCCATCAGCCGCTCATTGCTGAAAATCACCAGGATACCATGTTCGGAGGGTATGCCAACGCTCATCCGGAGTGGCAGAACCGTTTCTGGTCCGGTCTGCAGGGGAACGGAGTCCGTTATTACATCAGCGGACATGATCATATTCACCAGCGCTCGATCGTTCAGAGTCCTGACAGGCGTTCGCAGGTCGAAGAGCTGATCGCCGCATCCAACAGCAGCAAGTTCTACAAGCCAAAACCAATTGACGATCCGGACTGGTATGGCCAGAAAGTTCGCGAGACATCGATCTCCCAGGAGTGTTTTACGGTCGGTTATTACATTTTCACCGTCGATGGACCGTCGGTGACGGTTGATTTCTATGCCGATGACCATGGAAACTGGCGCTCGGACAGCGAGTTCCCGGAGGGAGCAGGGAAGCCGGGGACGAACGTGACCCCGAAATTTCATTTCGTCAAAAAGGAGAGCTGGGGGTATTTCCTGAACGGGAAACAGTTTGTCGTACCTCAGGGCGAAAGTTACCGGATGGTTCAGGACCGCTATAAGGGGACGGTTGCACGGATCATCGACGGCAGGAATGAAAGCCTGGCAAGGGATTCCACTCTCGACACCATCGGCGGGCAGGGGCGCAGGCTGGTCAGGATCGCCGGGACAGGCTGGCTTGAAGAAGAGGGTGGCGACCAGCGTCGGCAACCCGCAAACGGGACCAGTCAGCATCTCGCCAGCAGGATCCTTGTTCTGAATGGTATGGCCGATCCAGGCAGCGGCAAAACCGATGTGTATACTCTTTCGATCAGCTATGACCCTGCGAAAATGAGCTCCTTCGGCAACGAAGCGTTACGATTCGGGCTGGTGACGAAGTCAGCGGATGGCAGATGGAT
The DNA here is from genome assembly GCA_013334925.1 of Chlorobiaceae bacterium. GTDB lineage: Bacteria > Bacteroidota > Chlorobiia > Chlorobiales > Chlorobiaceae > Chlorobaculum. The sequence goes on from JAAXWP010000032.1 coordinate 13,168, forward strand.
CAACGCGGTCAGGATGAATTCGGGCGGTCAGCCGAAATACATCGATGGTCCCTGGAAAAAGGGCTATGGGCTGGGTTCATACGGTATCGACAGGAAAAGCAGGACCGCCTGGGCAGTGCTCGATTACAATGCCTCGTATGCGGTGGCGGCTTTTGAGGATCGGTGAAGCTTCGCTGGCACTGTTTATTCCGGATGCGATCATCGAAATGCTGCGAGTTGTCATTGAAGTGCGTATCTTCCCTTAACTGGAGCTCGACATAACAACTGTCCCCACATCCCGAACCGGAGATGCAACGAGTGGGTGACCATATGCTGTTCACTGGCAATGGCAGAGTGACGGGAGTGTTTATCTTTATGTTTACCGCATATTTTGCGTATCAATTCGATATAACTACTGATTCAAACGGAGCGGATATGTTGAAAGAAGCTGCTGGTGTTGCCGGAGGCGCGATCCTGTTGCCCACCCTTGGTGTTTCCATAGTTGCCTGCGGTTTACCGGGACTTCTGGTTGCCGGTGCAGGTGTTTTGCTGGCCGATACCGTGATGAAGAATATTGCAGCTCCAAAAGAGCAGAGTGCTCCGGGTGCCTCCATCGACAGTGCATCATCGGAAATCTCGGAACCCGATTATGGAGATACCTGGCAGAAACTCGGGTGATCTTTGATGCTGTTCTGACGCGCCAGGTTACCATACGGCGCGTCAACAGCCCGGTCAGTGCCGGTCGATCACGAAAATCCTGAGATTAGCCGGAAATCCGATATCGTTTTCGATTCTCCATGGTGTCCATGTATGACAATCAGGTGTCAGTACGGTCTCTGCCGGAATGAGCTGTCCATTTCGATCCGGCAACGGTATCTCCGTTTACGCTAAAGTCCTTTTTCCTGCGTATCTTACCGCTATCTGCCACCATTGCGCATGGCGATGTGGCGACAACCGTCATTTGCCAGTCAGTCATCAAATCTTTTGTACCGATGGAAAACAGCGCTTCGCATGAACTGCTTGCCGATCTTTTCGAGGAGTATGCCGAGTGGTATATGAACCTTGCCGAGGATAAGGGTATCCTGCCACGATCGATTTCCGGAGTATCTCCGGACGGCCGTCAGTTCATCTACCTTATCGACAATCTTGAATTGCTTCCCATGGCGCGGAACAAATATATCCGTTTCGTGCTCGATGAGCATCGCTCGGTTGCCTACGCCTATGGCGGGCTCGCTCTCCGCGGAGACAGCGATATGGGCGAGATCGAGGAGGTGCTGGATGTGGTTGCGGCCGATGCCGGTCGCTATATCATGGGCCATTGGCGCGTCACCCGAGGTGAAGATGGCAGTATCGAAGCGCTGCAGCATCTTGGCACCGCCGAAGGAAGCGATCCTGAAAAACATCCGGCGACCTGGTATCTCACCGGAGCTATCCGTTTCAAGGAGAGTGAACAGGTTAAATTCGGTTCATTGTGGGAACAGGCCAGACCGGAAGTGATCTATAACGACAGGAGTGCAGCCGGATAATCGAACCGGAAGTTGTCAGGGGGTGAGGTGATCACCTGCGCAGCACGAAGTCGCATGTCGTTCCACGCAGGTCGACGGTTTATGGCGGCCAGGTAAGGCATCTTCTTCTACAGGTTCAGCTGCTTGAAAATCCGTTCAGGCAGGTGAATGATACCCGCCATGACAAACTTCCACGGCAGCGGGGTGTAGAGCGTGTCTTTTTTCTTCCTGACGGCTTTTATGATGTCCGCGGCGATCATCTCCGGTCTGGCGAGCAGGAGCTTCGGCAGATCCATCCCTTCGGTCATCGGTGTGTCCACCATTCCCGGCTTGATGGTCAGCACCTGCACCCCGTGTTTGTGCATCCTTGCCCGCAGTCCCTCGCAGAAGGTGGTGACGGCAGCCTTTGCCGTGCCGTACACGTAATTTGATGGACGCCCGCGATCCCCGGCTACCGAACTGATGACAGCGATTGTTCCACTGCTCTGTTTTTCCATCATGTTGGCCAGCGTCGTCAAGAGGGCGATGGTGCTGACGGCGTTGGTCTGCAGCTCCTGCAGTGCCGCATCCACCTCTTCTTCGCACCGCTTCTGGTCTCCCAGGGTGCCGTGGGCGAGCAGTACGATGTCGAACGAACCCAGCGAGGCGCAGGCCCGGTCCAGCACGCCCTGGTGCGCAGCGATGTCGTTGACGTCGAGGAGCGCCGTCTCGACGCTCGAAGCACCACGGACCTTCAGGTCGCCGGCGAGCAGCTGCAGACGTTCGTCGTTTCGCGCGATGAGGTACAGCTTCGCGCCTTCGGCGGCATACAGCCTGGCGGTGGCTTCGGCGATGGCCGAGGTGGCACCGATAATGAGGATCTTTTGCATCAGTCGAGTCCTGTTCGCTTTGATTGGAGTGAGGTGAAGCGCCCCTTGAGGCCGTTGGCCTCCCTGATGGCCTGGAACTGTTCCCAGACGGGGTAGCAGCGCCTGAAGGTCGCTTCGCTCATGCGGGCGTCCTTGGTCAGATAGATTCTGCCGCCGTAATCGAGCACCATGCTGTCCAGACGGTCGAGCAGCGGGAAGAGTTCCGGTTCGATTTTGAAGTCGAGCGCCAGCGTATAGCCTTCCATCGGAAAGCTGAGCAGGTTCCGGTTCTGTTTGCCGAAGGCCTTCAGGACGGCCAGGAAGGAGCCCTTGCCCGATCCGGCGATGGTTTCAAGGATGGCTTTCATGGCCGGATAGCCGGCTGCTTTGGGCACGACGAACTGGTACTGCGTGAAGCCGTTGCCTCCATACATCCGGTTCCAGTCGCCGATGCTGTCGAGCGGATAGAAGAATGGCCCGTAATGGGTGTGGCTCCTGACGACCCGTTCGCGGATCCGGTGGTAGTAGAGCGTGTTGAATGCCCTGATGGTGTGGCGGTTCAGGAGTGCCGAGGGCATGTCGACGGGCAGGGACAAGCCCGATCCGGCTTTGACGGTCAGCTTCTCCTGCCGGGTATGGTCGCCGGTCATGAGCAGGGAGCGGCCGAGCGAACTGCCGGTGGAGATACAGTCGATCCAGGCGACCGAGTAGGGTTCGGCTTCGTGCACGGCGAACAGCTCCAGGATCTCCCTGAGGTTCGAGGCCTTGTGGGTTGTCTGGTCGATATAGGCGCTGGTGACCGGTTTGAGACGGATGGCAGCCGCGTAGACGATGCCGGTCAGCCCCATGCCGCCGCAGGTGGCGTGGAAGAGCTCCGGGTTCTCAACGGGTGAGCAGCGCAGGATCGTATCCGGTCCCGTGATCAGGTCGAGGTACTCGACATGGTCGCAGAAGCATCCTGCGACATGGTGGTTCTTGCCGTGCACATCGCTGGCGATGGCTCCGCCGACCGTTACGAACTGGGTGCCGGGCGTGACCGGCAGGAACCACCCTTTCGGAACGAAAGTCTGCAGAATCTCCTGCAGGGAGACGGCGGCTTCGGCATAAAGCACTCCACTCTCCGGATCGAACGACAGCAGGTGGTTCATCCACCGGGTGCTCAGCATCCGGTCGCCCAGCGAGCTGTCTCCATAGCTCCGACCCAATCCCCGGGGTGTCACTCCCTGACCCTGCAGCCTGCCCAGCAGCTCCTGGACTTCACGTTTCGTCTGCGGGGTGAACACTTCGGCATCCACTTCGGGGTAGCGTCCCCATCCATGCATTTTCATCACGCGGCTCCCTGACGGAATACAAACTGTTTATCGAGATGGTACTTCGAGACGTAACCGATACCGAGCCCGATCATGCCGCCCAGGTAGCGCAGCTCTCTGGTCCCGAACAGATGATCGAAACCGAACTCGAACCCCCAGAAGATGACGGTTGTAACTACGCCCATCATCGCATAGAGCAGGAAGGTGCGGCTGTCGTGCATCGCGTTCTCTGCCTGAAACCGGAAGATGTAACGCTTGTCGAGCACATATTTGACCATGAGGCCGGCAAGGGTGCCGGCACCGACTGACAGCAGCAGGTGATATGGCCCGACGTACTTCCGGACGGCAAGGTCCTGGACGCCGATGTTGACGGCGGTGGCGATGATGGCGAAGAGGGTATAGGTTATCGGAATTCTCATATCGGGTTTCAACGGGTTCAGAGGAACGATGCGAGCATGAACACGGCCCCGAACAGCGCACCGGTCAGGAGGCTCACCCGATCCCTGATGGCGTAGAGCACCGGGTCGTCGTGCATCTGGCCCCGGTGGGTGATCATCCACATCCGGCTGATCCAGAAGAGCAGGATCGGGCAGGCGAGCCAGATCAGCTCATGGGTCCGGTACATCATGAGGGTCCGGGGATCCTGGATATAGAGCGCAAGCACCAGCACGGAGAGGTAACCGGACGAAGATCCGAGATTGGCGATGATCTCCAGGTCCGCCGGAAAGTAACCCCGCCCGCGGGTCTGTTCTGTCTTGCCTTTCGATCGGGCGTCAAGCAGTTCGGCATACCTTTTCACCATGGCCAGGCTCAGGAACAGGAACAGCGAGAAGGCCAGAATCCAGAAGGTGGGTACGAGTCCGCAAGCGTAGGCCCCGGCGATGATGCGCACCGTGTAGAGCCCGGCGAGCGCGATCGTGTCGATGCCCATCTGGCTTTTCAGGAAACGGGAGTAGGCAATGGTCAATACATAATATGCGGCAAGAGAGATGCTGAACGGGACTGGCATCAGTATCAGCGATACGAGAGCCGCGGCGATGAACAGCAGGGGGGCAGATACGATGCCAAGCTGAAGCGGCAGCTCTCCGCTGGCGAGTGCTCGAAGCCGTTTTCTCGGATGATGCCGGTCGCTTTCCAGATCGAGCAGGTCGTTGAAAAGGTAGCCGCTCGAGGCGGTTATCGAAAAGAGTGCAAATGCAAGCAGCGCCTGCAGGAGCATGGAGAGGTTCAGTACCTGATGGTTGGCAAGAACCGGAATGAATATCAGCAGGTTTTTCAGCCACTGATGCGGGCGGAGCGCTCTGATCCATGCTTTCAGGCGCGTTTGGCGGGAAGTGAAGATCCTCTCGATATTTCCTGCTTTTGTCGCTTTCGCGGTGACGCCGCGGTCAGGATCGGAGAGGTAGGCTTTTTGCGCAGATTCAAGTACCGGCAGATCGTCGTGTGAGTTGCCGATGTAGTCGAATCCTTTCTCTCCGAACTGTTCGACCAGACGGTCCCGTTTGGTTCGTGAGGAGATGTTCAGGGAGCCCGCAGTGGCTATGATCTGGCTGAACAGCCCGAGATGATGGGCGATCTGCTCGGCATAGATTCGATGGGTGGCCGTGGCGAGCACAATATGCCGCTCCTCACTCCTTGCGTGACGCAGGAAGGTGAGCACTTCTCTGTTATAGGGCAGACTCGTCACGTCGATCTTGACGCGACTGGCAAGTTGTTCCTTGAGCGGGGCTTTTCCCTTCAGCAGCCACAATGGCAGCTGAAGGAGGGACGCCCGGTCCTGTTTAAGGTAACCGAGCATGCTTTCAATGAGCATGTCGGATCGGAGCAGCGTTCCGTCAAGATCTACGACAAGTGGCCGGCTCATGGGATCATCTGGAATGAGAAGAGGAGCGCTTCCCTGGTAAACAAAACAGACTCGATGTACACGTGAATACAAAAATCCGGCGAAATATACAGAGTTTGTTCCGATAAACGGTCACATCCCGGTGCCTGATGTTCAGCAGACGGTACCGGGATGTCGGGCGATCGCTCTGAAAAAGGGCATTTGCAATGCGCGATCAGCACTCTTCACCGTTGATCAGAAGAACGACCTGACGGTCATCGCCAAGGGAGTCTTTCACCTCCTGAGACCATTCAAGTGAGGCGTTCTCGAGCTCTTCGATCACGAAATCCTCGAAATCGTCAAGGATATCGTCGTCGGCATCGACGTACGTATCGTCGGGAGTGGTCACCTTGATGAGGATGCTGGGCTCAGCCTCCGCTCCTTCTCCGTGCATGCCGAACTCGATGGTCACGCTGCTGGCGACGGTGCCGGTAAGTCCCATCAGCTTGCCGTTTTCAAGCAGTTTGGTCTCAATGGCGTCGAGGTCTTCAAGTACCCCGGCGAATCTGGGGTCGTCATGCAGGTTGATGCTTTCGCTCATGTCTATGCTTGTTTGATGTTGCCGGTTATGTTGCCTTCTGTGTCAGGGAAGATAGTCATAAACAGGTTACGGTGGATGGGTTCGGTACGGCAGTCATGAACCTTTCTGAACTATGGCAGGTTATGGCCAGCCGTCGAAGGTGATGATCGTGGCGGTATCGTTTATACGGAAAACTTCGTGGATGGTCGGGGTTCTGTCGCCTTTGTTCATGGCGGCATCGAATGCGAGTTCGAGGGTATCGTCGTCCAGAGATTGCCGATCGATGCATACGGCTGTCATGCTGCGACTTTCGCCAGGTATTTCCGTCGGGCCGAAAGAGCGGGGTAATCCCCTGAAAGCGCCCCAGTTCCCGCAGAACACGTCGTCACTGCCGTTCCAGACTATGACACCGGTTTCATGGCTGGTTATGAAGCCGTAGATCTCTTTTGACCGGATGATTCTGTTGCCGTCAGCATCACATTCAAACCACCGGTTCAGATCGGCGTTTTCCGCACCAAGGTCTTCAGGGAGGCTCCGGATCTGCGCTATAAACTGTTTCACTTCCTTGCCGGTATCGTAACTTCCGTAACGGATGTACTCGGCGCCGTTTTCCCTTGCTTCTTCAATAGCTTCTATCAGCGCATCCCTGGGACTGGATCTCCTTTTCATCGTTCTTGTCCTCCTGTTGCCCTCAAGATTGTCTGGTCATGAAGCGAAATAGGCTGTTGCGAAATCCGGTGCAAAGGTTTCGAGCCGTCTCCAGCCGGCGAGCACCGGACGGTTGTTGAAATAGTGGTCGGTCATGCTGCCGTCGCGCATTGCCGCTCCCATCTCGGTATAGTTTTTGGCGATCTCTTCCGGTATGCCGAACCGGATCATCTCATCACAGGTCTCCTTGTCGGAACGGTCGATCCAGCGGAGATCTGGTTTTTCAATCGCTTTGCCGATGATCGTGGCGATTTCGCCGGTTGTTTTTTCATCGCTGGCGATATAGCGGAATCCTCTGCCGATAATGTCATGATTCCGCAGCTCTTTTGCAGCTTCGTCGGCGATGTCGAGCGGATGCACGAGCACCATCAGGGTGTTTTCCCCGAAATTGCCGCTCAGAAAACCGTTTTTGCTGATGATGTCGATACTGTTCAGGAAGTTGGTGTAGAAGTAGGCTGCCCGCAGGTGGCGGACCTGTACATCCTGAAGTTCATTGAGGATCGTTTCAACCCGATGGAGCCCGTTTACCGGTCCGCATCCGTCGATGAGATGAGCGCCGATGCTGCTCAGGTTCACGACACGCCCGACACCTGAAGCTGCGATCGCTCTTGCGTAATTTTCTCCGATGTGAGCGATGTGACCTTTCCAGTCGTTGCCGTCGAAATTCGGGGGAACCATGGTGAATATGGCATCAGCCCCCCTGAATGTCCGGGAAAGAAAGTCGACATCCTCAACGGTGCCTATGGCGGCATAGGCGCCCATCGATTCAATCTGTGCTTTTCTTGCCGGGTTGCTGCTGATCACCGTGACGCTGTGCCCGTCATGGACAAGCTGCGAGGCAAGGGGTTTACCGATATGTCCGAGGGAACCGGTTACAACGTAGTTCATGGCGGTATGGTTTTGCATGCCGGTCAAACCGGTCGTCCGTGCCGGCATTGTTGACTGAGACCAATCCAACCTTGGGCCTGGAGACTGACATGGGGGTGAACCACCGGGTTCTGTAACCATCAACCCTACCCGCAGGGCAATCCGTTCCGTCCAGGGGCGTTTGTTCAGAGATTGCGATGCTTCGTTGTGTCATCAAGAGCCTGAAATCCTGAGATGACGTCGAACAGTTCCTCATCGATATCGGCCTGCCGGCGTTCGTTGTAACTTCGGGTGAACTCGTCGAGCAGCTCGTCGATGTTCTTTTCCGCACGCTGCATTGCCGAAAGCCTGCTCGCGTTTTCTGCAGCGAGCGATTCGGCACAGGCCCTGAACAGCGAAACGAACAGGTACTCCCTGACCAGTGCCCATCGCGTCGTTTCAGCTCCGTTCGGCATTTCCGGAAACGGTTTGGCAGAAGGGGTTGCGTTGGTCATGATTTCGTGTGCCCAGCTCTCGTCCAGTGGAAGCACCCGTTTCGAAACGGGTTGGTACAGTTCTCCGCTGACAGGCATGTGGTAAAAAAGGTACAGTTCGAAAAGTGCCTCCCGCTCGCGAATCTTTTCGATTGCAGAAAGCAGGTCACCTGTCAGCGGGGTAATGGCGCTGACCGCGTTGGGGACATCGAACAGAAGTTCGGAGCGGATGCCGTGGTCTGAAAGGCGCTGTTGCATACGTTCACCGATCGACAGGACGGAAAACCGGCCTTGCAGGCGCTTGAGAGCTGCCAGGGCAACTTCGGCCAGGAGATCGTTGAACTGTCCGACAAGCCCCTGGTCTGATCCGAAGACCACGGCTATGGCAGGTATGGTTTGTTTGCCGGAAACCGCTCTGTCACGAAATGGCTGTCTCTCCTCGTGGAGGCTTGCCGCGAGGCCGAATTCCACGTTCCGATAGTACTCATCCAGAGACCTGATCGCTTCTTCATATTGCCTGATGTTCAAAGCTGCAAGCGTTTTCATGGTCCGTACGACCGAATCGAGTGTTCTGGCTTTCCCGATTTTTCTTTTCAGGTTCTGGATCGTGTCGCTCATGATGATTTCAGGAAAGGGTTGAGAGCTTCTTTTGCGATTCGTATCAGCTCTTCACGATCCTCGGAACTCAGTTCGCTATCGGAAGCCACTCTTCCGGATATGTCGGAGGAGATCCCTTTTGCCGCACTTCTGACCGCTTGCATGGCATCATGGACCCTGCCGGTTTCAATTGTTGCAAAACATCCTTCGGTCAGCGCAATGAGCATGATGATCTGTTCGGACATGGAGAATACGTCGTATTCATCCTGCTTGAACCACGCTCTTATCCTGTTGCCATGGTCGAGGGTTTTCCGACTCGATTCGTCGAGTCTTGTGCCAAACCGTGCAAAGTTTTCCAGTTCTTCGAACTGTGCATACGAAAGTTTGAGACTGCCGGTTGCCGCCCGGTACGCCTTGAGCTGCGCTTTTCCGCCGACACGAGAAACCGATCTGCCGATATCGACAGCAGGCAGTATGCCCAGCTCGAAAAGGGTCGGTGAGAGGTAGATCTGACCGTCGGTGATCGAGATCAGGTTGGTGGGTATATATGCCGAGAGGTTCTGGGCTTCTGTTTCGACTATGGGAAGTGCGGTCAGTGAACCGCCGCCAAGCGATGGATCGAGATGGGTTGCCCGTTCCAGAAGACGGGAGTGGAGATAGAATATGTCCCCCGGAAACGCTTCCCGGCCCGGTGGCCGTTTGAGCAGAAGCGACAGCTCACGGTATGCCCTCGCATGATTGGTCAGGTCATCATAGACGATAAGCACGTCCCGTCCTTGCTCCATGAAGAATTCGGCGATGGTCGTTGCTGCGTAAGGTGCGATATACTGGAGGCCGGAAGGGTCGTTGCCTTCGGTGACGACCACGATGGTATGCTCCAGGGCGCCACGTGAGCGGAGTTCGGCGACGACTTTGGCCACCGAGGCCGCTTTCTGTCCGATGGCGCAGTAGATGCAGAGCACCTCTTTGTCTCGCTGGTTGAGAATGGCTGAAATGGCGATGGATGTTTTGCCAGTCTGTCGGTCACCGAGAATAAGCTCCCGCTGACCGCGTCCCACCGGAATGATCGCGTCGATGACCTTGATTCCTGTCTGCAGGGGCGTGCTGACCGGGGCGCGGTCCATGATTGCCGGGGCCGGACGCTCGATCGGTAATCTGCCGGACGGTTCAATCGGTCCCCGGTCATCGAGCGCATTGCCGAGCGGATCGATGACCCGGCCGATGAGATTTTTCCCGACGGGGACATCCGTCACCCGGCCTGTTCTCCAGGCTCGGTCACCAGTTTTCAGCCTGGCATAATCGCCAAGCAGCACGATGCCGACCTCCTCCGGATCGACGTTGAAGGCAATGCCGTATAGCTCTCCCTGGAACCTTACCAGCTCTTCGAAGCCAACTCCCGGCAGCCCGCTGATTTTGGCGATGCCATTCAGCACGGTGGTGACCACTCCCTCTTCTACGGGCTCCAGTCCGGGGGACCAGCTTTCCCTGGCTGTACGGATGTTCGTCAGTGCCTCCTTAACGCAGTTGCTGTAGCGCGGTGTCCTCATCATCATGCAGGTCCGGTTTTCTTGTGGCGTTCCGAAGTGAATCGATGGCCGTTCCGAAGGTCCATGAAATGCAGCGTCCATTCATGCAGAGTTCGATGCCTGCATTGCCTTCGGCCGAGGTTTCGAAAGAGAGCGGTGCGTTCAGATCAAAGCGCGATTTCACGGTTTGTTCGATCTTCAGGCGCTCTTCCGGACCGAATTCGAACCTGCTTCGAACCACCGGGCGGATTTTCTGCTCGGTCATGGCTGAGCGCATGTCGGCAATCTCATCTTCGCCAGCCATCTGCAGGCGTCTGCAGAATGCCTCGACGATCTTCTCTTCGAGCGAGGCATCGGCCAGTTCGGAGAGAATTTTGCCCGTGAGCGCAAACACTTCGTTGCTGATAGTGCGGATGGTCTCCTGTTCCAGTTCGCGCTGCTCGTTGCTCAGCGATTCCTGGAGTCGGGTATGCAGCGTTTCGTACTCCTTGCGTGCATCTGTCAGGAGGCCGCTCCTGGTCTGTTCGACCTCGGCGGCAGCCACGCGCAGCATTTCAGCTCGCCTGTTCTCGAACTCCTCGTTTTTCCGCTTCCATTCAGCCTGTTCTCTTGAAGCTTCCTGTTCTGCGGTGGCGGCATGCTCGAGTTCTCCGGCGATTTTTCGCTCCCGCTCCTCGATGGCCTTCAGCACCGGCTGGTACAGGAATCTTCTCAGCAGCCAGACCAGGATGAGAAAGTTGACCAGCTGAGCGGCGACGGTGAACCAGTCGATCAGCATGATCAGCGTCCTCCGGCAGCCTGGCTGACCACGTGGTTCCAGAAGGGGTTGGCGAATATCAGGATGATCGAGATAACGAAGCAGTAGATGGCGATCGATTCGATCATGGCAAGACCGACGAACAGGGTCCGGGTTATGGTAGGCGCAGCATCGGGCTGCTGTGCAAGGGAAGCCAGGGCGTTGGCTACAGCGCGGCCTTCGCCGAGTGCTGGTCCAACGGCGCCAATTCCGGTGGTCAGGCCGGCCGTGATGATCGATGCAACGGCGATGATCGTGAGCGTGTCCATTACGTTGTCTCCTTTTCCGTTCTGGTTTGGAGTTCCTCTTCGTGTCGTGTCGCTGAGGCGACATAGACCGTGGCGAGAATGCTGAATATATAGGCCTGGACCATTCCGGTCAGCAGGCCGAGAATGTTCATCAGGACAGGGAAGAAAAGGGGGGAGATGGTCACCAGGATGCCGAGGATCATCACGCCGCTCATCATGTTACCGAACAGACGCACCGCGAGCGCCATGGTACGAGTCAGTTCGCCGATGATGTTGAATGGCAGCATGATAACGGTCGGTTCCGCATAGGTTTTCAGGTAATGTATCAGCCCCTGTTCGGTGATGCCGAATAGGGGAACGGCGACGAAAACCGACAGTGCGAGCGCCGTGGTTGTCGAGAGTGAACCGGTGGGTGGTTCATATCCTGGAATGATGGTGCAGAGGTTTGCCATGGCAATGAAGAGAAAAAGTGTCCCCAGGTAGGGGAGGTATTTTCCGGATTTTTTCAGACCCACCTCTTCGATCTGGCGTTGCGCCAGAGTGACGACCATTTCGAGGAAACTCTGCCATTTCGAGCGTGAAATTTCCCGGGAAAGGCGACGGGTAATCAATGCAGAGCCGCCAGCCATGATCGCCATGAGAGCCCAGGTTGTCACGATGGTGAGGTTCAGCTTCAGGAACCCCGTTTGCCAGAAGACCACATCGTCGCCGCTCAGATGCATGGTGCCTCCTTTTCGGGAACTCTGCCCCCCCTGTTCTGTCGGCTCAGCCTGACAACGACCACTCTCGCTGCCGTGAATCCTCCGGCACAACACAGGAATTTTATCGGGTCGGTTCCGGCAATCAGCAGAAATCCTGCGATCGCGAGCGTCGCCCTGACAATCATGCTGATGAGAAACCAGAGCCAGGGCTGTTGTGAAGAAAGTCCCTTCCTGACCGTTACCAGAAGTGCTCCGAAAAAGACGAAACCAAGCAGGATGCCTCCTGCGGTTGCCGTTGCATAAGTCCAGTTCATCTTCTCACTCCTCTTTATGCATGTTTCTGATTTCTTCGGCTATCCATCGCCAGGCATTCACACAGCCAGCGACAAGGCCAGCTATCAGGAGCATGAGCGTCCATGAACGTTGCGGTGCCGGGAAGTGGCTGTCAAGCCAGAGTCCTGCCATAACACCGAGCAGCGTTGGGATCACTACGGACCATCCGATCATACCGAACATGGCGAATCCCGACCAGATGCTTCTGATAGCCTGTTGTCGACTCTTCAGTTTCAGCTTTTCGCTCGTGCCGATCCGTTCGCTCAGCGGACGATCGTTCCTGGAAAGCGGCTTGTCTTCATGCCTGGTCATGTCGCAGCTCCATGTACCTGCGGATGAATCCGCTTTCGAGTTTGGCCAGTGAATCCCTGAGGTCCCGTTCCCGTTCATCCAGTTTGAGGAACTCCTGCTCGACGGCATGCTGCAGGTGGCCGAGATCGGTCTCTCCGATGGCGTTTCGTACCGAAATGACAACCGATGCCCCGGTTTTTACGAGAATACCCTGATCGATGGCGATGTACACGGGTTGACTGGTGCTTTCCTGATACATCAGGATTCCAGGTTCAAGTGGCAGTACGCAGTCGAGACGGTTCGGCAGGAGGCCATAGGATCCTCGGGTTGTCTCGACGACAAGCCTGACGACATCCTGCCGGTCACGGAAAACCCTGAACGGCAGAAGCACGCGCAGATGCATCGCATGGTGAGTCATCGGGCACCCTGTTCTTGTCGTTTTTTGTCTGAGGTCGCTTCATTCAGGGGGGAGTTCCCGTTCACCGCACCGATATTCTGGTGGGCATCAGAGATACTGCCGATCATATAGAGAGCCTGTTCGGGATAGTCCTGGAATTCGTCGCGCAGGATCCGTTCACAACCATCCAGTGTATCGTTGAGGGGTACGAGCCTTCCTGGAATGCCGGAAAAATGTTCGGTGGTGAAGAATGGCTGGGTAAAGAAACGCTCCAGCCTGCGGGCTCTTGCCACCAGACGGCGGTCTTCGGCCGATAACTGTTCAAGACCGAGCATGGCGATGATGTCCTTGAGCTCGTCGTATTGTGCCAGTACGCGTCTTGTCTCGCGGGCAATCTGGTAATGACGGTGTCCGACCATGGTTTCCCCAGACATTTTCGAGCCGGATGAGAGCGGATCTACAGCCGGATAGAAACCTTCTCCGGCACGTTTTCTCGACAGGACCAGTGATGCCGAGAGATGGGAAAAGGTGTGAACAGCGGCAGGATCGGTAAAGTCGTCGGCAGGGACGTAGACTGCCTGAATCGACGTGATCGCTCCGCTTCCGGTGCTCGCGATGCGTTCTTCAAGGCTCGAGAGCTCGGTGCCTATGGTAGGCTGGTAACCGAGTCGGGAGGGCATCTGACCCATCATGCCCGAAATTTCCGATCCTGCCTGGATAAACCGGAAGATGTTGTCGATAAGCAGCAGGACATCCCGCTGCCGGTCGTCCCTGAAATATTCGGCCATGGTCAGGGCGGCATGACCCACCCTGAAGCGGCTTCCGGGCGGCTCGTTCATCTGGCCGAACACCATGACCATATTGTCGAGTACGCCGGCTGTGCTCATGTCACGATAGAGCTCCTCACCTTCACGGCAGCGCTCTCCGATGCCGCAGAAGATGCTGACACCGCTGTGGCGACTGACCATGTTGTGGATCATCTCGGTCAGCAGCACGGTTTTGCCCACGCCGGCTCCACCGAAGAGGCCGGCTTTTCCGCCGCGCTCGAGAGGCACGAGCAGATCGATGATCTTGATGCCGGTTTCAAATACCTCCGTGCTTGTCGACCTGCGTGACAGGGGTGGAGGGAGCTGATGAACTGCTCTCCAGGTCACATCAGGCAGAGGACCCTTGCGGTCTATGGTGTTGCCGAACACATCGAACATCCGGGAAAGAATGGCATCGCCCACCGGGGCCCTGAGTGGCTGGCCGGTGTCGATGACCGACATGCCACGGTTTATCCCTTCTGTCGGGGTCAGGGCTATTCCACGAACATGGTGACGGTCGAGCTGGGTAAGGATTTCTATACTGATTTCGTGGTCCCTGCCGGCACGAATCATGGCATGTATCGAAGGAAGGACGCCGTCGAAACGCATATCGACAATGCTTCCCCTTACGGCGGTGACTCTACCGATGGATTCGGATGATTCTCGATCGTTCATCTGCCTGCTCCACGAATTGGATCGGCTCCTCCTGGAAAGATGCGATCAGCAGCCTGTAAGCCTCCATCAGCAAACAGGCCTTTCTGCACTTATCAGGATGGAGAGGCCAGAATTGCCCGATGGACCAGGCTCATGAACTCATCTATGCCAAATGGTTTCTGAATGAAGTCCACACCCTCCTTGAACATGCCATGCTGTCCGATAGTTTCGAAAGCATAGCCTGACATGAACAGTACCTTCATATGCTGATTGCTGCACTGAAGTTCCTGGGCGAGCTGGACACCGTTCATCCCGGTGAGCATTACATCGGTTACCAGAAGATCGATCTGTCCGGCATAGTGTTTTGCCATCTGCAGCGCAACTTCTGCTTCGGTTGCGGAAAGGACATTGAACCCGTTGGTTTCGAGCAGTTCGCAAAGGATTTTGATGATGAACGGCTCATCTTCCACCAGCATCACGGTCCTGTTCTGGTGATTCAAGGGGGTTACGCCTGTGACTTGGACAGGTTCGTTATACACGCCCGAGAAACGCGGAAGATAGAGGTCGAAAGTCGTGCCACTTCCCGGTTCGGTGGTGCAATGGATGAAGCTGCTGTTCTGCTGCAGCATGCCGTAGATCATCGACAAACCGAGTCCTGTACCTTTGCCGATCTCTTTTGTCGTGAAAAAAGGTTCAAAAATATGGGGAAGCGTCTGCTTGTCGATACCACAGCCCGTATCGGAGACGGTCAGCCGTACATACTCACCGGGAGTGGTACACGGGTGCCCGCTTCGGGACTCCTCCTTGCTGACGGTCAGCGAGGTGGTCGCAATGGTTATGATACCGTTTCCCGTGATGGCATCGCGTGAGTTGATACAGAGATTGGTGATGATCTGGTCAATCTGTGACGGGTCGATGCACACTCGGATTCCAGCTCCACCCGGATACCAGTCGATACGGATGTGTTCGCCGATGAGCCTCCTGATCATCGGAAGAAGAGTCTCTATTTCGTTGTCCAGCACGATGACCTCTGGCTGGGTGACCTGTTTTCTGGCAAATGCGAGGAGTTTGCGCACCAGATCTGCCGAATGGGATGCCGCAAGGTGGATATCCCTGATATTTTCAGCCATCTGGACAGTGCTGCCGAGCTGCTGAAGAACAAGCTCCGCATTGCCGAGAATGGCTGTCAGCGCGTTATTGAAATCGTGGGCGATTCCTCCGGCAAGTTGCCCGAGCAGCTCCATTTTCTGTGATTGCTGCAGTTGCGCCTGCAATTTTTCACGTTCGAGCTCGGCGTTTTTGAGTTCGGTGATTTCCGTGACGACAGCGATGACGAAAGGCTGCTCCTCGACGATGATTCTTCTGGCACGAAGAGTCGCCCATTTGTAATCAGACTCACTCCGATGGCGCATCCTGAATTCGGCAGTCTCCTCGATACCGAAATTGAGCACACTGTAGAACACTTCGTAGAGGACCTTTTTCAGGTCATCGGGATGGACACGGTCGAACGGTATGATCCCGATCATCTCCTTGTCGGACTTTCCATTGATCGTTTCGCGCGAAAAACGGTTCCAACCGACCAGCCGCATGCCGGAATCCACGACGATGACCGAGGCAGGAATGGTGTCGACCACCGCGTCGAGGATGGCCATTCCGGCAGTCACATCATGATCGCGGAGCTTCTGACGGGCGAGATCCTGAACGATGACGAGCAGTTTTGTTTCGTCGTTATCGAAAAAACGAAGAGGGTAGAGGTTGTGTCTCTGGATCTTTCCGTCCCGTTCATCGTCGAAGGTCAGGTGTTTTCTTGTTCTGAGCGCTTCGTCGAATATCTTTTTTTTCTGTTCGGCTATTTCCGGAATGCGGAAAAACGAGGAGAGCTGTTCATAAACATTTGTGCCCAAACACTCTTTCGGATGTTTGGAGAGCCTCGACGCATAACCGTTGTTGGCATATATGATCGTTCCTTCGGGATCGATGGCGAAAACCGGATCATCGAAAGATTCGAACATACTGAAGAACTCACAATCCGGCGTATCGAAATCCGAGGTGATGGCGTTGGTCAGCATGTGTGCACAGGATCTTGGACGTTCTCGTATCGATGGCAGGAGGGACCTCCGATCAGCCGTACTGTTATTACGGGCGCTCCCCAGGGGGCAGTCAGTAATGACCTGAAAATATGGGCAGTTCTGATATATGAAATCAATATAATGAACTTGTGATAAAGAAAAATCTGCTTTTTACATTATTATCACGCTTGCCTTAGGGGCTGATCTGGCCTGCGTTACCTCTTGCATTCCGGGTGGAATCGGGGTGACGGAACTGGCCTTATTGCACTCGCAGGCTTCTGCCTTATATTAAAGACCGCACCTCCATGTATCTGCCGGACACGGCTGATGGATGGTGCAGTTTCCTCGTTTTAACAGAGTGTTGATGAAGATTCTCGATCGTTACATACTGAAGGCTCATGCCGGTCCGCTGTTCTTCGGCTTTTTTACCATCATGTTCGTCTTCATTCTCTCATTTCTGACCCGTTTCATCGACAGGCTGGTCGGCAAGGGCCTGGATATCGGAGTTCTGCTCGAAATGGTGTTGCTCCAGTCCGCGTGGATGGTGAGCCTCGCTTTGCCTATGTCGGTGCTTATCGCAACGGTTATGGCATTTGGCACCCTGACCAACAGTTCGGAAATGACCGTGATGCGCTCCGGAGGTATATCGATCTACCGTCTGGTGGCCCCGGTACTGCTCGGCGGGTTGCTCCTTGCGGCATTCAATGAACGGTTCAACAATGTCCTGTTGCCCGAGGCCAATTACCAGGCAAACGCCATGCTATCGGACATTACCCGGCTCAAGCCAGGGTTTGCGGTCGATCAGGGGGCATTTTCAGACATCGTCGAGGGATATTCGCTCATGGCCAAGAAAGTCGACAACACCACTGGAGAACTGCACGGCGTGGTGATGTATGACAAGGAACGCCCTGGAATCAGGACTGTCATTACCGCAAGCAAAGGCAAAATCGCCTTTACACCCGATTACCGTTATCTGGTTATGACTCTCGAGGATGGTCAGATTCATGAACTTTCGCTTCCCGGAATGGACAAATACCGCAGGTTCAGTTTCCGTAAACACAGATATGTGTTCGAAGCTGCGGGTTATGGATTCCAGCGTTCCAACGAAAACCGGGGGCCAAGGGGAGGGCGCGAACTGTCTGCCAGTCAACTCAGGGCTATCGGGGAATCGTATCGGGTAACTGTTGCCGAGTCGGAGCGCACGCTGGTCAGGGATGTCGATGAGCTCAGATCAAGGATCGACCTGATACGAAAAAACAAAGGTCCGGTTCACCCGGTAATGTCCAGAAAATGGCCCGATCCTGCGGTCGTCAAGGTTGTTGAGCAGCTCGATGGACGTATCGGCCATCTGACTTCCGGCCTCGAAGAGCTTGAGAACAGCCGCTCGAAGTACAACTCCTATATGGTCGAGTATCACAAGAAGTATTCACTGGCGTTCGCCTGTATGGTGTTTGCCATTGTAGGCGCACCGCTCGGCGTTATGGCCCGCAGGGGCGGGTTTGGTGTCGGCGCTGGCCTTTCGCTGCTTTTTTTTGTGGTCTACTGGGCCATGATGATCGGTGGCGAAAAACTTGCCGGAAGAGGGTTCCTGACGCCAGGTGTCGCCGTCTGGCTTCCGGACCTGCTTCTTGCTGCAGCGGGGCTCATCATGCTGTATCGCCTGAATCATTCAATCACCGGTTCGACGAGATGAG
>JAAXWP010000033.1 GCA_013334925.1 Chlorobiaceae bacterium
CCCGGGCTTTTGATTGCCTGGATGACTGGAGCTTTCAGTCACGCGTGTCCGGTTGTTGCCATCGTGTTTACCGCTGTATGTATCATCAGGGAGAGCCTGATCTGACCATCAGGCGTATCAATAATTTAAATCGATCAAAACACAAGGGGGCCATGATGAACACAAAAGATGCTTACAAACAGAAGCTCGAAGCTGAACTTGAATTGGCGCGTGCAAAAGTGTCTGAGTTCAAGGCGAAAGCTAGGAGTTTTTCGGCTGACAACCGTATCGAGTCCGCAAAGCACCTCGAAGAGCTCGAGCGTGGCGTAGAGACGGCGAAGTCAAAATTGAAGGAGCTGGGCGAGGCCGGGGAGGATGGCTGGGAAAAAATCAAGGACGGCGTTGAACATGCAATGAACGCACTGCATAAAGTGATCAGCGATGTTGGGGAAAAATTCAAAGGGAGGTAATGCCGGGTTGCCGGGGTTGATGGCATCCTTCTTCCGATGCTGATTCTGATGAGTCAGTCTGTCGAAGCTTGGCCGGTGCAACATCTCTTTTCGGGTCAATTTCTGAGGGTGAATTGCTCTGGATTGTCGCTATAATGAGGCTGTCTCAGAAGCATACTGCTTCAGTTTGCTTCTGAGACAGCCTCATTGCCAGGCTTATATGCTGTTTGCTTCTATACAATTACTCGATGCGGTGCGCAATGGTCAGTTGTTGACGTTGGGTTCGAACATCCCGTCGCTGAGGCCGTAGCCGTAGGAACGGATTTTTTCGGATACCTTTGGCCGTATGCCCGTGGCACTGAAAACGCCTTGCACCGATCCGTCCGGGTTGGTGCCGGTACGTTTGTAACTATAGATTTCCTGGGTGGTGATGACTTCGCCTTCCATACCGGTGATCTCCTGGATGCTCGTGATCTTGCGGCTACCGTCATCGAGTCGTGCGATCTGGATGATAAACTGAAGCGACGAAGATATAAGCTGGCGCAGGGCTTTGCTGGGCAGGCTGAGGCCCCCCAGCCCAACCAGGTTTTCAAGACGCCCCATCGCGTCCCTCGGCGTGTTGGCATGAATGGTGGTAAGCGAGCCCTCATGACCTGTGTTCATGGCCTGGAGCATGTCGATCACCTCATCACTACGGACCTCGCCCAGCACGATGCGGTCGGGACGCATACGCAGAGAGTTTTTTACCAGTGCACGCATGGTGATTTCTCCTCTGCCTTCGATGTTGGTCGGGCGCGTTTCAAGGCGAATGACGTGAGACTGCTGCAACTGGAGTTCGGCTGTGTCCTCGATGGTGACGATGCGCTCATTCGAGGGAATATACCCCGAGAGAATGTTGAGGAGCGTGGTTTTACCCGTGCCGGTACCGCCGGAGATGATGATGTTGCATTTGACTTTCACCATGAGAGCCAACAGCTCTGCCATCGCGGGCGTGAGGGTGTTTTTCTCGATGAGGTCGTGCATCTGCAGCGGGACCACCGAAAAACGCCGGATGGTGAGGGTCGGGCCGTCGAGCGCCAGCGGTGGAATGATGGCGTTGACGCGAGAGCCATCGGGGAGGCGGGCATCGACCATAGGGCTGGATTCATCGATACGACGTCCCACGCGCGAGACGATTTTGTCGATTATTTTCATCAGGTGCGCGTCATCGTTGAAGCGGATATCGGTGAGTTCGATACGCCCGCTTTTTTCGACATAGACGTTCCTGTAGCCGTTGACCATGATTTCGGATATGGTCGGGTCGGCGAGTAATGGTTCCAGCGGCCCCAGTCCCATGATCTCATTTTTGAGGTCTGCGATCAGCCTGGAGCGTTCCTGGTGATTGAGTGGGAGGGCCTCCTCTTCGATAAGCGCGACCAAGAGGACTCCGAGTTCGTTACGAAGCTGCTCTGGGCTCATGCTTTCGATGGCGTTGAGGTCGATGCGGGTGAACAGCTTCTGATGCAACTTCATTTTGGTGGCATAGTAATCGCTTTCCGGGGATGTGCCGTTTTTAATTGCGGTTGCCGTTACGGGCGAAGCCATTGGCATAACTGTACGCGGTTGTGCTGGTGCCTCTGCAGTTGCTGATGTCGATGCGGGGGAAGCCGCCGGGCGTCTGGTGGAGATGTTCCAGCGGGATATCTGATCTTTAATCGTTGCCATGATGAGGGATGTTTGATAGTTTTTGTGTCAGTTTGTTCAGGAGTTTCATACCGGTTGCCCGGAGTGCCTGGCTTATGGTGTGAATGCCGCTTCGACAGCCTGGAACATCAGGTCCAACTGACAGCCTAAAAGACCTGGCGTAGTAACTGCAGCGATGGAAACCAGAGAAGAGATCAGAGCGTACTCGATCATGGTTGAGCCTTTTTTTGATTGGATGGCGATGACCCTGTTGAGCATGGCTCGGTTTGACTGGTTACCGCATATGCCAGAATCGGTAATAGCTTTCGTCTCCATATTTCCTCAAAACTCTTTGGATAAAGCATTACAGACCTCAGGAACTCATTTTCCTGAGTCATGTTGCTGTGAGCCATCCATGACTGAGGTGTGATACTGCGTCAGCTCCTGTAATATTATTTGCAAGATGCGTGCCAGATATTTAAGTGCTTTAAAGACGAGAGGTTGGCAATGTGACCGACAGGGCAGTACGTATCTCTTTCTGCTCAAAATGATAACATTGAAACAGGATGCGGGAATGAGACGTGGTTACATCCGATATGGCGCTTACGGCGTAAATTTGGGAGTAGCAGTCTCGATCTGGTAAGCAGGAATTGATGGAATTACCGACTTACAGCTGTTTTACTGGCAGGACGGGGGTTATCCGGAAAGTTGCCCATTGCGTTTGAACGCTGAAGAGCTGTCCTTCCCTGGAAAGCGGTTTTTGATGTTTATGGGGGACGTCGTTATAACTGATCGGGTTCTCGGTATCAGTGTCGACCTGTGAGGGAAGAGGTCAGTTACAAGATCCAGAGGAGGGCGGCGAGCACGATGGCGGGTCCAAATGGCCATTCCGCCTCTTTGTCGAGTCTTTTGAATCGTCGCCAGAGGAGATTCCAGGCGACGGTAAGCAGACCAGCCCAGAAGAGGATGTAGAGGACGCCAACAACGCCCCACCAGGTGGCCAGTGCAGCCAGAAGCTTGATGTCGCCCCCCCCGATCCCGCTGTCTCCCTTGAGTCGCTGGAACATCAATCCAAGTCCGCCAAGGAGTCCGAAGATCACAACGGCAGAGGCCAGTGCGGCGATGAGGCTGTGCCGGGTGAGGCCCGCATAGCTGCTGAAGAGTCCGGCGAGGCCGAGTGGCAGGACTATCCAGTCGGGCAACATGGTGGTGTCCCAGTCGATGAGGGCGAGCAGGAGGAGGGAACTGGCCAGGGCGGCAGGGAGGATCGCGGCCCAGAATGGGTGGTGTGCGGAGGATCCTGCCGCAATGACCCAGAGGCAGGCGTTGAGGAGTGGTACCCAGAGGCGTCGGGCAGGTGGAACTGGTTGCTCAAGACCACCTCCGGGTCCCTGCCATTCGTGCAGGGGAGCCCTGGCACCCTGCAACACCATGCGGGGAATGAAGCGGGCCAGTGGGACCAGCCAGAGGCCGACGAGGGCGCCGGGCAGTGCCCATAGCCAGTGCGTCCACAGGAGCTGCATGAAGGAGAGGGGGGGCATGATCAGTTTTTGCTGAAGGTATGGATCAGTTGAATGATCGCCGGTCCGAGGAGCACCATCAGGAGTGTCGGGAAAATAAAGAGGACGAGCGGCAGCACCAGCTTGACAGGAATTTTGGCGGCGAGCTCTTCGGCGCGCTGGGTCCGTCGGGAGCGCATCATGTCTGACTGGATGCGCAGTGACTCGGCCAGACTGGTGCCGAATTTGTCTGCCTGAACGAGCATGGAAACCAAATCGCCGAGATCTTCGAGCCGGGCTCGCAGGGCGAGGTTGCGCAAAGCTTCGATACGGCTGGCGCCGGCGCGCATTTCGAGCGCCGAGAGGTAGAACTCCTGTGCCAGGTCGGGGTTGGTGCGTGCCATTTCGCGCGAAATGCGGACGATGGCGGCGTCGATGCCCATGCCCGATTCCGTGCAGACGACCATAAGATCGATCATGTCGGGCAGGCTGTCGCGCATGCGATCGATGCGTTGCCCGGTGATGATGTGCAGGACGATTTCGGGCAGGTAGTAGCCGGCAGTAGCCGTGAGCAGCACCAGGAATATGGCCTGGATGAATGGGATCTGGGGCTGGCCGATAAGCAGGAAGATGGCCAGCAGCAGCGGGAGTACCAGGGTGAGCAGGGTTTTGAGTGCAAAGTAGTAGCGGGGGGCGTTCTTGTTGCGGATGCCAGCCTGCAGGAACCTGAGCTGAACGCTGGAGTCCTGCCATCCCTCTTCCGGGAGCGAGAGCCTTGAGAGGATGTCGATGAAGGTGGCGACTCCGCGAGTGTTGGCAGCTTTTGACGGGGCGGTGTCGGCCGGGGCTGAGCCTTGTCGAACGATTCTGGCAAGGCGTTTCGTGAGGGCCGTGTCGCTTGCCCAGTTGTAGATGGCGATCGCCGTTGCTGCGACTGCGGCTCCGGTGAGCACGATGGACAGTATTTGCAGGGTCTGTTGCATGGCGATGGATGGTATGGTTTAGACCTTGATCTTGATGATGCGGTTGATCACCAGGAGCCCAAGTGCCATGAGGCCGCCACCGATGAGGAGAAGGGTCAGCCCCTGTGGCGTGGTCCAGAGCACCGAGATATAAGCGCGGTTGATGAGCCAGAGTATGCCGGCAAGCACGAAGGGCATACTGCCCAGAACCCAAGCCGAAGCGCGCCCTTCGGATGAGAGGGTTCGGACCTTGCCGCGCAGCTTGACGCGTTCGCGCATGGTTTTGGCCAGGCCGTCGAGGAGTTCGGTGAGGTTTCCGCCGGTTTCATGCTGGATCAAGAGCGAGATGACAAAGAAATTGAGGTCGGGGCTTTGCACTCGGTCGGCGAGCTGTCCGATCGCGTCCTTGAAGGGTATGCCGAAGGTCATCTCGTCGGAGACGGTTTTGAACTCCTGGCCGATGGGGTCGGGGAACTCCTTGCCGAGCAGTCCGATGGCCGAGGAGAGGCTCTGTCCAGCGCGCAGGGCGCGGGAGATGTAGTCGAGTGCTTCGGGGAGTTTGTCTTCGAAAGCCCGGCGGCGCTGGCTGGCCTTGCGGGATAACCAGAGCAGAGGGGTGCTGGCGAAGGCGAGGGCCAGGGTGAGCATGAGCAGTATGTTTGTATGGCGCAGGAGCCCCAGGAGCATAACCACGGCAAACAGGGCGAGCATGAAAGCGAACCAGCGACCGGCAGAGACCTGGCTGTGGGCGCGGAGGATCAGGTTCTCAAGTTTCACGAATGCGCCGGAGTGGGCGCGCAGCCAGGTATCGACGGCACTGTCCTGCGAGGTAGATTGCGCACTGAGGTTCTGGCCCTCCGAGTGGATGGTGTCCTGAATGGTTTGTAACCGCTGTTTTTTGGCCTTGTTGCGACGGTCGAAAAAGCGGAGCCATATCCCGTAGAGCAGCAGCATGAAGAGCGTGACTGCCACAAAAGCCAGGAAAGAGATCAGAAACGTGGCCATGATATGCGCAGAAGTTAGTCGTTAACGACAGGATCAAACATTCCGTCGCTGAGGCAGAAGCCGTAGGCCCGGATTTTATCGGACACTTTAGGCCGCACACCCGTGGCACTGAAAATACCTTGCACCGATCCGTCCGGGTTGGTGCCGGTGCGCTTGTAACTGTAAATTTCCTGGGTGGTGATGACTTCACCCTCCATACCGATGATCTCCTGTATGCTCGTGATTTTGCGGCTGCCGTCGTTGAGTCTCGTGACCTGGACAATAAAGTTGACCGACGAGGTGATGAGCTGGCGCAGGGCTTTGCTGGGCATGCTGATACCACCAAGTCCAACCAGGTTTTCGAGACGGCTCATTGCGTCCCTCGGCGTATTGGCGTGGATGGTAGTCAGCGAGCCATCATGTCCGGTGTTCATGGCCTGGAGCATGTCGATCACCTCGGCGCTGCGGACCTCACCAAGCACGATACGGTCGGGCCGCATACGCAGGGCGTTTTTCACCAGTGCACGCATGGTGATTTCGCCTTTGCCTTCGATGTTGGTCGGGCGTGTTTCCAGACGGATGACGTGATCCTGCTGCAACTGGAGTTCAGCCGTGTCCTCGATGGTGACGATACGTTCGTTCGAGGGAATAAATCCCGAAAGAATATTAAGCAAGGTGGTTTTACCCGTGCCGGTACCCCCGGAGATGATGATGTTGCATTTGACTTTCACCAGAAGCGACAACAGCTCGGCCATTGCAGAGGTGAGAGTGTTTTTCTCGATGAGGTCGTGCATCTGCAGCGGCACGACCGCAAAGCGCCGGATGGTGAGGGTCGGGCCGTCGAGCGCCAGAGGCGGAATGATGGCGTTGACGCGGGATCCGTCAGGGAGGCGGGCATCCGCCATGGGGCAGGATTCATCGATGCGACGTCCCACGCGTGAGACGATCTTGTCGATGATTTTCATGAGGTGCTCGTCGTTGTTGAAGCGGATGTCGGTGAGCTGGATGCACCCTTTTTTTTCGACATAGACGTTCTTGTAGCCGTTGACCATGATCTCGGAAATGACGGGGTCGGCAAGCAATGGCTCAAGCGGTCCCAGCCCCATGATTTCGTTTTTGAGGTCTGCGATAACTCTGGCGCGTTCCTCATGATTGAGGGGGAGTGCATCCTCTTCGATCAGTGAGACCAGCATGATCCCGAGCTGGTTTCGGAGCTGTTCGGAGCTCATGCTTTCTATGGCGTTGAGGTCGATGCGGGTGAGCAGCTTCTGGTGCAACTTCATTTTGGTCGTATAGTAGTCGCTACCCGGTGATGCTGCGGTTTTCGTCCCCGAAGTCGGTGTTGGCGAAACCGAATGCTCACAGACATAGGGTTGTGCAGGCGTTTCCGCGGTTGCCGGCGATGAAGCGGAGGAAGCTATTTGCCGTCTGGGTGTGAGGTTCCAGCGTGTTATCTGATCTTTAATCGTTCCCATAGCGATGGTTTGGTAAACGTGGTGCCGGTGAGCTGCTCGGCCCAGTCGACAAAGGTTCTGGAAAGTCTGGATTTTGGCGCCACGTCAAGTAGCGGGCGACCGATCAGGAGGGACTCCTGGACGGCGTCTGGGTCGAAGGGAAACCGTCTGGCAATCGTTCTGCCGATGACTTTTTCGACCTTGGCGCTGGAGATGGGTGCATTGCCTTCGTCAGTTCGGTTGAGGATGATCTCGATATTCGCCACGGGTTTTTCGACCTCCTTGCAGAGCCTGAGCAGGTGGCCGGCCCGGCGAAGCGATGGGAGCGACGGAGTTGAGACGATGCCAAGTTCGTCAAGGTGTTCGAGAGACCATATGCCGACCTGGTCGAGAAATGAACCGAAGTCGACCAGGATGAAGTTGTAAAAGTTTTTGGCAAGTTGAATGAGCTTGCTGACGCGTTCGGGTTCGATACGCACGATTTTATCGAACGTACTGGGTGAGGGGATGAGGTCGAGCGACGGACTGAGGTGCTGGACCATACTGTCGAGCAGCGACTTGTCGAGCCGGTCGGTCTGGCTGGAGATGTCTGCCAGATCCTGGGGGTGTATCTCGCCGGTGAGGTACATGTCGAGGTCGCCGAAGGGCAAAGCGACATCGACTGCCAGGACGCGGGAACCAGGCCTCTGGGCGAGGGCGAAGGCGAGGTTTGCCGCCAGGCAGGAGCTGCCGTCTCCACCTTTGGCCGAGACAAAGCCGAAAACTCTGCAGCCGGCGGAGAGTGTGCCGCCATTTGTCCGAAGCTGGGTTCGTTCGATAACCCGCTGGAGGGTTTCTGCGGCGCTGTCGACAATGACT
Source organism: Chlorobiaceae bacterium (assembly GCA_013334925.1). Lineage (GTDB taxonomy): Bacteria > Bacteroidota > Chlorobiia > Chlorobiales > Chlorobiaceae > Chlorobaculum. The sequence continues at coordinate 7,848 of JAAXWP010000033.1, forward strand.
TCCCGCACGCCGGCGCGCATCAGGGACATCAGGACGTCGGGCTGCGTTTGGGGGTGCAGGGCGACGATGGTCGACTGAGGCAGTGCGAGGCAGAGTTTCTCGACCGCCTGAAGGTATCTGGATTCGGCGGTTTCAAAGCCCGCGAGAAAAACGAGGTCGGGTTTCTGGGCGGAGAGTTGGCGCACCATCTCCTCAAGCGTGCCCACCAGCCGTACGAGCTGGTGTTTACCCAGTTCGAGTTGGGTATCGGGAACTTCCCAGGGCCGCGGAGAGTAAGCAACGATTTTCATGGGGGTAATTATTTGACCAGTAGAGAAGGTGTGTAGGCACCATAGGCGATCCCGTTGCCGGAGCCCGGAGTGGTCGTGCCGAAGTTGGCGTTAGGTATGAAATGACCGGTGATATATTTCGCTCCCTGATTGTATCCATCGATATGAAAAGCGGCGATCGCGACGACAGGCTGGAAGGAGTCACTATCCACGTTGTTGACAACGAAGAGTGCGACATTCGTGCCGACGGGGACTTTACTGTACAAGCTCGCTTTTGCTCCCGGCTGGATATAGGTGTTCTGTCCAATAGATAACGGGGCGCTGTTTCCGTTGCGGATGAGATTCTCTATGTAAGTGGTACTGGGATTTTTTTCATTGGACTGAAAGGTGGTCCATTGGCCCGACAACACGCAGGCACCGTCAAAGGTGTAGATAGAACCGAGGTTGATGGTTGGGGCGACACCATTCTTCAGTATGGGAGTGCTTGTTGCCAGGTCCCAAAAATGGTCCAGCATCTTTTTGTTGATGACAAAGGGGAATATGCCAGTACCGCCTCCTGCTACAGGAAGCACGGCAACGGCACTGGCCTGCATGTCGCTTTCGTCAATCCCGAGAATAGGTGCGAAAAACAACTGCACGGGTCCGTGGTTTTTAGTGCTGGAAATCGTGATCGTGACGCGGATTGCGGCGATATCCCCGGCGCCGGGTGTCCCAGGGGTGCCGGGAGATCGAAGCCCAAGTGATGGATTCTGTAAGTTCCAGTACCCCGTTTCGATGGTTGCATCCTGAATCTGATCGGCATTGGCGAAGTTGCGTCGAGCCGCAGCCAGCGCTGCGGTTGTGGCCGCCGACCAGTTATACGGTGTGCCACCAGCGTCGCTGAGCGACCGGGCTCCTGCAAGTGTGGCCGCATCGGCTGCATTCTGCAGTTCGGTTCTGACCAGGTTGAGCCGGGCCAGGTCGACCGCCAGCGCGGCGAAACCCAACAATACCGGCAAGATCACCGCGAACCATATGGTGGCACTACCACGCTGTCCGTGCAGCAGTTTGCCGCTGTGATGTGATCGTGCCATGGTTATTCGAGTTTCATGGTGGTTTGAGCCGAGAGCGCCAGGTCCGAAAAAACGTAGAGGCCGGCGTACGTGTAGCTTGCCGTGACGGTGATGAATCCGTCCGTTAAGGGATTCGTATTGGTGGAGATCGTCGGGGTCACGGCATCCCCAAACGTGATGAGGTTGTTAGATGCCTGAGTGGCAGCGGTGGTTGCGTTGCTTTTGATGATGGTGTTTGTCCGGTTGGCCACATACATGGCGCCTTTGCGCGCCCCCTCGCGGGAGGCAATGGTGAGCACGGTTTTGTTGTACAGGGCTATCGAAAAGGTGATCACCCCGAAGAGCAACAGGAGAAACACCGGCAGGATAAGTGCAAATTCCACCAGTACAGCTCCTTTCTGGGATTGGGTCCGATCCGTTGATGGACCCTGAGGCATGACCATGTTCATGCGTTTCGTGGTTATTTGGTCCGTGAGCTTTCAAGCTTGCCGTCCAGGAAAAGCTCTTTCTTGCTTGCTGGACGATACCGGTCGGTGGGGAGTTCCGGCGGGGTGTCGCTGGCCTTGACCAGGGTGGGGCGTACAAACACCATGAGTTCGGTTGTCTCCTTGTTCATCTCGGTGTGCCGGAACAGCGAACCGAGAATCGGAATGTCGCCCAGGAGAGGCACTGCCGTGATAACGTTATTGACGTTGTCGCGCAGCAGGCCGCCGATCACGAGGTTTTGCCCCTCGTTCATCTGGACGGTGGTCGAGGCGTAGCTGGTCTTGAATGCCGGCAGTAGCGTGCCGTTGCTTGTCTGCCCTGCAAAGATCGCGTCCTTGAGCGGTTCGGAGACTTCAGGAGCTACCCTGAGTGCGATACGTCCGCCATCGAGAACGGTAGGGGTGAACCGCAGTCCCACGCCATAGGTGCGTTCGACATAGTCGATGGCGCCATTGCTGGTGACGGTCGGGGTATACACTTTACCGCCAACCAGGAAGTAACCCTCCTGCCCGCTCATGGCGACAATGGTGGGTTCGGCCAGGATCTTGATCCAGCTGTTTTTGCGCTCGGCTTCCACTTTGAGATTGTTGCTGACGTAGGCATCTATATTGGGATCCCATGCTGTTTTCAACAGAAGGTTGAGTGTGGCGTTGCTGACAAAGCCACTCATAAGGCTGCCCTGGGTGCTACCCCTGTTTTGCGACCAACCAAGGCCCAGGCTTTCGACGAGGGACTTGGAAACTTCGGCGATGTGGACTTCGAGGCGGACCTGCTGGGGATCGCGGACCTTGAGGAGGTTGACCAGACCCGGTATGCTGCCGGATGCCGAGGAGCCTGAACCTGAACCGGAGCCTGATGCAGACGCTCCTGCAGCCCCCGAAGCGCCGTAACCTGAACCTGAACTGGCGCCTGAGCCCGAGCTGGCGCCGGTCATGCTGGGTGACGGAGTCGAACCAGAAGGGGAGGGCCCATAGGCCAGGGTGGTTTCAGGCGGGGTGGCCGGAACCGTGCCGCCAAGATAGGCTTTGACCAGCCGGTAGGCGGTTTCGGCAGCCAGGGCGTCGGAGACCGTGCCTGAGAGCACCAGCGCAGGACCCCAGGCGGTGATCTGGATGTCGGTTTCGTTGGGTAACACGGACCTCAAGAGGGCTTTCAGGGGTATGACGCCCCGGCTGACCTGGAGCGGCGTGGTGGTGACATAGCCGGCCTGGTCCCAGAGGATAAGATTGGTGGCACCCGCTTTTTTACCCAGCAGGTAGAGCTCGGAGGGGTTGAGCATGATATAGTCAGCCACCTCGGGGTTGCCCACCGCGACGCGTTTCACGGGGCGTTCGAGCCGGAATACCCTGGATTCGCCCACTGGCACGAGATAGGCCGATGGCGAACCCATGGGAGCCGCCGCTGGTGCTGTGTAAGATTTGGTGCGCATGGCCTCAGGTGCAGCTTTTCTGAATACCGGTGCAGGAGCACCTTTTGCTTTCACGGAAGTCGGGGCGTTTTTTTTTGCTGCAGATACCGGAACAGCTTTTGCAGTTACCTTTTCCGTGGCAGCCTTTTTCGCAACTGATGCAGGAGCGGTCTTTGGCGCTGTGTTCGCCGGCGCAGTTGTTTTCACCACAGGTGCCCGAGCGGCTTTGGGGGCGTCGCTTGCCGGAGAGGTTTTTTCGACAACGGGGACAGCCCCAAAGATCAATGGAATGGGCTTTGCCGCCATGCGAACGGCATCGGAAGCCGAAAGTGAAGCCGTTGTGACCATGGGAACGGAGGCCATGAGCGCCACGAAAGCGCTTATCCTGCCTGCTGAATGGATCAGGTGTGTCAGATTCATGGGGAGGTTAGCTTAGGGGGTGGCAACAGACTGGCGGTTGGCGCCATGGATCTCTTCGATTCCACGGGTTTGACGAGGACGCGCTGGCGCCGCTTTTACCGTAGGAGCAGCGGCGGTCTCACGAGCGACTTGTGGATTCACGATGTCAGGCAGACGGACCCCCGCAGAGTTTACCTCGCCAGTGTCGAGCTCGTTGCGCAAGACAAGCGAGAGCTTGCCGATGTTGCGGGCCAGGTCGAGCTTTTCGGATTCATTCGGCGAAAGCTCAAGGGTGACGGCACTGACCACTTTGGGCTTGTCGGGCTCTGCAGCGGTCTCCTGGGCGACGGCGAGCACCCTGACTCGCGACAGCACCGTTCGCGAAAATGGCTGGTCGTTTTCGTCTTTGCCGCCAACCAGGACATCCACATAGCTGCCAGGAAGGGCAAAGCCGGCAACTCCGACTACTTCGTTGACTTTTACGGTAATGGCGCGCTTGCCCTCGGGGATGATCGAGGTTAGGCCGCCGGTCGAACCGATCGGGGCCAGTTTGCCGGGCAGGACCGGCTCGCCCGGGATCATGGATACCCGGGCAATTCTGCCCGCCACGTTGGTTGTACTTGTGTACGCATCGCGAGGGATGGCCGATCCGGGCCAGTTGATAGCCTTGATCTGGTTTGCCGTGATGACCTTGCCTGCCTCGATGGGCTGGTCGATGACGACTACTTTGGACCCGGAGGATTGGGGATTACCCATCCAGCGGGCGGCGGTAAAAGCCGCCATCGCACCCAGAGAGAGTGCGATGGCAGCGAATGCTGGAAGTTTCAAGGTTCTGCAGTCTAAGAGGTTATCTCAGTTAACCGGCGGGAGTGAGTGCATCCACGACAGCCTGGAAAATCACGTTTAACTGAGTGCCAAGAGCAAGAAGCGTGGCTATCACAGCAATTGCGACCAGCGAGGCGATCAGAGCGTACTCGATCATGGTCACGCCTTTCTGTGACTTGACGGAGATGAGATTGCTTAATACGGCGATCAGGGTGTACCCGATGCTGGTTACGCCTTTTTGTGAGTCAAGATTCTTTGGCATACTTAATACCTCCCAAGGATTTTAGTTAATTGTCATGCATACAAAGCAACTACACTGTACGCGTAGCCTAAACAAAATCTACAATTGGGCAGGTAAGCTGAAGAAATCTATAAGCTCATTGGGGGGAGCATCTCAAAATAATTTAATAAAGAAAATGGTGATGTCCATATTTTAGCGTCCGGCTTTTTATATCCAGTGATGAAAATATGTTTATTTCAGGAATGAATTTTTATTTCTGAAGTAAACTGAAAGTATCGCGGGTAAAGTTATGCAAAGGAACTCAAGTCGATCTTGATGAAATAGCCTCGAGTTATAAAAAGAGATAGATATAAAAAGTGTGTGAAGTGGTCTGGTGGTATATATAAAAAGTTGTGGTTATGTATCTGAGGGTTGATCTGACAAGCCAGAGATAGCGAGTTTCTGGTTGTGCTTCTAACATTTTGTCAATAAGATAATTAAACGAGTCATTCCGGATTATTATAGCTTGTCATTCTGATTTATCCGGGTCAGAGATTGTAAAGTGTATTCAGGAAAGAGGATGGGGTCTTCACTTTGATCGGGATGACAAATCTTGACGCTGTGTGTTTTTGAGACTTGTCCGCCTCAGGGGACAGTGGAGCCGGACCCCTGAATAGTATTCTCTGGCATGGCTCAATGCGCTGGATTGCAAACTTTTATATCCGGGGTTCTTACTGCAAAACCTGTCTGCCTTTGTCGGCGTTTGAGCAATATCTTGTGAGTTGCTCGCCGGATCGTTCTTGATAGGTGCTTTATAATATGCTGGTTTTATTGTTTGTAAATATGAAAAATATAACATATAAACAGAGGATATTTATATCGGTTGATGTTGTTGTTATGCATCCTGTCAGTCAAAAAGAGCATTGAAGGGCTCCCGGAAAATGTGTTTCCGGGAATGTCGTGCATCGGTGCGGTGTTACTAATTATTTTTTTTGTGCTATTGTTTCTGTGGTTTGAAAAGAAAAATACATCATTTTTATCTTAGTCATGCGTATTGTCTGACTTTGATGTATCAAATTACTTGAAAAATGACTTTTGATTTATATGGTCGTATCGATCAGAACTGTCGTTTGGTGTTGGTGAAAAGAATCTTCAGCACATCGCTTTCATCTATCGGATCATTTTTTCACGCAATGTTTCGAGTCGCAGATCAGATGCCTGTCCTGACAGACAGTAGGCCGGTCCGATCAGCAACGGATACCTGTAATGGCTTATAATTTCAGCCAATGAAACGCTCCCTGATTGAGATGCTGATGTGCACCGACACCAAGGCAAGTGCTCAGTGAAGAGGTGTATTGAAGGTGCGTATGGTCGCCCCATTGTTCGGCACTCTGGTATCGGAACTGCTTTTCCCTGAACGTTTCTGTTCCGGTTGCCGTTCAGTCACCATTCGATGAACATAAGGTAGAGGATCGCACGGTGAACGCCGTAAACGGTAGCGCCTGCCAGTAGCGAAGCGAACTGGATGTTCAGAACGACCCCATCAGTTTCGGGATTCGAGATCATTTTTCGGCCTGATTCTGATTGAATTCCATCAGATACGTAATAAATAAACATACAGCTGGCAAAAATGCTGCGTAGCAGGAATCCCAGGGAGAACGTTTTCAGTAGGGTATCCATTGGTGTGCTGCTCCTGGATGGCGGCTGTCCGTAATACAGCCAGATTTACCAGGACCAGGCTTTGGGAAAGGCGCATGGTGACTTCCGGTTGATTTATGGAAGGTATCTGAACCTGATCGGGAGTACGGAATTGCCAGCAGGGAAGATGCCGGCAGTTGGGGATACTGAAGGATGATGAGCATAGGTGTCTCTCTGGAGGTTGAATGACGTCGTCTCGGCAGATGGAGCACTCTCTGGAGGTTATCCTGCCGGCCTGAATGGTACGGATGTCGGACGAAAATCGATCCTGAAAGGGTATGAACTAAGGCGTGTGGGCGTATTGGCGGGTGAAGTTTTTTCTTTATGTTTAATAATTCGATACTTAACTTATTCCGGAGTTTTCAATCACCTTAACCTGGACATCCGGCTGTCTTCAGAAGTATGACCAAAAAGTTCGATGTTAAGGAGAAAGCCAGGGACATTCTCGAGGAAACCCTTGACATGGAGGCTGTTGTGCTTCTGTCCAGGATTTCCGAAGAGATGCAGCTCATTTTCAGTGACAATCCCGCGCCGACCTTCGAAGATGCCGCTCGCATCGTGACCGAGTATTTCGTCAATGACGGCAGGCCTGAAGTCTTCATTGAAGACTGGCTTCGCACTGCGCGTGATCACAGCCGTTCGAGGGGACTGGACGATGCGGACCAGCCGAAGGCGATACTCTCGGATCTTGGCGTTTTCAGGTTCATGTGGTTCCTGAAGGAGAAAGGGCTTTCCGAGGAGCAGATCGATATCGTACTGACCGGTGCTGTTCAGCAGGCGACCGACCAGCGCGAGGAGTGACGGTATACCTGTTTTTTTTGTGCGTGACCGGCCTGCAACCTGGTGCCCCGGATCATGCCGTGACAGACAAATGATCACAAGGCTTGCCTGGTCGGAACCAGGGGGTCTGCGGGGCCGGTGCCCGAAAGGGTATCGGCGTTTTTTTATTTTTTTGTCGGCAAAGCGCCGGCCAGGAATTATTTTTCAGTTCTGGACATTTTTTTCCGGTGGTACCCCCGGATGAACATCACAAAGCATATGCAACCAATGAACAAGACACAACTGCTGCATGAGGGCAAGGCCAAAAAGGTCTGGGCCACCGAGGATCCCGACCTGATCATACAGGAGTTCAAGGACGATGCGACCGCTTTCAACAACAAGAAGCGCGGTTCGATCGCAGACAAGGGCGTTACCAATAACGCGATTTCATGCCGCCTGTTCACCATGCTCGGCGAGAACGGCATTCCGACGCACCTGGTCGATAAGCTCAACGACCGTGACATGCTCTGCAAGAGCCTCGATATTATCAAGGTCGAAGTGGTTACCCGGAACATCGCCGCAGGTTCGCTCGTCCGCCGTTACGGCTTTGCCGAAGGCACGGTGCTCGAGAAACCCATCATCGAGCTCTACCTGAAGAACGACGATCTCGACGATCCGCTCATGAACGAGGATCATGCTGTCGCTCTCGGCATCGCCACCTATGAAGAGGTTGCCGTGCTCAAAGAGCTTGCCGCAAAAATCAATGCGCTGCTCAAACCCTGGTTTGCCGAAAGGAAGCTGCGCCTGGTCGATTTCAAACTCGAGTTCGGGCGTCACAAGGGTCAGATTCTGCTTGGAGACGAGATCAGCCCGGATACCTGCCGTTTCTGGGACGCAGAAACCGGCGAGAAGCTGGACAAGGATCGTTTCCGTCTTGATCTTGGTGGTGTCGAGGATGCCTATTCCGAGGTGAAGAAGCGCGTTCTCGAACTTTAAACGCAGTTTCAAACATTGCCTACGATCGATGCCGTCATCAGCTGGCTTCAGCATGCCGATCCGGCATCGGTCTATCTGGTGCTGTTTCTGTCAGCATTCCTGGAGAATATCATTCCGCCGATACCAGGGGATATTCCGGTAGCCTTTGCCGGGTATCTTCTCGCGTATGACAGATTTTCCTTTATCTGGGCGCTTTTCTGGACTACACTCGGATCGACCGGCGGTTTCATGACCGTTTTTCTCCTCAGCCGCACGCTGGGGCTGAAACTTTATGCAAGCGGTGAAACCGAGGTTCGACACCGGTTTGCCCAGAGTATACACAAGCTTTTTCCGCCTTCGGAGATGGAGTCGGTCAGGTTGAAGTTTTCCCGTCACGGTTATCTGGCGGTGCTCGCCAATCGATTCCTGTTTGGCTCGAGGGCGCTTATTTCGATCGTTTCCGGTCTTCTGCATCTTCGTGTTTCACTGGTTTTTCTTGCCTCGCTCACCAGCGCGACCCTCTGGAACATCCTGTTGCTGTACGGTGGTTTCGTCCTGGGGCGCAACTGGGATGGTATCGGTAAGTCTCTTGCTTTATACAGTATACCGGTCACGATATTATTTTTGGGCTATGTGCTCTGGTCGGTGATCAGGCATATCCGCAAAAGAAAAGAGGAGGGGTGAAGATACCCTCTTGGTATTTAAGGCATGCGCTTGTAACTTAGAGCGTCCAAATTCACATTCTTATTCAGTACTCAGCACTCATCAGTCCATCATGGCAAAACATCTGAAGCCCTATCCGCCGGAGAAGAAAGGGGAGCATCTCAAGCTCTCGACCATCGAGGAACTCAAGGACATGGCCCGGCAGGTTCGCAGGGATATCGTTCGCATGCTGGTGAAATCCAATTCGGGACATACCGGCGGCTCCCTCGGCATGGCCGATATCTTCACGGCACTGTACTTCAGGGTGCTGCAGCACCATCCGCACCAGTTCCACGAGAACCGCGACCATGACATGCTGTTCCTGTCCAATGGCCACATCGCTCCGGTCTGGTACAGCGTGCTTGCCCGTTCGGGTTACTTTTCGCTCGAAGAGCTGAACTACCTGCGCCAGGTCGACTCCTACCTGCAGGGTCATCCGACCTGCGAGGCCGGTCTGCCAGGTATCAGGATTGCATCGGGATCGCTGGGTCAGGGGCTTTCCGCCGCTGTCGGCGCCGCTCTCGGTATGCGCATGGATGGCAAGAAGAGTGACGTATTCTGCCTTATGGGCGACGGTGAATGCCAGGAGGGTCAGATCTGGGAAGCTGCCATGAGCGCCGCTCATTTCGGTCTCGGCAACCTGATCGGTATTGTCGATTACAACAATCAGCAGATCGACGGCGAGGTCGCCGATGTGCTGAATATCGAACCGTTTGCCGACAAGTGGCGTGCTTTCGGCTGGGATGTCTATTCCTGCGACGGCAACGATATCGAGCATTTCATCGATACGCTCGAGGCTCTCAGAAAGGACAAGGAGCGCAATCGCCCAGCAGTTGTGCTTGCCACGACCATCATGGGCAAGGGTGTTCCGTTCTTCGAGGGAACCATGCCCGACAAGTCGAACTGGCACGGCAAGGCGCCATCAAAGGATGATGGTGAGAAAGCCCTCGCCATTCTCGGCGAGACCGTTTACGGCGATTTCTGAGGTAATCAGGAGAAGTGCAGGTCCAGGCTGGCAAATATCGCGGCAGGAAAATCAGGCACATCCAGACGCGTGATGTTCGACCCTGCAGCAGCAGGGTAAAGAAGTCACTCTTCGATACGATCGGAGCGCGGATGGATTTCGAGGATATCGACGTGCTCGATCTCTTTGCCGGTTTCGGTAATCTTGGCTTCGAGGCGCTGAGCCGCGGGGCCAGGAGCGCCTGTTTTGTCGAGCAGAACCGCCAGGCTCTCGAGACCATGCGCAGCACTGCCGGTGATCTTGGTGTTACGGCCTTGTCAAGGTTCGTCATGGCTGACGTGACCGCTTTCCTGAAGAGAGATGAGGGCATTTCGTACGATCTGGTGTTTTGCGATCCACCCTATCGATGGGAGGATTACGGTGCACTGGTGCGGGCAATTGTTCAGGGGCCGTTGCTTTCCGGGGAGGGGTTGCTGCTTATGGAGCATCACTCCAGCCATGAGTTCTCTTCTCTTCCTGGCTATCTTTTCCATAAGGATTACGGTACGACAAGGGTATCCTTCTTCACCAGAGACATTGAGCAATGATTCATAAGGCCATCTATCCTGGCACTTTCGATCCGTTTACCAACGGTCATCTCGATGTGCTCGAACGGGCGTTGAACATTTTTGACCAGGTTGACGTCATCATGGCCGAAAACAGTCAGAAACACACCCTTTTTTCGGTTGACGAGCGACTCGCCATGATCAGGGAGGTCGTCTCCATATTCCCGAACGTGAATGTCGATGTGCTGCACGAAGGCTTGCTTGCCGACTACGCTCGTACGGCTGGTGCCAAGGCTATCGTGAGAGGTGTGCGCCAGGTCAAGGATTTCGAATATGAATTCCAGATGTCGCTGCTGAATCGCCATCTCTACCCCGAAGTCACCACGGTGTTCCTGATGCCGAATGTCAAGTACACCTATGTCGCATCGTCGATCATCCGTGAAGTGGCCATGCTCGGAGGGGATGTCAGCAAGTTCGTTCATCCCTACGTTCTCGATATGCTCTCCGTCAAACGTGAGGAAAAGAAGGGCCGGAAATGAAAATGCAATCTGATCAAACAACACAACCAACACATAGAAGATGAGTAGCGCAACTCCCGAAAAATACCTGAGCAAGCGGGTGCTGAGCATGCAGGAGTCCCAGACGATGAAGATCACCGGTCTGGCCAAGAAGATGCAGGCCGAGGGCAAGGATATCGTAAGCCTGTCGGCAGGCGAACCCGATTTTCCGACGCCGGATAATGTCTGTCAGGCTGGTATCGATGCCATCAGGTCCGGGTTCACCCGTTATACGGCAAATGCCGGTATTCCCGAACTGAAGAAGGCGATCATCAGCAAGCTCTCCCGTGACAACGGCATCGAGTTCGCGGAGAACGAGATCATCGTAAGCAACGGCGGCAAGCAGACCCTCGCCAACGCGTTCCTCGCCCTGTGCCAGGAAGGCGACGAGGTTATCGTGCCCGCTCCCTACTGGGTCAGCTTCCCGGAGATGGTCCGCCTCGCCGGCGCCACCCCGGTGATTGTCGACACCACGATCGAGGCCGGCTACAAGCTCACTCCGGCCCAGCTCGAGGCAGCCATCACGCCGAACACCAAGATCCTGGTCCTGAACTCTCCCTCAAACCCGACCGGCGCCGTTTACAGCGAAGCTGAAGTGCGTGCGCTCATGCAGGTGATCAAGGGCAGGGAGATCTTCGTCATCTCCGACGAGATGTACGACATGATCTGCTACGGTGGCGTCCGCCCCTTCTCTCCGGCACGTATCGACGAGATGAAGCCCTGGGTGATCGTCAGCAACGGTACTTCGAAGAGCTACTCGATGACCGGCTGGAGGATCGGCTACCTGGCAGCACCGAAATGGATCATCGATGCCTGCGACAAGATCCAGTCCCAGACGACCTCAAACGCCAACTCCATCGCCCAGAAGGCAGCCGTCGCTGCACTGAACGGCGATCAGTCGATCGTCGAAGAGCGCCGCGCCGAATTCGAGAAGCGTCGTGACTTCATGTTCCGCGAACTGAACAGCATTCCCGGAATCGAGTGCACGCTGCCTGAAGGCGCATTCTACATCTTCCCGTCGATCAAGGGACTGCTTGGCAAGAGCTTCGGTGGCAAGGTCATGAATGACTCCGCCGATATCGCCGAATACCTGCTGAAGGATCACTATGTGGCCACGGTGCCTGGCGATGCTTTCGGTGCTCCTGAAAACCTGCGTCTCTCTTATGCCGCATCGATCGAGGAGCTGACCGAAGCTGTCAATCGCATCCGCAAGGCTTTCCAGTGATCCCCGCCCATGCTTGAGGTTCGCCGAAGCTGGGCATACACTCGCTGGTTTGGATGGTACTCCCGCCGGCAGTTCAGACGTCATTTCCACTCGCTGAGAGTGCATATGCCGCCGGAACTGCCGGCCATGGAGACCTCGATTCCGGTTATCTTTTACGGTAATCACGCTTACTGGTGGGACGGATTCTGGTCCCAGATCTGTACTGAACTCTGGTTCCGGCAGAACCTGTTCATCATCATCGAGCAGCCACAGCTCGAAAAACACCGTTTCTTCACCAGGCTTGGTGCCTTCTCCATCGACCGTTCCAACGCTCGCAGCGCCATACGTACGCTCGATTATGCCGCCAGCTGCCTGCTTGCACCCTCAGAGCGGCAGAATGCTCTCTGGATTTTCCCTCAGGGGCTTATCGAACATGTGGACAAACGACCGCTTCTCTTTTTCAGGGGAACGGCCGGCATTGCCGATCGTGTTCTGAAAAAGGAAGGCAAGCTTTACCTTGTTTCAGTTGTCAGCCGTATTGAATATCTTGAGGACCAGAAACCCGAACTGTTCCTTTCTTTTCGTCCCGCGGAACTCATGACCTTGTCCTCCTGGCAGGGCATGGATGCACTGACTGCCTCCATGCAGACCAGGACCGAGGAGCATCTTGACGAAGTGAAACGGCAGGTCACGGATCGTCAGCTTTCGGGATTCGACGAGGTGCTCAGGGGTGCCGAGTCGATCAACCGCAGAGTCGAGCGTTTAAGAAGCCTGTTGCGACCCGGAAAGGGATGAAACGGTTGACGGCTCTCGTGGCCAGTTTTCGGTGACTGGCAGATACTAAACAGAATTACAGCACTTTCCGCCAACCCTGTTGATCCTGGATACTTGCAATGTTGCCGGGACGGAAGTGAGAAACCAGATTTCAGGATGAAATATGAGCACGGTCATATGCAGTTGTATCCTTGGCGATAATGCGAAAGTCAGACTCAAGCTTTCGAAGATTCTTCATGAACAGGCTTCCGACCTTTATGGTGACGAACCGGAAGCGGATTCCGTACCGGTATGCGAGATCGAAATGAAGGGGTGCCGACGTGAGTTTTTTTCAAATCCTACCGGGCAGCCGCTCTCGATCGGCCAGCCAGTCATTCTCGAAGCTGACGGTGGTTTCGATTTCGGCATCATCTATTCGACGGGCCGCATTGCCGCCAAGAAGCTGAGCCTGAAGAGGACGGCGAACGGGGTGGAAGCGCTTCCTGCAATCCTGAGGCCTGCCGATGATGATGATGTCCGCTCTTTCACCGAGATCCGTCACCGTGAACCCGAGATCAGGGATGCCTGCCTGAAAAGGATCGAGCGCCACAGTCTCGACATGAAGCTGGTAGACGTCGATCTTCGTCTTGACCAGCAGAAGTTGTCCGTTTACTACACGGCAACCCATCGGGTCGATTTTCGGGGACTTGTCCGCGATCTTGCCGGAGAGTTCAAGGCCAGGATCCAGATGGTTCAGATCACCACCAGAGAGGAGGCCAGAAGGGCGAACGCCCAGGGGCCCTGTGGCTGCGTGCTCTGCTGCTCCAGCTGGATGCAGAAGATTCATGCCAATCCTTTTGCTGAAAAGCCTCAGATCACCGAAGGCAACGGGGGAGACAATCACTCCTTCAACACCATCGGCCTCTGCAACAAACCCAAGTGCTGCCTTTCGTTTTCGAAGGGCTCGCACAAAGGGCACACCTGCCGGAACAATGGCTGGCCATCCGTAGGTGAGATGCTGAAGACCAGGGATGGTGACGCCGTTGTCGAAGGTGTCGACCAGCAGAAAAAAAGCATCTGGATCCGATATGAAGCTACGGGTCAGAAGCGTCGCATTTCCCTCGACCAGTACAACGCCTTCACCGGCAGGAACGGCAGGAAATGATCCGATCCGGGGCCCGGTGCCCCGGCAACCAGTTTGTTTATCATTCATATCAGAATTACCTGACTCCATGTCGAAAACCTTCAAGAGAACCCTCGTCACCACTGCTCTTCCTTACGCCAACGGCCCGGTCCATCTCGGGCATCTCGCCGGTGTCTACCTTCCGGCGGATATCTATGTCCGTTTCAAACGCCTCTCCGGCGAGGAGATCATCCATATCGGCGGTTCCGACGAACATGGTGTACCGATCACCATCACGGCAGATCGCGAGGGCATCACCCCGCAGGATGTGGTCGATCGTTACCATGCCATGAACGCCGATGCTTTCAGGCGTTGCGGTATCTCGTTCGACTATTATGGCCGAACCAGCTCGCCTCGCCATCACGAGACCGCGAAAGAGTTCTTTCTTGATATCGAACAGAAAGGCATCTTCGTCCGGAAAACCGAAAAGCTCTTTTTCGACGCCAAGGCCGGGCGCTTCCTCTCGGACCGCTATGTGACCGGTACCTGCCCGATCTGCAACAACCCCGATGCCAACGGCGACCAGTGCGAGCAGTGCGGTACGCATCTGAGCCCGCTCGAGCTGATCGACCCGAAAAGCAAGCTCTCCGACGCCAAACCCGAACTGCGCGAGACGCTCCACTGGTATTTCCCGCTTGGCCGGTTCCAGCCGAAGCTCGAAGCTTACGTGGAAGCACATCGTGACTCCTGGCGCCAGAACGTCGTCAACTACTCTCGCACCTGGCTCAACCAGGGGCTGGCAGACCGTGCCATCACCCGCGACCTCTCCTGGGGTATTTCGCTGCCGCTCGATGAAGAGTCCGCCAGGGGAAAGGTTCTCTATGTCTGGTTCGACGCCGTTCTCGGTTACATTTCGTTCACGAAAGAGTGGGCTGAACTGCAGGGAGATGCTGAGCGCTGGAAACGTTACTGGCAGGACCCGGAAACGCGGATCGTGAACTTCATCGGCAAGGACAACGTGGTGTTCCATACCCTCATGTTCCCGGCCATTCTCATGGCATGGAACGAAGGCCGGACCGAAGGTTGCTACGAGCTTGCGGACAACGTGCCTGCATCCGAGTTCATGAACTTCGAAGGGCGCAAGTTCTCCAAGTCGCGCAACTACGCGGTCTATCTCGGCGAGTTTCTGGACCGTTTCCCGGCCGACACGCTTCGCTACAGTGTTGCCATGAACTACCCGGAGAACAAGGATACCGATTTCAGCTGGTCGGATTTCCAGAACCGCACCAACGGCGAGCTGGCCGACACGCTCGGCAACTTCATCAAGCGTTCGGTTGATTTCACCAATACCCGTTTCGATGGAGAGGTTCCTGCTGATATCCGTCTTGAGGAGTGGATCGGGCTCGGTATCGACTGGCAGGAGACCCTGAAGAAGATCGCCGATGCCTATGAAGGGTTCCATTTCCGTGAAGCCGCATCGCTGACCATGGAGGTTGCGCGTTTCGCGAACCGCTTCCTGACCGATGCCGAACCGTGGAAAGCGATCAAGGTCGACCGTGAAGCCGCAGCGCACACCATGTCGGTTTCGCTGAACCTGTGCCATGCCCTGTCGCTGCTTTTCTATCCGGTCATTCCGGAGACCTGCAACCGCATTCACGATATGCTCGGTTTCGAGGGGACGATCGACACCCTTATTCAGCCCGGGGTTCAGGTTTGGGAAAGCGCGGCGTTTCCTGGCCTGAAAAAAGGCCATCGACTCAAAGGCTCTTCCGAGATCCTCTTTTCCAAGATCGAACAGAAAGATCTTGAGCCTGAACTCGAGAAGATCGCAAAACTGCTGGCCGAGGCGGAGCGTCGCGAGGCCGGAGCTGTCGGGCAGAAGATGACCTTCAAACCCGAGATCAGCTTCGATGATTTCCTGAAGGTCGACCTTCGTGTGGCGAAGGTGCTTGAATGTGAGCCGGTCAAGAAGGCAAGCAAGCTGCTGAAGATGAAGCTGCAGGTCGGCAGCGAGGAGCGCCAGGTGCTTTCCGGCATCGCCGAACACTACAAACCCGAGGAGATGGTCGGCAAGCAGGTCATGCTGGTGGCCAACCTCGCAGAACGGAAGATCAGGGGAGAGGTTTCCCAGGGGATGATCCTGGCGGTTGAAAACAGCGATGGCAAACTTTTTGTCGTCGAACCGCAGGGTGAAAACATAATCGGGAACTCGGTGCAATAATCGTTTGTTATTAATGTAAATTGTCGTACATTAGATGACAAATACATCGTGGGGTGGAGCAATTGGTAGCTCGTCGGGCTCATAACCCGAAGGTTGCAGGTTCAAGTCCTGTCCCCACCACCAGCAAAAGACCGCGCCATGTTGTGCGGTCTTTTTTTTGTGCTTCCGGGAGTTGTGAGAAACTCCGGGATCTCTGGCCGTTTTAGTTTTTCTGTTGATGGGACCTATGGGTCGTATGGGTCCTATAGGTCTTATGGGTCCAATGGGTTCAGTGAGTCCGGAACTGTTGGGCTGGTGAGTCCTCTTTTTTTAATCCTGCTGGCGTTTCATGCAGCGGACCCCGTTTTTTTCTGCCTGCCAGAATACGCAACTCTCCGGTGCAGATGCACAGATTTCCAGATACTTTCCCGAAACTTTCGACATCACCAGAGGATGCTTTCCCGAATGCGTCTTCAGGGTTTGTTCTGCCTCTGCAGGGCCGGCTGAACGGGCATGGCCAGCTTCCGTCATGGCTTCGGCCAGCTCGTCAAGAAAGATCGATTCGGTGAATTCCGAATCCTGATGGAGGGGGCGACAGATCCGCTCGCCTATGGCGATCGTTCTGGCCGATCGGACTGCGATGATGGCTTTTTCGAAGGAGAGCACGGTCGGTTCGAATTCGCAGATTTTCTGTTTTACCCGAATGCTTTCCGGCGTGTCATCAAGACCCTGCGCACTGTTGCTGATAGTCTGCAACGCCCTGCCGATGCTTTTGAGGATATGGCCGTTCTGATAATCTTCGATGTTTCCCATGGCTGTCAGGAGGAGTTGGAGATGGTTTCCTGATGATGTTGCCCTCAAGTTAATACTATGGCAATTTAACGTGTCAATATGGTTTTTTACTGGTTGTCATGAGGCTGTCTCAGAAGGGATTCACCTATGTGTTTTGCGTTTATTCCTGAATGTCATCCTGAACGAAGTGAAGGATGACAGATCGGGCCCGGAATGCTTTTGCTTCCTTTACTCGCCGGAGTAATAACTATGGATGGTCTCATAAGCAGCAACAGTGGTGCTGATTGTCGCCATTACGTCTATCTTTTCAGTCATTTTCGACCGACGCAGTCGGGATAAGGGGGACAGACAGGGCGCGGATTTCATCAGCATCGCGTTGTTGCAGATCTGATGATAAATCGCATTGCACTCGGAAGTTCGCCGTTCTTGTTGGTGGAGCATCGGTGGTTGGCTATTTTCAAACCGGGACCGCTTCGATTTTCCGGTGCTCGCTAACATCATTCATCCGATGATATACGCATGACGAGATTGCTCAGGATCGCTTCAATCATCCTTCTGATACTTTTCTGCTCGGGCCGCCTTTTTGCTGCAGGATTCCGGTACGGGATCGACGTGCTCGATAACGACGGTTGCCGCATGCTCAGCGGCAAGCGGGTCGGGCTGGTGACCAATGCCGCAGCCCGTTCAGCAGACGGTACACCCGGCTATCGCCTGTTGCTTCGCCATGGCGTGAATCTTCGATTTCTGATGGCGCCGGAGCATGGCTTTTCGCTGGACCGCGAGGCGGGTGAAAAGGTGGGTAACGCGGCACTCGTCGATACCCTGAAGGTCTATTCGCTCTACGGTGATTCAAGAAAACCCGATCCCTCGCTTCTTAAAGAGATCGATGTGCTGGTTTTCGATCTGCAGGATGTCGGTGTGCGCTGTTACACCTATATATCGACCATGAAACTGTGCATGGAGGCCTGCCGGGAGGCCGGGATTACGTTCATGGTGCTCGATCGACCGAACCCCTTGGCGCCATTACCGGCAGATGGATTCGTGCTGAAGCCGGCATTTGAATCGTTCGTTGGCGCGGCCGAGTTGCCTTTCGTGCATGGTATGACGGTAGGTGAGATCGCCGTCTTGCTCAAGCGCAACCGTTTTCCCGGTTTGTCGCTCAAGGTCGTGAAAATGGATGGGTACCGTCGGAGTAAATTTGCCGATGAATTCGATGGATTCCGCTTCATGCCCCCCTCGCCGAATCTCCGTGATTTCGAGACGGTCATGCTCTACCCCTCGACGGTCATGCTCGAAGCGACCGACGTCAGCGAGGGCAGAGGCACTGATGCTCCTTTCAGGATGATCGGTGCGCCGTTCATCGATGGAGCGGCCCTCAAAAAAGAGCTGAATGTGCACATGCTGCCAGGTGTCGATGTGATGCCTGTCGTGTTCACTCCGGTTTCGGGCAAGCATGTCGGTCTCGAGTGCAGGGGGGTGCGGCTGAAGATCACTGACCGGAGGAGTTTCGATCCTTTCCGGACCTCTGTCGCGCTTCTGCTCTCACTCCGGAAACTGTACCCGCAGGAGTTGGGCCTTTCACGACACGCCCGATTTTTCGACCAGCTTGCCGGGAGCTCACGTTACCGGAACATGATCGAAGACGGACGTTCTATCGGGGAAATTCTTGAGGCTGCCCGCTCTGAGGTCCGGGAATTCGAGTCGGCCTCTTCGGACCGTTTTCTCTATCCGTGAACGTTTTCAGCGGCAACGGGTCGTGAGGGACGCGAAACTCGCCCTTTATTCCCGAGGGGCTGAGCAGCAACTGCCATAGCTGAATGGCGCGTGCTCTGAAAGCGCCTGAAAAGCTGAGCAGATAGTACTCCCACATGCGGTAGAAGTGCTTGTCGTAAGCGTGCTTGAACTCAGGCCAGCGGTGGTTGAAGTTCTTGTGCCAGGCTCTGAGGGTCAGGGTGTAGTCGAAAGAGAACGAGTGCCAGTCTTCAAGTACGAAGAGGGGTTCGTAGGCTGGCGTGATCTGGCTCGACGATGGCAGCATGGAGTTGGGGAAAATGTACTCTCCGATCCAGGGGTCAGGTCCTGTAGTCGGTACGTTACTTCCTACCGTCTGGACCAGCAGGCGGCCATCCGGATTGAGGCAGTGTCGTGCAGTCTCGAAAAAAGCCCGGTAATTCTTGTGCCCGACATGTTCCAGCATACCGAGTGACAGAATGCGGTCGAAAGAGTCATCGAGATTCCGGTAGTCCATGTACCTGATGTCCACGTCGTACCCCCTGCAGAACTCACGGGCAAGTTCGACCTGTTCGCCGGAAACGGTAATGCCGGTAACCTTCGCCCCATAGTGCCCGGCAATATACCGGGCGGTTCCTCCCCATCCACAACCGATATCGAGCACCCTCATGCCGGGTTCGATACCGAGTTTGTCACATACGAGCCGAAGTTTGTTCTCCTGTGCTTTTTCGAGGCTCGTCGTTCCGTTCCAGTATGCGCAGCTGTAGATCATCAGCGGGTCCAGCATCGCCCTGAAGAGGTCGTTGCCGACATCGTAGTGCCTTCTGCCGATCGTGAAGGCCCTGGAGGGTTTCTGCAGGTTGAAGATCGCACCCATGAGTGAGCATTTCGTACCGCAGAGGGTGTGGACCTTCTGGTCGACGTTTGCCGTGAACAGTCTGTAGAAGAGCTCTTCAAGGTCATTGCAGTCCCACCATCCGTCCATATAGGATTCGCCAAGTCCAAGGCTTCCCTGCAGCATGGCCTTGCGGAAAAGTCGCGAATCGTGAACTTTGATATCCCAGGGTTTCTTGCCGTCGATGGTTATGTCGGCGGCTGCGAAAAGTTCCGTAAAACTTTTCCGGAAGAGATTGTCAAGCATGGTGTGCACTCCGGTTTACGGGGGAACGGGAAGATGGGGTAAACCGAATAGTTAAAAATAAGCTGAAAACCGGGTGTTGTCAATCCCTCATGTGCGTGGAGGCGTTACCCTCTGAATGGCTTTTGTATGAGAGTCGACCATTTCTGCCAGTCGGGTCCGGATGTACCTTCGAGGCCGAGTGCTTTGGTGGGCTCTACCGGTCCGATGAGCAAGGTTCCCAGGAGGCGGTCCCAGATGGAAAGCAGGGCGCCATAATTGTTGTCATGCTCACTTCTGATCGTCGAGTGGTGCAGGCGGTGAAGAAGCGGAGTAGGGATTACCGTTCTCAATATACGGTCGTATCGTTCGGGTAGCCTGACGTTGCTGTGGTGGAACTGAATGACCGGGTTCATCAGCAGATTGTAGATGATGAGCTCACGGATTCCGGCACCGGTCAGCACCAGGAATGGGAGGCGGACCAGTTCGGAGAGCAGGATCTCTCCCGGGTGGAATCGCCAGGCGGAGGTGACATCGAGCTCCGCATCACTGTGGTGGACGGCATGGAATCTCCAGAATATCGGGATTTCATGGTTCATGCGGTGCCAGAGGTACAGCCAGAGGTCGAGCAGCAGCAGCATGGCTATTGTTCCGGGAGTTCCATCGGGAAGGTATCCCCGGAGACCGGAAAAGGTGGCGCCTGTCTGCTCGAGGATCGCCGCCGTAGCGATATCCGCGGGCAGGATGATGAGCAGATTCGTTGCTGCAAGGCCCAGATTGACGAAGGCGTGCCGGCCTCTCGATGAACGGACGCGAAAGAACGGCAGGATTCCCTCCGCGATCCAGAGCAGTGCACCGGTGCCCACGGCTATCATGGTGGCCGTCGACTGGAGGGGAAGCGTCATCGCGCGAAGAGGTTTGGTGGTTTGTCGTCGTTCGCGAGCGGCGACTTTTCTCAGATATGAATTGTGGGCAAGCTCAGTGCAGGGCGGTACGAATGACTTGCCTGCCATGTCGATGCCGGGTTACGGATTCTTTTTTGGCCGGCCGCGTTTTTTCGGAGCCGGCTCCGGTACAGGCGTCTCTACTTCGTCGACTTCGATCTTCTCTTCTTCAGGTTCTTCGTCGTCCATTATTTCAGGAAACGACTCGTTTTCGAATGCCTCTTCAGGCAGGATCTCAATCTCTTCGCCGATTTCGTCGACGTGATCGAATTGTGTTGCCTGACTTTTCGTTTTATGGGAGCGCTTGCCTTTCAGGGCTGGTTCGATCAGGGTCATGACCTCGTTGATCGAAGAGAAGATGTAGAGTTGTTTGTCGAGGTTGGTGAGTTTGAGCAGGTCTTTGATCTGATGGCAGAGCGAGACGAAAATCGCCAGTCCTTCAGACTTATTGGCCAGCTGGTGGGCGAGCAGCATCGAACTGATGCCGCAGGAATCGATCGCCTTGACCTGGGAGAAATCGATGATGAGGTTTCGACTGTTTTCCCGGCTTACCAATTGGTCGATGGTTTCTTTAAACCAATCGGCATGACGGACATCGAAGACTGACTCCTCAAGCTTGAGGATCGTCAGTTCCTTGCGGGTCGATAAGGAATGTTTCATTGCTGATACTGCTTTTTAACACCTTGGTGTGCAACGGGATCCATTGGATGAAGAACTTGGCGGTCATATGCCTGACGGATTGAATGGAGTTGGGGATAAAAACTTCGCGAGTCAGGGTAACTCACTGGTATCGCCCTGCCACTCACGATATTCTACGGCAGATATCTTCTGCCAGTAAGGCAAGTCCGGTTTCGTTCATTGGGGAATCCACCCACTCAACATTAAGCCTATTTTTGAAAAAAGTCAACTGGCGTTTTGCATAATTACGCGTATGCTGCGCGACGAGTATTCCTGCCGTTCCGAGTTCGGCCCGGCCTTCGAAACAGTCAAACAGCTCCCGATACCCGACCGTGAGCAGGGCGTTGAGCGATTCTTCCCGGATCTGTCGGCCGTATTCTTCATAGAGTTTCTGTGCTTCGGCGATGAGTCCCGAGCGCATCATCCACTCGGTTCTGCGGTCGATCCGATCGTATAGCACCGGACGAGGCATGTCGAGGCCGATGACGAGGAATTCAGGTGCATTCCTTTCGTTCAGCGCAGCCTTCTGCAGGCTGGTGACAGTGGAACCGCTGATTTCGATGATTTCGAGGCTCCTGACGAGTCGCTGGGTTTTGGTCGGGTCGAGGGTCCGCGCCTGTTCCGGGTCGATCTCCGTGAGACGTCGGTACAGCGTTTCCGCTCCATACCGTTCGAGCTCGTGTTTCAGTTTTTCACGGATTGCGGGATCGCCGGCAGGGAGTTCGGCAAACCCTTTCAGCAGACCTTCGAGGTAGAGCGTCGAGCCTCCGGCCACAATGGCAGGAGTGCCTCGCTTGCGGAGCTCTTCGATACGAACGAGCGCTTCGGAGGCGAAATCCCCTGAAGAGAAGGGCTCACCGATTTCCCGTTCGTCGATGAAGTGGTGCCTGACGGAATCGAGCAGCTCGCGTGAAGGCTTCGCCGTGCCGATGTCCATGCCCCGGTAGATCTGCCGGGAGTCGGCTGAGACGATTTCGCCTCCGGCGAGGCGCGCAATTCGCCACGCCAGCTCCGTTTTGCCCGAAGCTGTCGGCCCGAGGATGACCAGCACCGGTTTGTCGCTCATTCCATGCCGGATCGGGTTTGCAGAAAAGGTTTCAGGGCTGCGCAGACTTTCGATACCGGCAGACCGACGACGTTGTAATAACAACCTTCGATCCCATCGACATAACAGGCCATAATGGGGTCCTGGATGCCATAAGAACCGGCCTTGTCGAACGGTTTCATGGTTTCGATATACCGCCTGATCTCGCTGTCCGGCATCGGTTCGAACCTGACGACGGTCATCGCGTAACCGGTAGTTCGACGATCACCATGCAATACCGTGAAACCGGTGAGGACATGGTGGGAACGCCCCTGCAGCTTTGAGAGCATGTCGAAAGCGTGATCTGCATCGAGCGGTTTGCCGAGAGGTGTGCCATCGAGGACTACGGTGGTGTCGGCAGCGAGGATGACCGTGCTTTCCGGTGCAGGATGCAGCGACATGGCGACTTCGGCCTTCCTGACGGAGATCTCCATGACATTCTCTTCGGGGGTGAGGTTCGGGTCGAAGGTCTCGTCGATGTCGGCGGAGATCGTTCCGAACGGGTATCCTGCCATCGCCAGAAGCTCTTTCCGGCGCGGGGACTGCGATGCGAGCACGAGGGTCAGTGGCTGGCTCATCATCATTCGAAGGTTTTCCAGTTGCGGCGGGACAGATC
>JAAXWP010000080.1 GCA_013334925.1 Chlorobiaceae bacterium
CCGACGAGTTCAAAACCGGACAGGCATGGGCGTTAAAAAACATGTTTCGGGTTTTCTGGCAGCTTGGATGCGCCGACGCGGCGAGCTTCTTTTTCGAGTACTGGTCGAAACGGGTCGATGCGGTTGGTTTGAGTCCGCTGATCGAGGTCAAAGAGCTGCTCCAGCGACATTTCGACAACATTTTGACGTATTTTAAACACGCCATCACCAATGCGGTATCCGAAGGTCTGAACAGCAAGATTCAGATCGTCAAGGCCTCAGCCAGAGGATTTCGTCGGTTCGAGAGTTACCGTACCCGCATTCTGTTTTACTGCGGCAAACTCAACATGGCTATCGAACGATGACGTAATCCAAGAAAACACTCTCCACGAAATTCCGCGAAGAACCCGTCGCCAAAATCGAAGAACTCTTCTCCGAACTTGATAAAGGCATCGAAAGCCTGAAAACAGCTCGTGAACAGCTCAAGGTTTACCGACAGGCATTGCTCAAACACGCATTTGAAGGCAAGCTCACCGAGCAGTGGCGCAAAGAGAACGCCGACAAGCTCGAAACCGCAGAGCAGCTTCTGGAGCGCATCAAGCACGAGCGCGAAGTCCGCTACCAGCATCGGTTCGAAGAGTGGAAAGCCGCGGTTGAGCAGTGGGAAAAGGATGGGAAGGTTGGGAAAAAACCTGAAAAACCTAAGCCTCAAAAGACTCCAGAAAAGCTAGCTCAAGCCAAGATTTTAGAATTGCCAACTCTACCAAATAAATGGAAGTGGGTAAAACTGGATGAGTTGTCTTTGAAAATAACAGATGGTGAACATTTTAAACCAATAGTCACAAAAAGCGGCGTTTATTTCTTATCAGCAAAGGATGTTAGAGATGAGGGCGTTAATTTTGATAATCCAATTTACGTCAGTGAGGAAACTGCAATAAAAGCACGTAAACGTTGCGACCCTGAAAGAGGCGATATCCTTATCGTTAGCCGAGGTGCAACGGTCGGCAGGATGTGTCAAGTGGACACAGATAAAGTATTCTGTTTACTTGGAAGTGTTATTTTAATAAAGGCTTTTCCTTTGCTTGACACGAGATATTTGATGTATGCGTTAAAGCATCCAAACATTAACAGAGAAATTATTTCTATTTCAGGTGCAACTGCACAACAAGCCGTGTATTTACGTGATGTAAAACACGTTGTATTGCCTTTAGGTAGCATTGACGAACAAGTAGAAATAACGAATAAACTTGATGAACAAATATCGAATATTCAAGGAATGGAATCAGATATTGAGGACAATATTGCTCGCTCCGAAGCCCTCCGCCAATCGATTCTGAAAAAAGCTTTTTCCGGCCAGTTGGTGCCGCAAGACCCGAATGAAGAGCCTGCATCCGTCTTGCTGGAGCGCATCGCGAGGGAAAAAGCGGATGCGGCGACGCCCAAAAAGAGCAGAGCGGCTAAAACCGCGCAGAACGTAAACCTTTAGACGTAAACGAATAAGATGACCGCCGATACCATTGTTTCCAAAGTCTGGAGCTTCTGCACCACCCTTCGCGATGACGGGGTCGGGTATGGTGACTACCTTGAGCAGTTGACCTATCTCATCTTCCTGAAAATGGCCGATGAATACAGCAAACCTCCCTATAACCGCGATGTCGGTATTCCCGAAGAGTACAACTGGAAGAGCCTCTGCACCCCAAAAGGCGCGGAGCTGGAAACCCACTACATGACCCTGCTGCGGGAATTGGGCAAAAAGAAAGGGATGCTCGGGCAGATATTCACCAAGTCACAGAACAAGATTCAGGACCCGGCCAAGCTCTCCCGCCTGATCACGATGGTGAACGACACGAATTGGGTCATACTCGACGCCGACACCAAAGGCACCATCTACGAAGGGCTGCTCGAAAAGAACGCCGAGGACACCAAATCAGGCGCGGGCCAGTACTTCACCCCCCGCGCGCTCATCAAGGCGATGGTGGCTTGTATGCGACCGGAGCCGATGCAGACGATTGCCGATCCGGCCTGCGGCACCGGCGGCTTCTTTCTTGCCGCGTATGATTATCTGGTCGGCAACTACGAGCTTGACCGGATGCAGAAATTTTTCCTCAAGCTCAAGACCTTCAGCGGCAACGAGATCGTCTCCAGCACCCGCCGCATGTGCCTGATGAACATGTTCCTGCACAACATCGGCGAGATCGACGGCGAAAGCGCCATCAGCTCCACCGACGCCCTGATCGCTTCACCATCGGACACGGTGGATATGGTGCTCGCCAATCCGCCCTTCGGCAAAAAGAGCAGCATGACATTCACCAACGAGGAGGGCGAGCAGGAGAAAGACGACCTCACCTACAACCGGCAGGACTTCTGGGCCACGACCTCCAACAAGCAGGTCAACTTCGTGCAGCATATCCGCACCATGCTGAAATCCACAGGCCGAGCCGCCGTCGTCGTACCCGACAATGTCCTCTTTGAAGGCGGAGCGGGCGAAACCGTCCGCAAAAAGCTGATGGAAACCGCCGAGCTGCACACCATTCTGCGGCAGCCGACCGGCATCTTCTACGCCAACGGCGTCAAGGCGAACGTCCTCTTTTTCGACAACCATCCGGCGCAGAAAGAGCCGTGGACCAAAGAGGTCTGGATTTATGACTACCGAACCAACATCCACCACACCCTCAAGAAAAAGCCACTGCGCTTTGAAGACCTTCAGGAGTTCATCGAGTGCTACAATCCCAAAAACCGCTTCGACAGAAAGGAGCGCTGGAATGCCGAGACCAACCCGGAAGGGCGGTGGCGCAAATACAGCTACAGCGACATCATCGCCAGAGACAAAACCAGTCTCGACATCTTCTGGCTGAAGGATAAATCCCTCTCCGACCTCGACAACCTGCCCGACCCGGAAGAGCTGGCCGAGGAGATCATCGAAAACATCGAAGCGGGACTGAACAGCTTTCGGCAGATTGCCGCCAGTCTTGGTGTAAGCGGTCAGTAACAGGCCGCAATATCCACTCGAACAGGGTCGGAATCTTGGCGATGATCGCGAGCAACTGCAAGGGCAAGCACCCGATCAACGAGTTGACCGCGCTGCTGGCCTTAATGCGAAGCGGCTTTTCAATCGGGTTCACAACGCCTATATTGAGAGAATTAACAGCAGACTCCGCGATGAATGGCTGAATATCAACTGTTTTATGAGTCTCAATCATGCCCGAGAGGCTGTCGAAGCGGCAAGGTGATTACCATTCCATCCGCCAGCACAGCGGATATGATGGCCTGAGGCCGGAAGCATTTCTGCTTCGAGTAACGGATGGTTATCAAAACAAGTGCTCTGCTCAACGATAGTGCGTTAAAATCGCATCACGTTCTCTCTACCGAGACAGCTCCATCTCTCCGGCCAGGTCGAAACCAGCTTGGCAACGCTACCATAACGACGGTTACTCCACAGGAGTACTCAAAGGAACATCGACATGAACAGTGACCTAATCTCCGGTTTTTTTACTCAGGAGCGTGCCCAGGAACAGTTCTTTGCCCTCCTGGAGAACATGCAGGAAGGGTTTATCGCCCTGGACGGGGAGTGGCGATTTATCTGCGTCAATACAACAGCCTGTCATCATCTGAAAACCGATCGGGAGCAGCTCATCGGCAGAAACTACTGGGAGCTGTTCCCGTTCTCCGTGGGGAGTCAGGTCGAGGAGGAGTTTCGGCGAGCCGTCGCCGGTGAGAGGCGGGATTTCGAACATTTCTGCAAACCACTGGAACGCTGGTTTCTCAACCGGTGCTTCCCAGCAGAGAACGGCGGGATTTGGGTCTATTGCCAGGATATTACCGAACGAAAACAGACCGAAATCGAGCTGCTGAAATCGAAGTACCTTTTAAGCGAGGTTCAAAGAATCGCCCGAACCGGTTTTTTCGAGTACGATGCCGCGACCGGGAATATCGTCTGGTCTGACGAGGTGTTCCACATTTTTGGATTGGATCCGGGACTATCGTCGATCACGTACGAGATCATGATGTCACGGTACATTCATCCAGATGATGCCTCAATGCTCAACAGGGTTTTTACCGCCGCTCTGCAAAATGGCGCCGTCTACGAACTCGAGCATCGCATCATCCGCTCTGACGGCAGCGTGCGGTGGCTATTCAATCGGGCGCATCCCTATTTTGATGAAAATGGCGAACTTCTCCGATACATCGGCACGACGCTCGACATCACCGAAAGTAAACAGCGCGAAGCAGAGACCTACGAACAGTTGCGGCACGCGAAATATCTCCTCACGGAGGCGCAGAAAATAGTGCATCTCGGTGCGTTCGAGTACATCGCAGAGAGCCTGCAAACCATCTGGTCCGAGGAGGAGTATCATATTTACGGCATCGATCCGGCTGAACCGTCGCCGGATTATCAGACGATGCTCGTCAGGTGCATACACCCCGACGATTCGGAACTGCTCGACAAGACTTTTTCATCGGCCATGCGAGAGCGTTCGGTTTATGAGTTCGAGCACCGGATCGTCCGCCCCGGCGGGGAGGTGCGATGGGTTCGTGATCTGGCGCACCCGTACTTCAACGAACAGGGCAAACTGCTTCGGTATATCGGCACGACGCTCGACATTACCGAGCGCAAACATGCGGAACTCGAATTATCCGCTCAGCGGCAGTTCCTCCAGAGGCTTGCCGATAACGGTCCTGGCCTGGTAGGCTACTGGTCAAACGATCTCCATTGTCTTTTTGCAAATGCGAAGTATGCAGAGTGGTTTGGCCTCTCTCTGGAAAAGATGCTGAACATTCACTTCAGGGATTTTATCGGAGAGGATGCCTATATCAGTCTCAAAACGCATATTGACGCCGTATTGAACGGTCAGCCACAGTACTTCGAAAGAGCGGTGCACAAGGCAAACGGCGAGAAGATCACCTGCTGGGTGAACTATATCCCGGCCATTTCCGGCGATCAAATCCGGGGTTTCTTTGTCTATGCCTCGGACATCAGCGAGATCAAGCTCGCACAGGAAGAGAAGAGCCGACTCGAAAAGCTTTTGCAGCAGTCCAGGAAGATGGAGTCCATCGGCCGCCTGGCCGGAGGCGTTGCTCACGATCTGAACAATATGCTGACGGTCATCATGGGAATGGTGGAATTGAGCCGGTTATTCAATGATGATCCGGAAGCGATCCAGAAGAACCTCGAACAGATAGACATTGCAGCCAAACATTCAGCCTGGATAACCCGGCAGCTTCTCGTTTTCTCCCGCCAGGGAATGGTGACCCCCAAGCCGCTCGATCTGAACGGGTTCCTCGTCGAGTCAAAAAAGACCCTGCTCCATCTGATAGGCGAGAACATCATCATCAATTTCAACCCCACTGACGAGCTTTGGCTGGTCAAACTCGATCCGAACCAGTTGAACCAGATTGTGATCAACCTGGCGCTGAACTCCCGGGACGCCATGCCGAACGGAGGGATGATCTGGGTACAGACCGATAACCTCCGCGTCAGCGAAGAGCAATGCTTGCGCAATCTCGATGCGTTTCCCGGGGAGTACGTCCGGTTGACCATCCGGGACAACGGTGCTGGCATGGACCCGGAAACGCTTGAACAGATTTTTGAACCCTTTTTCACCACCAAGGAGGTGGGGAAGGGGACGGGCCTCGGCTTGGCCACGGTCTACGGCATTGTCACCCAGAACCGCGGATTCATCGATGTGGAAAGCATTCCCGATAAAGGCACGACCTTCACGATTCATTTTCCGCGCTTTATTGGCGTGGCTGGAGCCGATGATGAACTTCCTGACTCCGTCACCGGAGGTCATGGCACGATTCTTCTGGTCGAAGACAACGAACTGGTGCTCGATTCGACGGCAAAGCAGTTGCAAAGTCTCGGCTACGGAGTCATCCGCTCCAGCACTCCCCAGGAGGCGATAGATATCTGCCTGAAAAAAGAGCGGCGGATTGACCTCATTTTGACGGATGTTATCATGCCGGGCATGAACGGCATCGAGATGGCCGAGCAGATTCACGCTGCCCGTCCAGGCATGAAGACGCTCTTCATGAGCGGTTATTCAGACTCTTTCTTTGCCGGAAAAAACGTCGAGGAGAAGCAGATGAAAATGATCGAGAAACCCTTCAGCATTGGCAGCCTCGATGCCAAAATAAGGGAAGTCCTGGGCCAGCATCTCCTCTGAATACATCGAAGTGCAATGAAGGCCAGTAGCGTGTAAAGACAAAAATGACGGATGGTTGTTTCAGTTTGCCTTTCGAATAACGAGGATTCGTCATCGCGAGTCCCGACCTGTCGGGAAGTGGCGATCCATCTTTACT
>JAAXWP010000101.1 GCA_013334925.1 Chlorobiaceae bacterium
CGTCATGCCGCAGCAGCTATGCCGGATTCGACTGGCGTGTTGTCTGCTTCATCAAGGACGGCATCTGTCGTGCTATGGAACCGGAACATCATGACGTTCCGCTCCGCATATGAGGGGTTAACTCCAAAAGAAAGGGCGAATCTGGCAGGTGAACGGATGAATCAGGTCCCTGCCGATCTTCCTGAGTATAGGGTCATGGCTGTCGAAGTGCTCGAGGGCGGCAATCGTCTGGCACTGATCAAGGTAAATGGCCGGATAATGTTCGCGGTCACGGAGGCTGATGCGGATACCACAAACGGAGAATCCTTCGAGCTTGCCAAACAGCGAGCTGTCATTGCGGTATCGCAATGGATGGAGGCGAGGCGGGCTCAGTATCGTCTGCCGATGCTCATCCAGTCGGCCGGAATCGCTTTGCTTGCGACGATTGTCGCACTTTTCGCAGCACTCCTCCTCGGCAGGGTTTTCGTTCGTATACTCGGCCAGTTGAAGCATGTTGAATCAGGCCTGAACAAGCGGTTCATGATCGGGAACTTCAATCTCGCCCCTTATCTGGTTTCGCTTGGCAATGGCCTCGTCAAGATGTTCGAGGTCATCGTACTGATATCACTTACGTACCTGTGGTTGACCTACATACTTTCGCTGTTTCCATATACCCAGCCATGGTCCCGCGAGCTCTCGGGATTTCTTCTCGATACGATTTATGATCTCGGACATAGCGTACTGGTCTCTATACCGAGCCTGTTCACGATTGGCGTCATTTTCTTCATGACCAGGCTTCTGGTCAATGCGGTCAGCGCATTTTTCATAGCTGTCGAGAGCAGTTCGGTTCATCTGCGGTGGTTCGAACCGGAAACGGCAAAAGCTACGCGACGGATTGTCGTTGTGCTCATCTGGGTGTTCGCTCTTGTCGTTGCCTATCCGCTTATTCCAGGATCGGAGACCAAGGCCTTCCAGGGGATCAGTGTATTCCTGGGGCTTATGGTGTCGCTCGGATCGGCAGGTCTGGTTGGTCAACTGATTGGAGGAATCGTCGCCGTGTATACCAAATCGTTTCAGCCCGGTGATTATGTGAAGATCGGCGATCATGAGGGCGTCGTCCGTGAGCTTGGTATGCTGGCCGCAAAAATCGTGACGATCAGGAAGGAGGAGGTGACCATTCCCAACGCGCTGCTGATGGGCAGCACGGTCATCAACTACTCGAAAGAGGCCCGCCGGGACGGCGCCATCGTCGCCACAAGCGTCACGATCGGTTACGATGCGCCCTGGCGCCAGGTCCATGCGCTCCTGCTGGTGGCCGCTGGGCGCACGGACGGTATACTTCATCGGCCGGAACCTTACGTATTGCAGAAATCGCTTTCGGATTTCTATGTGGAGTATACCCTGATGTTCAGTATCGAGCGAGCAGAGGAGCGTTTCTCCATCCTGTCGGAACTGCACGGGCATATTCAGGATGCGTTCAACGAGTACGGTGTCCAGATCATGTCGCCTCATTTCCGGAGCCAGCCAGACAAGGATGTTCTCGTGCCCAAAGAACGATGGTCTGCGGCACCGGCTTCTCAAGGCAGGGACGATACAGCCTGAAAAAGGGCTTGAATCCTGACGCCTGCTGATAAAGAGTTACTGTTTTTGGGAACTCGGAAGACGAGCCAGTGGTTAGAATTATTGATTATGATGGTAAAGCTCGGTGGTGTGAAAGCAGCAGACCTCGCGTCTGCCGCTTTTTTTTGCGGTGAACTTCGATGGCGAACCTCGATGGACGTGATGGACGCCATGGGCGTGATGGAGAAAAAGCCTGATTTCCTGTCCATTCAGTCCATAACGTCCATTTGGTCCATTTTCTTCTCTTTTTTCAAGAAAAGTGAGGAAATAATTTGGAGGAAAGGGGTGAAGGTAGTACATTAGGAACCTTCACTTGA
>JAAXWP010000081.1 GCA_013334925.1 Chlorobiaceae bacterium
ATCTGCTCCAGCCTGCGCGCCAGCCACCTCGGTGACGGAGCAACCCTGACACCCTTGATGACCGTACCTGAATAGTAAGGACAGGAGTCCTGGTCGTGCACTTCGATAAGACCGCAACCTCTCGAGAACTCGCGCACCGGAGCTTCGGGATAGACGATATTGCTGCAGTCGGCAAGTTCGCGGGCCACGCCGAGATGCGACAGGGCATCAGGACGGTTAGGCGTGATGGCAATCTCGAGAACCGTATCGGATTCGAGATAGGTTGCCAGCGGCTCGCCGATCCGGCACCCTTGGTCAAGCACCATCACCCCGTCGTGATCGTCTGAAAGGCCAAGTTCATCGGCAGCGCAGATCATGCCCGAGGAGCGCTCTCCACGGATCTTTGCCGGCTTGATGGTGAAGGTTTCACCTGAAACCGACGTGAGTTCAGCTCCGATGGTGGCAACCGGCACAATCATGCCGGCCTCGACGTTCGGAGCGCCGCAGACGATCTGCTTCGGTTCGCCGTCACCGGTATCGACCATGCAGATACGCAGACGATCGGCATTCGGGTGCGGACGGACATCAGCCACTCTGCCGACGACCACTTTCGGGTCAGGCAACTTCTGTGTAATGACCTCTTCGACTTCGAGACCGAGAAAGGTCAGGCGATCGACAAGTTCGGGAATGTCAGGTGAAAAGGCGGGAATGAACTCTTTCAGCCAGTTGACGGAGATTTTCATAGGAAGGGTGCGCTGCGTTCATGAACGGACACCGCTGAAGATCGTCCTGATCCCGGCTTCGGGAGAGACAGACATGTTTCGTAACCGGCAAGATCCCGAAAATTGCGGAAGCTTGAGATGTCGAACCATACCCGGCCCGTTTTGACGGGTAATCGCGGAACAGATTTTCAGAGATACCCAAATAAAAAAAGCCCTGAACCTTGGAAGAACAGAGCTGAAACTGTATTGGCCTTGATGCCTCGCTTCGGTTATCCGACTCTGGTACCAGGTACACCTGTCCACACCATGCCGGAACACTGAATCGTTATGGAGTGACCCCAACGGGATTCGAACCCGTGCTACCACCTTGAAAGGGTGATGACCTAACCACTAGTCGATGGGGCCAAAAAACAATATGTATGGGGTGAATGAGGGGACTCGAACCCCCGACCTCCAGGGCCACAACCTGGCGCTCTAACCAGCTGAGCTACAATCACCATCTATTCACCAAGGCATCCATTCTGTATGCCCGACAGGACTCGAACCTGTAACCCTCAGCTTAGAAGGCTGATGCTCTATCCATTGAGCTACGGGCACATCACTCCTGTCGCGGCTTTCCTGGTCGGGGCACCGAGACTCGAACTCGGGACCTCCTGCTCCCAAAGCAGGCACGCTACCAGCTGCGCCATGCCCCGTCTGAACGGAAGGCTCATAATATACGACAAGAACTGGTATTACCAAAAATTAATTTCAAAAAAGCGCATCTTTTTTCGACTTCATGAACCGTTACAAATACGTCGACTCTGTCAGCACCTCGCCATACCTGCAAAATAGCTCTCGACAACAGCTCTGAGCTGCTCCTGAACAATCATATTGATCGCCTCTTCCGGGGTCACCAGCCGACGCTGCCGGAATGCCATCTCATGCCACACATCGAGCAGCTGTTCGACCTCGAAGGGAAACACCGAAACCGTATAGAGACCATTCGGGCGCTGGTAACGGTAAACCCCAATCTCGCCGCCAACCACCTTTCCGGTCACGCCAGCCTCCTCGAAGGCCTCCTTGGCCGCAGAATCAGCTGGTGTCATCCCCTTTTCCACATGACCTTTAGGTATGATCCAGCGTCCCGTGCTGCGGGCTGTGATCAGGACCACCCGGTCTTCATAAAACGGCAGTACACCGGACTGCTGATATGTCTTTACCGGTTTGTCCATGCTGAGGATCTCGACAAGGTTTCGGGGATTAACGATACTGCCGTCGAACCAATGCGCGGCTTGTGGAAAAAGATAATCTATTCTGCCGGTTTTCCATGCCATTGGACGAGCACGTTATTTTTGCACGAAATTCACCGGGAAACCGGCTGAACAATTGTGATAATTGGCGCCTATTGAATATGTTATCATTTACGTGACACAGCATATATCAACTCTATTTCAGCCCCGAGGTTTATGAAAGCCATCATACCCGTAGCCGGTGTAGGCAGCAGGCTCCGCCCGCATACCTTCTCTCAGCCAAAAGTCCTGCTCAATGTCGCCGGAAAACCCATTATCGGGCACATCATGGACAAGCTGATCGAGTCCGGTATCGACGAGGCGGTAATCATCGTCGGCTACCTTGGGGAGATGATCGAAGAGTATCTCAAGTCCAACTTCAAGATCAAGCTGACCTTCGTCACGCAGTCTGAACAGCTGGGCCTGGCTCACGCAATCCACATGTGCCGCCCTCACGTCAGCGAGGATGAGCCCCTCTTTATCATTCTTGGCGACACCATTTTCGATGTCGACCTGATGCCGGTACTCGGCGGCGGAATCTCGACGCTCGGTGTCAAGGAGGTGGCAGATCCGAGACGGTTTGGCGTGGCCGTAACCGAAGGCAGCACCATCAGGCGGCTTGTCGAAAAGCCTGACCAGCCGGTAAGCAACCTGGCGATCGTCGGTCTTTACTTCCTGCGTCAGGCTGGTGTGCTGTTCAACAGCATCGACCACATCATCAGAAACGATATCAGGACAAAAGGTGAATACCAGCTTACCGACGCTCTGCAGCATATGATCGACTGCGGCGAGCAATTCAGCACCTTCCCGGTACAGGGGTGGTATGATTGCGGAAAACCCGAGACCCTGCTCTCTACCAACGAAGTTCTCCTGCGCAGCAAAAGTACCACCAGATCCATTTCCGGCTGCATCATCAACCCCCCCGTTTTCATCGCCGAATCGGCAGCGGTCTCCAATTCGATCATCGGGCCGAACGCAACGATTGCAGAAGATGCCGTCATCTCCGATTCGATCATCCGCGACTCGATCATCGGCCAGAAATCACAGGTCAGCGACATCATGCTCGAACGATCGATCGTCGGAAACAATGCCACCCTTTCCGGCATGGGACACGAAGTGAACATCGGTGACTTCTCGGAAATCCGCATGAGTTAAACGGAGCGGGACGCCGAAACACGTGATACGTTACGTGAAACATCTGGCGCAAGCAGTCGAAATGCCCCGGGCCTCAACCCGGGGCTGTTTTTTCCCCCTCGACTCTCCCAACGTCCTCCATTCATCCTTCATAATTCATCCTTCATAATTCATCCTTCATAATTCATCCTTCATAATTCATCCCCCATAATTCATCATGCATATTGCACGGTAACGACCGATTGTTTATTATTGGCAGTTGG
Organism: Chlorobiaceae bacterium; assembly: GCA_013334925.1. Taxonomy (GTDB): domain Bacteria; phylum Bacteroidota; class Chlorobiia; order Chlorobiales; family Chlorobiaceae; genus Chlorobaculum. The sequence continues at coordinate 3,370 of JAAXWP010000081.1, forward strand.
TTTTCCCGGCACTCCCATTATCTATGGACACGGTGCCAAAAGCTCTCAGCAGGAGTAACTCCCCGGAGCTTTGCCGAAAGGCTACCCGTGTCCAGTCCGTCCTCTTTGACGATCACCCACACGAATATCCTTTCAGCAAACGGCACCTGGAGCTGCTGTTTTTTGTCGTTCGTTCAACCAAAACCGTAACGCAACATGTCACAAGCAAGGTACTTCTTTACCTCCGAATCCGTTTCCGAAGGCCACCCGGACAAGGTAGCCGACCAGATTTCCGATGCGATTCTCGACGAGTTCATCAAGCAGGACCCCAACTCCCGCGTTGCATGCGAAACGTTCGTGACCACCGGTCAGGTGATCGTCGGAGGTGAAGTCACCACCAAAGGTATTGTCGACGTTCAGACCATCGCTCGCAAGACCATCACCGAGATCGGCTACACCAAGGGCGAATACATGTTCGATGCCAACTCTTGCGGTATCCTCTCCGCCCTGCATGCCCAGTCGCCCGACATCAACCGTGGCGTCGACCGCAAGGAAGAGATCGCCGATGAGTTCGACCGCGTCGGAGCTGGAGACCAGGGTATGATGTTCGGCTATGCCTGCACCGAGACCCCCGAGCTGATGCCTGCTGCAATCCAGTTCGCACAGCAGCTGGTTAAAATGCTTGCCGACATCCGCAAGGAAGGCAAGTTCATGACCTACCTCCGCCCTGACGCCAAGAGCCAGGTCACCCTCGAGTATGTCAACGAGAAAGTCGCCCGCGTGGATGCGGTTGTCGTCTCCACCCAGCACGACCCGGAACCGGCAGGCATGAGCGAAGCCGATTTCCAGGCTGTCATCCAGAAGGATGTCATCGAAAACGTCGTCCGCAAGGTCATCCCGGCCGAGCTCCTCGACGAGAACACCAAGTTCCACATCAACCCGACCGGCCGCTTTGAAATCGGTGGTCCTCACGGCGACACCGGTCTGACCGGCCGCAAGATCATTGTCGACACCTACGGCGGCGCAGCTCCGCACGGCGGTGGCGCATTCAGCGGCAAAGACCCGTCGAAAGTCGACCGCAGCGCAGCCTATGCCGCTCGTCACGTTGCCAAGAACATCGTGGCTGCCGGCCTGGCTGACAAGTGCACCGTTCAGGTCTCCTACGCTATCGGCGTTGCCCGTCCGGTCTCTATCTATGTCAACACCCACGGCACTGCCAATCTTGGTCTCTCTGACGAGCAGATTCAGGAGAAGGCTGAGCAGATCTTCGACCTGCGTCCGCTGGCCATCATCCGCCGCTTCAACCTTGACAGGCCGCACGGCTGGTGCTACCGCGACACTGCAGCTTACGGCCACTTCGGCCGCGAGATCTTCCCCTGGGAGAAGACCGAGAAAGTTGCAGAGCTGAAGGCCGCTTTCGGCATCTGATCACTACCGACCACGACGCGCGCCTCTGCCACCGGCAGGGGCGCAGTCTTTTGAAACCCATAACACAGACACTGACAATCATGACAACAGAAGCAGCAGTGCTCGATTACAAGGTTGCCGACATTTCGCTCGCCGAATGGGGCCGCAAAGAGATCGAAATCGCTGAGAAAGAGATGCCGGGCCTGATGGCCACGCGCAAAAAGTACGAAGGCCAGAAACCGCTCAAGGGCGCCCGCATCGCAGGCTCCCTGCACATGACCATCCAGACCGCCGTGCTCATCGAGACCCTCGTCGACCTCGGCGCAGAAGTCCGCTGGGCAAGCTGCAACATCTTCTCGACCCAGGACCACGCCGCTGCCGCCATCGCTGCAGCAGGTGTCCCGGTGTTCGCATGGAAGGGTGAGACCCTCGACGAATACTGGTGGTGCACCCGCCAGATCCTCGAGTTCGAAGGCGGCCAGGGCCCGAACCTCATCGTCGACGACGGCGGTGACGCTACCCTGATGATCCACCTCGGCTACAAGATCGAGAACGAACCGGCACTGCTCGAGAAGGTTCCCGGCAACGCTGAAGAAAAAGCGCTCTACGCACAGCTCAAGGAGGTCTTCGCTGAAGACAACCAGCGCTGGCACAAGGTCGCAGCCGGCATGAAGGGTGTCTCCGAAGAGACCACCACCGGTGTGCACCGCCTCTACCAGATGATGGAAAAGGGCGAACTGCTCTTCCCGGCCATCAACGTCAACGACTCGGTCACCAAGTCGAAGTTCGACAACCTCTACGGCTGCCGTGAATCGCTGGCCGACGGCATCAAGCGTGCAACCGACGTGATGATCGCCGGCAAGGTCGTCGTCGTGCTCGGCTATGGCGACGTCGGCAAAGGCTGTGCCCACTCGATGCGCAGCTACGGCGCACGCGTGATCGTCACCGAGATCGACCCGATCTGCGCACTGCAGGCTGCCATGGAAGGCTTTGAAGTCACCACCATGGATATCGCCGTCAAAGAGGGCAACATCTTCGTCACCACCACCGGCAACAAGGATGTCATCACCCTCGAACACATGAAGCAGATGCGGGACGAAGCGATCGTCTGCAACATCGGCCACTTCGACAACGAGATCCAGGTCGAGAAGCTCTACGCAGACACGAGCGTCACCCGCCTGAACATCAAGCCGCAGGTAGACAAGTACATCTTCGAAGATGGTCACTGCATCTATCTGCTCGCTGAAGGCCGCCTCGTGAACCTCGGTTGCGCCACCGGCCACCCGTCGTTCGTGATGAGCAACTCCTTCACCAACCAGACGCTCGCCCAGATCGAGCTCTGGAAGAACGACTACAAGGTGGACGTCTACCGTCTGCCGAAGCAGCTCGACGAAGAGGTCGC
>JAAXWP010000082.1 GCA_013334925.1 Chlorobiaceae bacterium
AGTATAACCGCATCAAAAGGCATCAGTGGAACGATCAGCGCGCAGGCAGGCGGATTCAATGCTGCTGCACTTTATTCCGGTGGGGCGCTGACGGACACCTCATCGGCACCTGATGTTCTGCTGATTGATGGTACTTTGAGTGCTACCGCAAATGGTGCGGCGGCAGCAGTGCTGTCCCAGGGCGCGATGAAATTGCAGATCACCGGTACGTTGACTGCAACAGATACCAGTAACAGTGGTCTTGGTTACGCGATCAGATCCGGCAGTTTCAATACAAGTTCCAATGGATTCAGCAGCACCGTACCAAATGTCGATGATACGATCACCATAACAGAACGTGGCAATCTGACAGGCCATGTATTTCTGGGAGGTGGGGTCGATCGTCTGAATATGAGCGATGATACGCATATTTCCGGAAATATCGACCTTGGGGATGGAGATGATGTTTTTACCATAATAAGAACTGCGAATGGAACGCCTGGTTTTGGAAGTGCCAATGGTGCCGTGAAAAGTGAAATACATTTCGGTACTGGTAACGATAGTCTCATACTTCAGAATAATCTCTCGACAATGATGTCCCTGACGGGGCTTTCTGGGGTGTATTTTGAGGCTGGCAACGATACCGTTACCGTAGGAGCAAATATTGATACTCCCAGTCTTGGTATCATCTCTGGAGGCTCAGGCACAGATACCATAGCTTTATCAGGATGGAGCGGCCAGATTACTGATAACTTTAAAGAATGGGAAACTATTAGAGTCGTAGATAATACTACAGCCATCCTTGATCTGGATGATCTCCTTGTACTTTCTCCCAGTGCTGGCCAGACGCTGAATATGTATATCGATGCCGGTTCGGTTGTTCGTGCTACCGGAAACTCCCCGGGTCGATACACGATTAGCGGAAATCTGTCAAACAGCGGTTCGCTGGATTTGAGGGATAATGAAGCCAACGATCGGGTGACGTTAACAGGTGCATACACTGGCGGCAATGGAATGTTGAAACTTGATGTTGCTTTGGGCGCAAACCAGAACATGACCAATGATATCGAAGCCCTTGATTTGCTTGTCGTCGGTACAGCGGCAGGTCAGACAACTGTGAGCCTCAATAATTTGTCTGGTGAGAATGGTGTGGTTTCTCTTACACAGGGTAAAGGCATTCTTGTTGTTCACGTTACGGGGAATAACATCCCTGATGCAACAGATCCCACCAAACAGCAATTTATCCTGGATAGCAGCAATTTGCTGGGGGGTGCGGTCGCAACCCTGGTCAAGGGTGGTAGTGACGGTACTGGCGGCGAGGACTGGTATCTGGTCATAACGCAATCGGGTTCCACATATGTTCCCCCCGATCCTGTAACCCCGGATCCGACGAATCCACCGACAGACTTGACCCCGGATCCGGGAACAACAGCGCCGGGAACAGTTGTGATTCCGGTTGTGGTAATTCCGACGCCGGAGACGCTGGGGGTGGTGCAGGCGAGCGCGACGGCGATACCGGTGCTGGGCCTGGAGTCGATGCCGCGGTTCCACGAGCGCCAGGCGTACGGTTGGAGCGCACCGGGTCAGCGTCGCGAGCCGGGCTCGTGGTGGAGCCGGACGACGGGAAGCCGTATCATGGGTGAGCAGAAGAGCGGCGGAGAGCGCATCCGTGAAGAGGGCTACCGGAGCACGCTGCAGGCGGGTTCGGACCTGAGCGCCTGCGGATGCGGCCAGACGATGTACCGTACGGGCGTGTTTGCCGGAACGGGGTATCTGACTTCGGATATCCGGTCATCTGGGATAGACAAGGGAAGCATGGATGTGTACAGCGTTGGCGGAGGCCTCTATGCGAGCGCGGAGCATCGTGAGCGGTGGTATGTCGAAGGGGTGGTGCAGGCGAACACGTACGACATCGACCTGAAGTTCGGAGATGGGACCAGCAGCAGCGCGAAGACGTGGAGCCTCGGAGCCTCGGTCGAAGGGGGCCTGTTCCTGAAAGCGGGGGAGCATCTGGTGCTGGAGCCGCAGGCGCAGGTGATGTGGCAGCGGATCGACGGGTACCGGGTGACGATGGAGCCGGCGAGCCGGGCGGAGGTGAAGACGCAATCGGGGCTGACCGGACGACTCGGTCTGACGGGTACGGTGCTGCCGAAAGGGTGGTGCGTGAGCCCGGTGTTCGAGGTGAACGCGGTGCGGGACTTTGGCCCGTCGCCGGAGGTGAACTACGAGGAGATCGGCCAGAGCTACCGGGTGTCGCGAGACCGGACGTGGCTGGGTGGATCGATCGGTGTCGTGAGCCGGAACCGGCGTCCCGAGTGCCTGGAGTACTATGCGAAGGTGGGGATGATGTCGGGAGTGGACGGTTATTCGGGCCGGGATTACACCATCACCGCCGGCATCCGCAAGAGCTGGTGACGGTATCGGCAAAGGATTCACAATCGGTTTTCATATGACCGGAAAAAAGACCTTGAAACATTTCGATCAAACGTTATACTGTTTCAGGGCATGAGGATGATGTTCGCATCATTTCCGGTCCTTTGATATTTGCATGCCGTGGTTCCCGTCCCGCATGGACTGGTCCATGGCGTAACCATGTGAAGCCCCTGATTCTATGGAGTTCGTCCACCTGCACACCCATACCCATTTCTCGATGCAAAGCAGCCCGATCTTTCCGTCGGAGCTCTTTGCCGCCTGCAAGAAGAAAGGAATGGACACGGTGGCCGTCACGGACTATGCGGCCATGTTCAACATGCCCGAGCTGTTCGGCCTGGCCAAGAAGGCCGAAGTCAAGCTCATCATGGGTTCGGAGATCTTTCTGGCGGGGACCGAGGTGAATGGCCGGCCTGCGACGCTGATCCTCCTGGTGCGTGACGAAACCGGGTATCGCAACATGTGCGTGCTTCTTTCCCGGGCGGCACGTGAGGGATTCATCAACGGTATGCCCCAGGTCGAAATGGCTGTGCTGGAGGACTGTCGGGAAGGTTTGACCTGCATGTCGGCAGCTCATGCGGGGCTGGTTGGCCGTGCTCTGCTCGATGGCAGGGAAGATGATGCGAAGCAGCATGCCGAGCTATACCGGAGCATTTTCGGTGAGCAATTCTATCTCGAGTTGCAGCGTCATGGGGCACCTTACGACGATCAGCTCGTCGAGGCGACTATCCGTTTGTCGCAAGCGACAGGAATTCCTATGGTGGCGACCAACAATGTGCACTATCTCGATCGTAACGATGCGGGATGTTACCGCGCGATGATCGCAAACCGTACCAAGGAGAAGCTTCAGAGCAGAAATCTGCAGTGCCTGCCCGGCAGCGAGAACTACTTCAAGTCGACTGACGAGATGGCTGCCATGTTCGACAACTCGCATGACGAACTCACTAACACGGTAAGGATTGCTGAAAGATGCACTTACTCGTTCAGGACCCAGGAGCCGAGGTTGCCGGTTTTCCCGTTGCCGGAGGGATTTGCCGATGAAAAGGAGTACCTGCGTCATCTGACCTGGGAGGGGGCGAAGGAGAAGTACCACGACTCCGAAAGCTACGGGATAACGCAGCAGGAGGTGAAAGATCGCATCGAGATGGAGCTTGGCGTCATCGAAAAAATGGGATTCAGCTCCTACTTTCTGATCGTCAGTGACCTTATCGCCGCATCCCGAAAAATGGGTTATTCCGTCGGCCCCGGACGAGGTTCGGCTGCCGGCAGCATCATTGCCTACCTGACTGGCATCACCAGGATCGACCCCATCCGGTACAAGCTGCTGTTCGAGCGTTTCCTGAACCCGGAACGCCTCTCCATGCCTGATATCGATATCGATTTCACTCCGGTAGGCAAGCAGAAGGTTCTCGATTATACCGTCGAAAAGTACGGTACGGAGAGTGTCGCCAAGGTGGTCGCCATCGGTACGCTCGGTGCGAAGGCCGCCATCCGCGACGCCGGGCGTGTGCTCGATGTTCCGCTGAAGGCGGTTGACCAGCTGGCCAAGCTGGTACCTTCGAAGCCTGGAACTACCCTCGAGGATGCGTTTCGCGATGTCAAGGAACTTGGCCGTCTCGTTGACAGCGACCCGCAGTACAAGCAGCTCATGCAGTACGCAAGGGCCATGGAGGGCCGTGCGCGCAACGTCTCGATGCATGCCGGAGCGGTGGTCATTACCAACGGTGCGCTGGAAGAGCAGGTGCCATTGTACGTCTCGAACAAGATCGAGACCGAAGAGCGAAAGTATGCCGATGAATTCAACCAGGATGATATCGACGGCACCACCAGATCCTCAGACGGGGCAGATGAGAAGCAGGTGGTGACCCAGTTCGATAAGAATTGCATCGAGCAGGCCGGCTTGCTCAAGATCGATTACCTCGGTCTCGAAACTCTGGCTGTTATCGACGAAACCCTGCGACTTATCAAAAAACGGCACGGTGTGGACATCGAGCTTGAAAAGGTGCCAATGAACGATCGCCAGACCTTCAGGATTTTCCAGGAGGGCAAGATGGCCGGCATTTTCCAGTTCGAGTCATCAGGTATGCAGAGCTACATGACGCGCCTGCAACCAACACAGATCGGTGACATCATCGCCATGAGCGCTCTGTACCGCCCAGGTGCACTCAATGCCGTGATCGACGAGCATCGCAACGCTGTCGATCTGTTCGTTGATCGAAAGCACGGTCGCGAAGAGATCGATTACATGCATCCGATGCTCGAGGAGATCCTCAAGGAGACCTACGGAGTCATCGTCTATCAGGAGCAGGTGATGCAGATCTCGCAGGTGATGGGTCGTTTTTCCCTCGCCAAGGCGGACAATCTCCGCAAGGCGATGGGCAAGAAGGACCCTAAGCTGATGCAGAAGTTCAAGGATGAGTTTGTCGAAGGCGCCGTCAGCATCGATGTCAACCAGGCGCTCGCCACGAGGATTTTCGACCTTATGGCGGAGTTCGCCGGTTACGGTTTCAACAAGAGTCACTCGGCGGCATATGGTGTGCTGGCGTACTGGACCGGATATCTGAAGGCCCACTACACGATAGAGTTTGTGACAGCCATCATGAACAGCGAGATCGGCGATACCGAACGCATGAAGCACTTGAGCGACGAAGCCAAGGGGTTCGGCATATTTACCCTGCCACCGTCGATCAACAAGAGCGATGCGCTTTTTTCGGTCGAGGACGTCAAGGGGCGCTCATACATCCGGGTAGGCCTGAGTGCCATCAAACAGGTGGGCGGTGGCGCCAAGGCGGTGGTGGCTTCAAGGCTTCGCCGCAACGGAAAGCCGTTTGCCAATCTCTTCGACCTGACCGCTTCAGTCGATCTGCGTGCCATGAACCGAAAAGCTCTGGAGTGCCTCATACTTGCCGGAGCGCTTGATGAGATCGACAAGAATCGTGCGAAACTGCTCGCCAACGTAGACAAGGCGATCAAGTTCGGGCAGATGCAGAACAAGGCCGTGACGCTCGGTCAGGGAGGATTCTTCAGTGACGATTTCAGTGAAGGGCAGGCTGGCGTGCACTATCCGGATCTCGACAACGCCGAGCCGATGCCGGACAACGAGAAATTGCAGAACGAGAAGCGGCTTGTCGGTTTCTACCTCAGCCATCATCCGCTCGATCCGTACCGGCGCGACTGGGAGGCTTTCGCTAACCTGCCTCTCGACAAGCGCGATGTGACTCCTAACAGACAGTACAAGGCGATCGGCGTGATCGTATCCGTCAAGCCATACCAGGACAGGAAAGGCAAGCAGATGTGTTTCGGAATCCTCGAGGATTTCACGGGCAAAGCCGATTTTACGGTGTTTGCGAGTGTCTTCGAACAGTTCCGCCACCTGCTGCGCCCCGACGAGGTGGTTATGCTCGTCACCGAGGCCGAGGCGAAGGATGGTACCCTGAAGCTGCTCGTGCGGGAGGTGGTGCCGTTGAAGAAGGTTCGGTCCGGGCTCATCAAAAAGGTCATTCTGAAGATCGACGCGGATGACTCGGGTCAACTCGGAAAACTTCAGGAGCTGCGGGAGCTTTTCGAAAAGCACAAAGGTGGAACCCCGGTGGATTTCGAGGTCAAGGCTACCCTGGCCTCGAATAACGAGACGATCAAGATCTTTGCAAGGAACACGCCGATCGAACCGGATGACGAGACACTTGACAAACTCGAAGAGCTGCTTGGACCGGACAATGTCAGGATCACGGGGGAGTAGGGATGAGT
>JAAXWP010000034.1 GCA_013334925.1 Chlorobiaceae bacterium
CACCAGCTGCTTCGGCTGAACGGACTCGCTGCCGTCACCGAGCAGCAGACGCTGCCGGAGGCGTGCCGGTTCCCGATCCAGCCTTTCGAACGGGCGGCCCGAACAGGTGATGAAATATTTCGCCCGTTTCATGACCACACCGATCTTTTTCATGCCTTCAGGCGTGACTGCCGAAAAGCGGCGGGCAGCGACGATCCGTTTTGCCGATGTTGGTCCTATGCCGGGTACGCGCAGAAGGGTCTGGTAATCGGCACGGTTGACATCGACCGGAAAAAACTCGGGATGACGCAGCGCCCATGCGGTTTTGGGATCGAACGACTCGTCGAGGTCCGGCGTCTGTTCGGAGAGGATCTCCTCAGCTGAAAACCCGTAGAAACGAAGCAGCCAGTCCGCCTGGTAAAGCCGGTGCTCACGCAGGAGCGGTGGCGCCGCCAGCACAGGCAGGCGGTTGTCTTCGTTGACCGGCACGAAGGCCGAGTAGTAGACCCGCTTCAGGTTCATCTTCCGGTACAGCCCCTGTGAGAGTCTGAGGATCTGCAGGTCGGTCTCGGGGCTGGCGCCGATGATCATCTGGGTGCTCTGACCTGCGGGGGCGAAACGAGGAGCCTTTCTGCTCGAACGGCGTTCGATGAGGCTGGTACCGATCTCGCTGCCGATGAGCCGCATGGGCCTGAGTATGGACTCCTTGGGTTTTTGCGGAGCGAGGCGGTGGAGCGACTCGCTCGATGGCAGTTCGATGTTGACGCTGATCCTGTCGGCGGCAAGCCCTGCTCGTCGGACAAGCTCAGGGCTGCAACCGGGGATGACCTTGAGATGGATATAGCCACCGAAACGCTCCTCGACTCTGAGCATCTCGGCTACACGGACCATCTCCTCCATCGTCTGATCGGGACTTTTCATGACGGCGGAACTGAGGAACAACCCCTCGATATAGTTGCGCCGGTAAAACTCCATGGTCAGGTCGACGATCTCCCTGGCAGTGAAGGATGCTCTCGGAACCGGATTGGAGGAGCGGTTGACACAGTATGCGCAATCGTACCGGCAATCGTTGGAGAGCAGGATCTTCAGGAGTGATATGCATCGACCGTCGTCGGACCACGAGTGGCAGATGCCGCCCTGCGACGTGCTGCCCGTGCCGTGTAAAGGGGCCTCGCGACTGCATCCGCTGGATGCGCAAGATGCGTCGTAGCGCGCGGCTCCGGAGAGAATGCCGAGTTTTTCCTGGATTTCCATGAGGGCAATATAATGAGGGCTTTTCTAATAAGCCTCATGAACGGACTGTGTCGAAAGCGGACGAAGCTCAGAAAACACGCTCATCATGGCCGTTTACCCCTCAGAGCATTCAGAGCCTGATTTTTCGGGCCTGACGCAACACCAGCTCGACGGTCCTTCTCGCCCCGGTAACCACGCCGGGAAGGGACTGACCGGGAAAGATGGAGTCACCGACAAGAAAGAGATTGTCGTAACGCGTGGAGGGCCCGTACACATCGAAAAGAGAGGTCTGGGCATACCCGCCAACATAGCCGAGCCGTCGTCCAGTCCAGCGCTCCCAGGAGACGGGTGTTGCCGCCTTGACCGACCTGACCGCCCCTTCAGCCTCTGGCATCTCCTCATACAGCAGATCCAGCGCCTGGCGAGTGTAGCGCTCCTTCATGCGGAGATAGCCAGCGCGACCTGAACGGAGAGCCTCAAACCATGGCTCCGGGCGGGAATGAGTCGATATGGTGACTGCCCGCTGACCGGATGGAGCCCGGGAAAGCTCATCAGCCGCAGATGCCGAAACAAAAAGACTCTGGCACTCGCCGAGCCGTCCATCGGAAGAGATGATCTGCAGGTGGTCGACACCAGCCATCCTGAACGCAGACGAATCCATGCCGAGGTAGAGCATGAAGGCGCTCCATCCTGAACGGATACCGACTTTTGCACGCTCGGGCGCCCTGCCTTCGAGCTGTTCAAGTGAGTCAGGGGTAAGATTGGCAATAATGATATCTGCCGCCAGGGCATCGCCATCAGCAGTTTCTACCCCCAGAGCTTCGCGGCGGATCGTGTCGAGACGAATCACTTTTTTATTGTAGACGACGGCGCCACCATCCTTTTCGATCGACGCGGCAAGCAGCTCGGCTATACGTCCGACGCCTCCCCGCACGTGCCAGGTGCCCGAGACCGGAAGGTCGAGCGCAATGGCTGCGTTGAGCGCATTTGCCTCCCTGGAGGTGGCCTGCACCGAGATCATGAGTTGCGCATCGATGAAACGGATGAAGTCGGACATGGTATCGAGACCGTGAGTTGCCAGCCAGTCGTGAGCTGTGCCTGTAGCATACTTCGCAAGGGAGACTGTTCCAGGCAATCCCCCCACCCCTTTCAGGAACAGGCCGGCAAGATCAGGCAGGGATGTCAATGGCCAGTGCAGGCCATTTTCCGAAAGACGCCAGAGCATCTCGGCCATTCTCGACTGCTCTTCCCAAAAAGAGGCCGATCGCGGAAACCGGGCGATAATGCCTTCCCTGGTTCTGCACAGATCGAGCTTCCGGCCTCGCCGGCGATACTGCCAGGCTACCGGTTCCGGAGTGACCGGCCATTCGATGCCAAGCTCATGTCCAAGCTGCTCGAGCGGACCGCCCGGATGAAAACCACAACCTACCGTTGCCCCGGCATCGAAACGATAACCGTTGGAGACGAAGTTGCCTGCACAGCCGCCAGGCGTTGATTGCGCTTCGAGCACGGTCACCTGCATACCGCGCCGGGCAAGCAGGGCGGCGGCGGCAAGGCCACCCAGTCCCGCGCCGATGACAATGCAATGCAGGTCGCTGTTATCCATTCCGGCAACTGATGATGGGTTCTCAAACTTCGCGGTCATGTTCGATAACCACCGGTGAGTCATGAGAATTCCCTGATCACGATTCCTGGAGCAACAGGCACACCTGAGTCCTGAGCTGGTCAGGAGGTGTAACCGCCGGATCGTTGAGATAGATTTCATACGATTCACCACTGATGGTCAGACCGTTGTCGACCGTCCATTTGATCAGTGCATCGTAAACCGGCTCGATCTCGTTATAGGGACCGATATACAGGGAGCTTGCGGCCTTGCCCGATGGCGTCCGGCTTTTGAGGACACGACCTCGAGCTTCCGCATGTTCCGGGACAGGAAAGCCGAACTCGACATCGAGCGCATTCATGTCCATGTTGTAGTATCTGGCGAATGGCGGCCCCTCTGGCCTGAGACCCTCCTGTTCGAGAAGACTCAGAATTTCACGATAGCCGGCGTCAAAAAGAGCGGCAATATCGTGCATGGTGGTGTGGGCACGGATGGTCAGGGCGGTAGCAGGGGCGAGTTCACGAAGTTCGCAGACGAACTGGCATTCGAAATCCATCAGAACCTCCGGGTGCAGGTGTTTTTTCAGGCTGGAGTAAAAAACTTTCCGGGTACTGAGGAACAGAGGAAACGGGGAAATGAGAGTCGGCGTAGCGGGATTTGAACCCACGACCCCTTCCACCCCAAGGAAGTGCGCTACCAGGCTGCGCTATACGCCGATGACCTCGTAAGGTTTCCCATTATAAGAAGATTCGGCCAATTGCCATAATTTTTTTTTCAGAACGTGCTCTCGATGCCATTGACAGTACCCATCTCCAGCATCAGGGTCGAGAGGTGGTACTGTCTGATATCCGGCATATGCAGATCGCTTAGTGGTTACAGGCCTTCCGAGGCGCTCCGGCTGAACCGGTGCTTGAGGTATTCGATGACCGGGGGCAGGAACGAGATCAGGATGATAGCCACGATCATCAGCTTGAAGTTCTGCTGGACGAACGGCAACTGGCCGAAAAAGTAGCCGCTGTAGTTGAACAGGCCTACCCACAGAAACGTGCCGGCTATGCTGTAGGACAGAAACATCGGATAGCGCATGGCACCGACTCCCGCGACGAATGGCGAGAAGGTCCGGACGATGGGAATGAACCTTGCGATAATGACCGTCTTGCCGCCATACTTGTGGTAAAAGGCGTTGGTCTTCTCGAGGTGCGCCGGGTTGAAAAATCTCGATTTTTCGTACTGGAACACCTTGGGACCAAGATGACGGCCGATCCAGTAGTTGACCGTGTCACCGAGTATTGCCGCTGTCGAGAACATCACGAAAAGCAGGTGCGGATTGAGCTGCGACATGGGCATGGAGGCCAGTGACCCCGCAGCGAAAAGCAGCGAATCCCCTGGAAGCAGCGGCATGACCACCAGTCCGGTCTCGCAGAACACGATCGAGAACAGTATTCCGTAAAGCCAGAGCCCGTACTCGGCGGCGAGCACCTGGAGGTGTTTATCGACATGCAGGATAAGATCGGCAAATGTTGCAAGCAGTTCCATAGATTCAGATGGTCGTCGTTGACATGATTCGGTACGGTCCGTTGCCGGGCACTACTGGGGCAGAAACGGGATTGATAATAATAATGGTATATTCATATTTTTGGTATTGCAAAATTTTTCGGGCCATGAGTTATCTGACGACCTCCCGCTGCAAGCTCTTCTACCACGACACTGCCGAAGGGGATCCATCTCAGCAGGACAAGCCTGCCGTGCTGTTCGTCAACGGATGGGCGATCTCTTCCCGGTACTGGAAACCGCTCGTCGATCTTCTTTCGGATCATTTCCGCTGCATCACCTACGACCAGAGCGGTACCGGAAAAACGGTGATCGAGGGCTTCACTCCTGATTTCACGATTTCGGGTTTCGCCGACGAAGCCGGAAAACTGATCGAGCATCTCGGCCTTGACAAATCGAGAAACCTGCACATCGTCGGCCATTCGATGGGCGGCATGGTCGCAACCGAGCTCTGCCTCCGCTATCGCCATGCGCTCCTGTCGGCGACCATCCTGGCCTGCGGCATCTTCGAGGAGACCGCATTCACCTCGCTTGGCCTGATGTTTCTCGGAGGACTCATCGATTTTTCGATGAACTTCAGGAATATCTTCCAGGTCGAGCCCCTGCGGTCGCTGTTCATCAAGCGCGCGGCCACCGGCCATATCGACAGGGAGTACAGCGATATCATCATCGAAGATTTCACCACCTCCGACAAGGATGCGACGAATGCCGTCGGCAAATTCTCCATCGACCCTGATGCCCTGAGAACCTATACCCGCAGCGTTCTCGAGATCGACGCACCGGTGCTCTGCTGCGTCGGCATGGCCGACCGGACCATTCCACCGGAGGGCACCGTCACCCTGTTCGAAAAACGAAAGGCCGGCACGAAATCGCCCACAAGGCTCGTGCAGTTCATGCATCTCGGCCATCTTCCCATGCTCGAAGACACGGTCCGATTTGCCGAACAGCTGAAAAAACATTTTGATTTTGCTGCGCAATTTTATAAAAAGACTGCGCCCATGGAGCCATTACCCGAAAAGCTTCAGATTACCTGACACTCATGTGAACGAACCGACCGACATGGTCAACTTTAACGAATGCCCCAGAACGTGACACAGAAAAGCAAAAACAGCAGCAAAGGATCTCTGAAACTCGCCACCATACTCATCGTCCTGCTCCTCGGAGCCGGAGCGGTGTTCAGTCTCAATGTCATCAAAGGTCTTCCCAGTATCGAAGACCTTGAAAATCCCAATCCCGAACTCGCCTCCCTGGTCTACTCGGAAGACGGCGTGCTGCTGCACAAGTTCTTCCTGAAGAACAGGACCTTCGTACCGCTCAAGTCGATCTCGAAAAATGCCACGGCCGCTCTGATCGCAACCGAGGACGTTGCATTCTACGATCACTGGGGCGTCGACCTGAGGCGTCTGGTCGTTGCGATGGGCGAGAACATCATCAAGGGCCGTACCCGCTGGCACGGTGCGAGCACGATCACCCAGCAGCTTGCCAAGAACCTGTTCCTTACCCAGGAGCGTACGGTCAGCCGAAAAGTCAAGGAGCTCATCACGGCCGTAGAGCTCGAAAAGACTTACACCAAGGATGAGATCCTGGCTCTGTACCTCAACACCGTCTATTTCGGTTCCGGTGCCTATGGTATCGAAGCCGCTTCGCAGACCTACTTCAGCAAGCCGGCCAGCCAGCTGACCATCCCGGAAAGCGCCACGCTCATCGCCACGCTCAAGAACCCGACGGCCTACGATCCATCGAAGGATCCGGTCTCGTCGATGCGCAGGAGAAACCTGATCATCTCGCTGATGGAAAAAGAGGGCTTCATCACCAGTGCTCAGGCTGAACGGGCAAAAAACACCCCGATCGAACTGCACTACACCCCGGTTACCCACCAGGGCCTCGCCCCCTATTTCACCGAGTACATCCGCCAGACCATCAAGCCCGCTTCGATGCTCGAAGACATCAATGTCTATCGTGACGGCCTGACGATCCAGACCACGCTCGACAGCCGCATGCAGCGTTACGCCCAGGAGGCGGTGGCCGAACATCTCGCCGACCTGCAGGCCGATTTCGATCGCAGCTGGACCTGGACGGAACCGCTGAAACTGCAGATGATCAGGGAGAGCGCAAGGTTCAAGGAGATGCTCGAAGACGGATATTCTGAAACCGACGCACTTGCCCGCCTGAGAGCGGATACCCCCTGGCTGAACAACCTGCTGAAAGAGAAAACCAGGATCCAGGTAGCAGTGGTTGCCATCGACCCCTCGAACGGCCACGTGAAAGCATGGGTGGGAGGAAGCAACTTCGGCCCGGATGACTACCGCTACCAGTTCGATCACGTCTGGCAGGCTCGCCGTCAGCCCGGATCGACCTTCAAGCCCTTTGTCTACACCGCAGCCATCGATAAGGGAATCCCGGCAAACTTCACGATCCTCAATCAGCCGATTGCCCTGAAGGCCGGTAACGGCGAGGTCTGGTCACCAAGAAACTCCGACGGTTCGTCCGGAGGTATGACCACACTGCGGGACGCTATCGCCCGTTCACTGAACCAGGTGACGATACGCCTCGCCTACGAATTCCTGAGCCCATCCGAGATCATCAGTTACGCTCGCCGGATGGGAATCAGCTCCACCCTGCAGCCAAACCTCTCCATCGCCCTCGGCACCTCTGAAGTGTCACCGCTCGAACTGTGCGGTGCGTTCGCGACATTCGCCAACAACGGTGTCTGGAACGAGCCGGTTTCGATCCTGAAGGTCGAAGACAAAAACGGCCGGGTGATCTCGGAAGCCACCCAGAACAGCCGCTTCGCGATCGATCCGACCACCAATTATGTGATGGTCTCGATGCTGAAAGGCGTCGTCGACCGCGGTACCGCCGTCGCCCTGAGGGGCAGATACGGGTTCGACCTCGAAGCCGCAGGAAAGACCGGAACCACACAGAGCATGCGTGATGCCTGGTTCGCCGGTTTTACTCCGCAGCTTGTCTGTGTTGTCTGGACCGGCTTTGACGACGAGCGCATCCATTTCACTTCGATGAATTATGGCCAGGGTGCCCGTGCAGCACTCCCGATCTGGGCGCTTTTCATGAAGAAATGTTACGCGGATCCGGAACTGAAGCTCGAAAACCGTTACTTCCCGATGCCCGACAACATCGTCGCTGTCCCGGTTGGCGGCGGTTCGGCAGATCCGGCTGACATTTACAGCAACAACGTCACGTTCGAATACTATACACCGAAAGGATTCGCCCGTTACCAGTCAGGCGAATTCAGCGGCAGGGTCCAGCCGTCTGGTGGCAGCACGGCTCCGCAGGACAGCTCGGCTGTGCCGATGCAGGCTCCTCCGACGCCAGCGCCAGCGCCTGTAGCACCACCGGTGGGACAGCAGATTTAAAAAACTATATACCTGATCAACGCACAACCATGGCAACTTCGCTTCAATCGGTCATCGTCCTCGATTTCGGGTCTCAGTACACCCAGCTCATCGCCCGGAGGATCAGGGAGGTCGGCATCTATTCCGAAATCCTCCCCTTCAACACGACGGCCGATGCCATCCGGGAACACCAGCCAAAAGCCATCATCCTCTCCGGAGGTCCGAACAGCGTCTATGATGAATCGGCGTTCATGCCAGATCCCGGCATATTCAGCCTTGGCGTGCCCATTCTTGGCATCTGTTACGGCCTGCAGGCCATCGCCAAGCACTTCGGAGGCAATGTCGAAAGCTCTTCCAAGCAGGAGTTCGGCCGAGCCAGGATGCTGGTGAGCGATAATGCCGGACGAGAGAGCATGCTGTTCCGCGACATTCCCGATTCGGACGTCTGGATGAGCCACGGAGACAAGGTCACCCGCCTTCCTGAAGGGTTCCGTGTGACGGCAAGCACCGAAAACGCCGAGATGTGCGCCATCGAGAGCTTTGGCACCAAGGCGGCGCTCAAAGTATATGGTCTGCAGTTCCATCCTGAAGTGCAGCACTCGCTCTATGGAAAGCAGCTTCTTTCGAATTTCCTGATCGACATCGCCGGCATCACGCCGGACTGGTCCCCGAAAAGCTTCATCGAGCACCAGATCGAGGAGATCAGAAAGCAGGCTGGCAACTCGACGGTCGTCTGCGGCATCAGCGGCGGTGTCGACTCAACGGTGGCTGCCGTGCTGGTCAGCAGAGCCATCGGCAAGCAGCTTCATTGCGTGTTCGTCGACAACGGTCTGTTACGCAAGAACGAGGCGACGAAGGTGATGGAGTTCCTAAAACCTCTGGGGCTCAAGGTCACCCTTGCCGATGCATCCGATCTTTTCCTCGACCGACTGAAAGGCGTGGCTTCTCCGGAAAAGAAGCGCAAGATCATCGGCCGGACCTTCATCAGGGTGTTCGAAGAGAACATTCACGACGAAAAATTCCTCGTGCAGGGTACCCTCTATCCTGACGTGATCGAAAGCATCAGCGTCAAGGGACCTTCCGAAACCATCAAGTCGCACCACAATGTCGGCGGATTGCCCAAGCGCATGAAGCTCAAGCTGATCGAACCGCTTCGTGAACTCTTCAAGGACGAGGTCCGCGCCGTTGGACGCGAGCTCGGCATACCCGAAGAGATACTGATGCGCCACCCGTTCCCCGGCCCGGGCCTGGCTGTCCGCGTACTCGGCTCTCTCACCCGTGAGAGGCTCGACGTGCTGCGTGAGGCTGATGAAATCTACATCGACGAACTCAAATCGAGCGGCCTGTACCAGAAGGTCTGGCAGGCATTTTCCGTGCTCCTGCCGGTGCAGTCAGTAGGCGTCATGGGCGACAAGCGTACCTACGAGAATGTGCTGGCCCTGCGCGCCGTCGAATCGACCGACGGCATGACGGCAGACTGGGCACATCTGCCACACGACTTCCTTGCGAGAGTCTCGAACCGTATCATCAACGAAGTGCGTGGCGTCAACCGTGTGGCGTACGACATCTCCTCCAAGCCGCCAGCGACCATCGAGTGGGAATAAACGGCCGGATGTCGTTGAAAGCTGAAAAAAAGCGTCGTTTTGAAGAGGCTGCCTCAGAAGGGATTCACCTATGTGTTTTGCGTTTGTTCCTGAATGTCATCCTGATCCCGACTTGTCGGGATCAGGATCCAGAATATCCGAGATTACTTCATAAGCTATAAATATATATAGCCTTACGAAATGCTGATGGATTCTTCGCCCGACTGTGTCGGACTCAGAATGACAGAAAAAGTGAACGAACTGGCGTCAGTAAGCGGCTTTATTGGTGCTTTTGAGACAGCCTCTTACTGGTGCTCAACCAGGCATCTGAGACAGCCTCACATGTTTTACAGGCTGGCGTATGAACACTCGCCAGAGAAACAGGTAACAGGAATGTTCAGGGATTCATCACTGACATCACGCGTTCAAAAAACTCGTTCATGGTGAACGGCTTCCTGACAACAGCGTCAGCACCGGCCGTCTGAGCCTCTTCCAGATAATTGTCCGCAAGGACCTTGCCTCCACCGGAGATTGCGATAATCCTCGTTTCCGGCGCATGAGACCTGACATGGCGTATCACCTCCATGCCAGACATTACCGGCATGATCATGTCGGTGATCACGAGGTCGAAAGCATCCTCCTCTATCATCTCAGTCGCTGATGCGCCATCAGAGGCCCGTGTCACCACGTTTCCTTTCCTTTCCAGAAAAATGGCCATCAGCTCGAGAATATCCTGTTCATCGTCAACCAGCAGTATTCTCATCTCCGTTCAGTTTTGGGTTGTCTGCACCGTTCCCTGAATATCCGCACATCACCTCTGCAACCGGCAGGTACACCGATATGGCAGTGCCCCTGCCCTCCTCACTTTCGACGAGGATAACCCCATGATGATCCATCACGATGCCGTAAACTACCGAAAGCCCGAGCCCGGTACCTTTGCCGACCTCCTTGGTGGTGTAGAAGGGATCGAACATGCGTTCGATCACCTCGCGGGACATTCCTTTTCCAGAGTCCGACACTTTAAGAAGAGCATACGGGCACCCTGCTTCGAGCCCTTCGTGTCCGGCCGCTGTTTCAGCATCCACCACGATTCGCTGAAGTTCGACAACGAGCCTGCCGCCCACCTCCTCCATTGCCTGCCATCCGTTCGTACAGAGATTCATCACAATCTGCTGGATCTGCGGCGCATCACACAGGACAAGATCCTCGAACTCGTCGATCCTTTTTTCCATCACCACATAGGCAGGAATGGAATGCTTGAGGAAATCGATCGACTCCCATATGACGGGCTGCAGCTTCTGGTACCTGAAATCGGTCGGCTGCTTGCGACTGAAAACCAGCATATGCTGGACCATTTTCTTTGCCCGCTGAGCACCCTTGAGCACATATTCAAGTTCCGACACCACCTCGCTCTCTTTGGGAAGGTCGCTGATGGCCATCTCGGTAAACCCGATGATCGGCGTAAGGATATTGTTAAAATCGTGCGCTATCCCGCCTGAAAGCGTACCGAGCATCTCGAGCTTCTGGCGGTTGCGCAACTGGTGTTCCAGCTCCCGGCTCCTCTCGTCGGCCTCTTTCTGCGCCGTTCGATCCATCGAGATGCCCACGATGCCTTCGATCTCACCGCTGGCATTGACCAGCGGAATCTTGTTGGTCAGCACCGGCATTGGCTGATGGCCGGGAAACACCACAACCTCTTCCTTGTTGATAATCGCCTTGCCATGCATGATCACGTTGAGGTCGTCAACCTGATAGACATCGGCATCGGCCACCGGGAAGAAATCATGATCCCTCTTTCCGACTATGGCATCGGGAGTCGAACAACCCATGTGCTCCAGACAGTAGCGGTTGACAAACCGGTATCGGCCTTGCCGGTCTTTCATATAGACCAGCGCAGGAACGGCATCGGTAACGGTTTCGAGCAGCTGGGTCTTGTCATGAAGTTCGGATTCGGTCCGCTTTCTGCGGGAAATGTCATGATAGATCCTGTACATGATTTCGCGACCATCAAGCTGTATCAGCTGACTGACAATCTCCACAGGGATACTCCTGCCCCCCAGATCTGTCACCAGGGCCTCACGCGGATAACTGGTACCTGCCTTGCGGGCCTCCTGCATCTGCTGACGGAAACACTCCCGGACCTCCGCATCGAGCTCCTCGGGATGCAGCAGGGTAAATGGTTTTCCGATAAGCGTATTTTCGGGAAGCCCGGTCAGTTCGATGGCTTTGTCATTGACCCCCTCGATGCAACCCGACAAAACGTCGATCAGGAATATCGGTTCCGGCGCCCCCCTGAACAGCATTCTGAAGCGGGACTCCTTTTCCTGGAGATGTCCAGCCAGTACCTCGAGCGCTTTTCTGGCACTCCGGTTCCGTTCGATCCTGACGCTCAGCGTCATGGCACCCGAGAAGAAAATGACCCCGACAGCTGAAGCCAGAAGAATGGCGTTCCAGACAGGCGGCAACATGGCTTCCAGCCTGTTGTGCGGAATATGCTGGACCATGATCCAGTAATCATTCCGGTTGCCGGTAGCGTGACCATTGCCAACAGGCTTCGAAATGTCGAGACGTCTGAAAGTGAACAGACCGTTCCGGGTTATGAACTGACCCGAAGGCGCCCGGTTGATGGTCTGCCACTCATCGGGGTAATACGTTCTGAAGGAGGCTGTCGCTTCACCCCTTTTACGAAGAAACTGCCAGTCAGTGCCATCTGGTGAGCCACTGATATAATCACCTTCTGAAGTCAGCAGAAGAGCGTTTCCCTGAGCATGAGCCTCCTTGTCGAGCTTGTGGTTGACCAGCAGGTCACCTGAGCAACTGATCGCCAGTATTCCCTCTACGGGTCCGTCATGCCCCCGGATCTGCGTAGCGTAACGCAAAACAGGCTCCTGTTCAGACGAATGCTTCGGATCGATGCTGCCGGATAACTCGAATGGAGAAACATAGACGTCTGACCTGCCCAGTTTTATGGCCTCGGTGAAGAAATCCCTGCCTGCCTGTGGCTGCAGGCTCGAGTCCGGAACTGCCACGGCACCGGTCTCTGGCGTATACACAACGACAAGTATTTCGCGCCCGGATAGATCGAGAATGCGGATTTTCCGATAAGTAGTCCGGACATCGCTCAGCGAGATAATCACTTTCGCGATATGATGGATCGTTGTCGGGCTGGGGTCGCGAACGATCTCATGGACGCTGGGCAGATCGGCCATGAAGTGCAGATCGGCGACGATTTCGTTCTGCTGCTTCGAAAGAAGTTGCTGACGTTCGAGGAGGGTCTTGAAGGCATTCGAACTGATTTCCGTCATCCGGAGCTCACGATCGTTCCGGTGAAACCAGACCAGCATGAACGCGATGAGCGTCAGCGCTGGAAGAAAAAGAGCGAGGCCCAGAAGCGCAACTCTGCGTTTGCCGGATTTCCCGTCCCCTGCGTCCGGTATGAAACCGCTCATCCTTTCGCCGGATGGCTGGCGGCTCGTCGATCGAGTGCGCGCTCTTTCA
Source organism: Chlorobiaceae bacterium (assembly GCA_013334925.1). Lineage (GTDB taxonomy): Bacteria > Bacteroidota > Chlorobiia > Chlorobiales > Chlorobiaceae > Chlorobaculum. The sequence goes on from JAAXWP010000034.1 coordinate 12,801, forward strand.
TGCATCTGCTTTTTATTGTAAAGGAATTTAACTTTTTCATTCAAGCATTGAAAGAGGCGAGGCAGGCAAAACTGCAGTACACAAATAATGCATCATGAGTCCGGCTATTTTTTATATTTGAAAAAATATCATATCAGTTCCCACCCCCATTCATTGCTCCCGACTCCCCTGACCGGTGCATCAGCACCAGCGTGAGGAGCCATGGTTGTCTGTAGTACCACCGGATCAGCAACCAACGAGATAAGCCATGTCCCGTCTTCCTCAAAAACAGGGAAAACACAGCCGGCAATTAAGTACCAAACTTCGCACCCTGTTCGAGTCCACCAACGATGCCATCGCCCTCATTGACCCTGAAGGGAGGATCATCGACGCAAACCCCAGCTTCATAAAGCGTTACACGAAACATCACTCCGAATGCATAGAAACGAACATCTATGCGATGATGGCCTCGGATCCATTACTGAGACCCTTGCTTGCAAAGCGAAAAAAGATGGGCCAGAAAGTGATACGGACCGGAAAAAGCGTGTCGTTCGAGGACGAGCAGGATGGCGAAGTGCTGCAGCACAACCTCTATCCCGTGTTTTCAGATACCGGAGAAGTCGCCGAGCTGTTCATCATCAGTCATGATGTCACCCGACAGCGGCAGATAGAGACTGAATTTCATGATATCAAGTCAAAGCTGGACTTCATCCTTGAAAAGAGTCATCTTGGGGCCTGGTTCCTTGACCTCTCGACCGGAGTCATCATGCATACACTCGAGTTCGACAGAATGCTCGGATTCGACTCACGGCAACCGGAGTGGCACTATGACGCCTATCGGAATCTGGTGATTCCTGAAGACCGCCCCAAGCTGGACGAAGTTTACCGCGACATGATCGAACACCTCTCCAGCTGGAGTTTCCAGTACCGTATCCGGCGAGTCGACGGCATGATACGGTGGATCGAGCATTTTGGTGGATGTGAGCGGGACCGGAATGGCAAGGCGACACGGCTGCTTGGCCTGACCCGTGACATCACCGATACCAAGGAGGTCGAGCTGCAGATCAGGGCACAGGAGGTCCAGTGGGATTTCGCCAGTCGATCGTGCCATCTTGGTCTGTGGAAAATGGACCTCGAAACCATGAGCCTGACCGGAAACAGCGAACATATGCGCATTCTGGGGGTCGATTCTGAAACGGCGAAACGCTCCGGAAACATGCTCATGGATTTCATCGTGCCTGAAGATCGCCCTGCCATCAGGCGCCTGTTCAGAAAAGCGCTGAAAGAGCATCAGAACACCAGTTTTGAATGCCGGATCCGGCGACCCGATGGGGAAGTCAGATGGATACATGTCATGGCCGCCTTTCAGTCCGGCAACAACGGAAAACACGATCAGCTGGTCGGCGTCGTCTATGACATAACGGAGCGAAAAACGATCGAAGCCGAGCACCAGCAACTTCAGGAACAGCTCAATCAGTCTCAGAAGCTGGAGCTGCTCGGACAGCTCGCAGGTGGTATCGCCCACGATTTCAACAACGTTCTTGCGGCCATTCTGGGAAACACCGAGCTTGCGCTGCGGCAGATCGACGGAAACCAGGCGATTGTCGATAACCTCGAGAGTATCAAAATCTCCGTGAAACGATCGGCTGAAATGGTGCGTCAGCTGCTCGGTTTTGCCAGGCGGCAATATTGGCAGCCGCAATCGATCGCAATCGACCGGGAGCTGGAAAAGTTGAGACTCATGCTTCGTCAGCTCATCAGGGAAAATATCGGGATGCAATGGGATCTGCACGCTTCGGGCACCTGTCTCAGTATCGACCCGTCAAATCTCGTTCAGATCATTACGAATCTTTGTATCAACGCCGTCGATGCCATTGTCGAAGAGGGAACCATCTCTATCCGAACAGAGGCGGTCGATTACAGCGCCTGCAAGGATCTGAAAAAAGTGGCGCCCGACCCCGGTGGCGAATATGTCAGGATATCGGTAACGGACACCGGCACAGGTATTCCACCCAGCTCGCTCCCGCACATTTTCGAGCCGTTCTATACGACAAAGCCCATCGGTAAAGGGACCGGCCTCGGCCTTTCGATGGCTTACGGACTGGTCAGGAAAAACAACGGTCATATCACCTGCTGTACCGGAATCGACAAGGGTACGACATTCAACATCTATTTCCCCATCGAGCCCGCACCGGGTGACACGACACCCCGGGAATCCATTACCAGATCGTTTGACATCGAATTCAACGATGTGACCCTCCTGGTCGAAGACGAGGAGGGAATCCTGTCGATCATCAGAAAAATGCTCGAACAGCAGGGGCTCGCCGTACTGGTTGCAAAAAATGCCGAAACCGCACTGGATATTTTCGAACGTCAGACAGAGATCATCAGCCTGGTCATCACCGATGTGCTCCTGCCGGGAATGAATGGAATCCAGATGAGCAATGTCATGAAACAGAAAAAGGCAACGACCAGATTCATCTTCATGTCAGGGTACAGCCCGGATACGATCGGTCATTTCGGAGATTTTCAGAAAGAGACGAATTTCATATCGAAGCCGTTCACCATCAATGACTTTCTCGAGCTCGTGAAAGCGGTGATCGAACAGGAAACTTTGTAAACGGGCAGAAGGAATCGGTGGCCAAGAATTTCCGATCGGACACAAACCGGTGTGAATTCCGAATATCTCGTATATTGAGCAGCCGCGACCAGACCATTGTTCCGTTTCGTTCCGAAAGCGTGAACTCCTCCAGCCATCCCCTGTACAGGACCGGCATGAACTCTTTCGAGCACTTCAGGAAACCTTCGATAAGAAGATCAGAATACAAGCGTTCAGCGTCATGACAGGTATCGCAACGACTTTCGCCCGGATGGTCCGCTTGCTGGCCACAGGTATTTTCATCGTTCTTGCCATCATGCTCGGTTATGAATCGATCATGACGGCCTTCCATGCTTTCTGGAAATACGCAGTCCTGAACGGCAGTGCTTCAATTGACATGCAATATTCGGGAGCTCGCATCTTCTTTCACGGCAGAAATCCATATGAAGTCTACCTCAGCGGCAACCCCGACAACGAGATCATCCTGTACCAGACACCGAATTACGCCCATACCCTGTACCTCCTCATGGCACCTCTGGGCATGCTTGACTTCAGCCTCGCGAGGCACCTCTGGTCCATCCTCAACTATCTTTTCGCCATCGGCTCGATCGTGACGCTGTCACTAAGCCTGCGACTGCATCCGATCTCCTCGATCGTCCTCGCGGTGCTCGCCCTCTCCCAACCCGCTTTCGGCATCCTGCTCGACAACGGTCAGCACGGTATGCTGATTCTGGCTGCGGTCGTAGCTGGCTCCGCCATCATGGATCGTCACGGTGAAGGCCCACAGAGAACGGGAAGCATGATCTTCGGGCTCTCTTACCTCAAATACAGCTTCGCGCCGTCATTTGCCGCAGCAGTGATCAGACACAGGGGAGTCATCGCTTTTCTCTGGAGCCTTGTACCGGTGATCATCGGAGTTGTTGTATTCATCATCATGTTCGGCCCTGGTATGGAGGTGATCTTTGGCCCGTTGCTCTGCGCAGCAGACTCCGTCAATCAGGTCAGTGTCAAGATGAGCGACCTGATGACCATAATCCATGCGACCGCGCCAGGATTTTATGACCAGTTCAAGGCTTACGTCGCCGCGATCTGCCTGCTGCTTTCGTTCTTCGTCCCTTTGTTGTCCGGGTCGAAAAATCCATGGGAAATCGCAGCCTTCTGTGCCGTAAGTTCTCTGAGTTTCGTGAAACACCTGCCTTACGACCATGTCCTCTTGTGGTTGCCGCTTGCCTATTTTCTCAGCATGGCCGGAAAAACGAAGCTCTCCTGGATCGGTCTGGGACTGCTCTCCTGGTACTGGCTGGTCATGTATTATGAGCCGCTTTACCACCTCATGTTCAGCAATGAAGCCATATTCCTGCAGGCCGACATTATCACCGGATTTGTTGTCAACATCTCGATCCTGCTCGTTATTTCAGCATGTGCACGGCACACCCGGCAACTCTCATTCAGCTGACCGATCCCTGCTGCTTTGTACCGAACCGAACCACTGCCGTCAATCATCCGCGGTATTGAACGTCAACCGTTGTTGGCGGTTATCCCGCCAACCTGTATTTTTGCGGGTAACCTGCTACCTGCCGGTAGCCCATTTTTCAATTCAACCTCCATGCAAGCGTGAGAGAACTCCTGCTCATCACCATTTCGGGTAAGGACAAACCCGGCCTGACGGCTACCATCACCAGTGTGCTGTCCAGATACAGCATTCCGATACTGGATATCGGCCAGTCCGTGATCCACAACCACCTGTCTCTGGGTATGCTCATCGAAGTTCCGAAAGAGTCGGCCTCTTCACCCATCCTGAAAGACCTGCTCTTCACGGCCCACACGCTCGGGATCGAGATCGATTTTTCACCGATCACCACCAAGGAGTATCACCAGTGGGTTGGAGAACAGGGCAAACCGCGCTACCTGCTCTCCCTGCTCGGCCGCAAGATCACGTCTGAGCAGCTGGAGCGGGTCACGACCGTCGTTGCGAACCACGGACTCGGCATCGACACCATAAGCCGGCTTTCGGGACGTGTTCCGCTCGAAGACGAGCGGGATCCGGGCACAGGCAAAGCCTGCATCGAATTCTCGCTGCGGGGCGCGCCTCAGGACGTGGATCGTTTCAGGGCGGAGCTGCTCGACATAACGGACAGCCTGGGTGTCGATATCGCGCTTCAGGAGGACAACATTTTCCGCAGGACCCGACGGCTCGTCGTGTTCGACATGGATTCCACGCTTATCACCTCGGAGGTCATCGACGAATTGGCCCGGGAAGCGGGCTCGGGTGAACTGGTTGCCGCCGTCACGGAACAGGCGATGCGCGGTGAACTGGACTTCACCGAGAGCCTGAAAAAACGGGTGGCGACGCTGGAAGGTCTTGAAGAGAGCACGCTGCAGAAGGTTGCCGAAAGACTCCAGCTGACCGAGGGGGCGGAGCACCTGTTCCGCAACCTGCACCGGCTGGGCTTCAAGACCGCGATTCTTTCCGGCGGGTTCACCTACTTCGGGAGATATCTCCAGCAAAAGCTGAACATCGACTACGTGTTCGCCAATGAACTCGAAATAGTCGATGGAAAAATGACCGGCAAGGTCACCGGGCAGGTGGTGGATGGAAAGCGAAAAGCCGAACTGCTGGAAGAGATCGCAACAAAAGAGGGCATCAGGCTTGAGCAGACCGTGGCGGTCGGGGATGGAGCGAACGACCTGCCGATGCTTGGCAAAGCCGGCCTTGGCATAGCGTTCCGGGCGAAACCGATCGTGAGGGAAACGGCAAAGCAGGCGATTTCGACCCTCGGCCTCGACGCCATACTCTATCTTATCGGGTTCAGGGACCGGGATGCGCTGGAAGCGTGAGGGGGATGAAGAAATGTAAGAGATGGACTGAATGGACGATATGGACATTATGGACTAAGTGGACTAAGTGGACAAGAAAGAATATTTCGATCTGAATCCCCTTACATGGTCCATTACGTCCATCTCTTACATTCGTCCATTCAGTCCATCAAGTCCATTTCTCTTCTTCTTCACTCCACATACTCCACGTACTTCTCGAACTCACGTGGGTCGGGCAGGGTGATGGCTCCGGAGGGACAGACCGGCTCACAACGGGCGCAGAGCACCAGGCAGTTGAAAGGATTGGCAACGAGCATTTTCGGTTTGCGCACAACCGCCGCATCGGTCTCAGGAGCTCCGAGCTTGAAGACACCGGGCCTGCACATATCGGCGCAGGCTTCACAGCCATTGCATGCCGCCGCATCGATGCTCGGAAACCAGGCGATCTCCTCCCTGGGGGCCAGCAGCCGTTTCCGTTTTTTTGCCGGTGTTGAACCGCTCATGGCATTCTCAGTTTAGTTTTGAACAAGAACAAGCAAACCATGGACGACACGAATATTATGGACTTGATGGACGCTATGGACACAATGGACCAAGTGGACAAGAAAGAATATTCCGACCTGAATTCTCTCACATGGTCCATTACGTCCATCTCCTGCATTCGTCCATTCAGTCCATAATGTCCATTCCGCCTCCTCTTCCGTCCACTCCTCATCCCCCTAATCCACGTACTCCACGTACTTCTCGAACTCCTCCTTTGGTGGCATGACGATCGCACCGGAGGTACAGATCGGTACGCATCTGGTGCAGAGCACGAGGCACTTGTAAGGGTGCGCGACAACCAGTTTTGGTCGGCACACTCCTGTTGGATCGGGTGGGCCGAGTTCGAACACGCCAGGCTTGCAGAGCACCTTGCAGTCTCCGCAACCATTGCAGAGTTCTGGTTTGATAATCGGATACCAGGGGATCTCCTCCCTGGGGGCCAGCAGCCGCTTCTTTTTTCCGGTCGTCTCCTGTTTCTGCTGGACCACTCTGGCCGTAGTCACGGCCGCTTCAGGCTTCTCCCAGGAGCCGGATGTATCGACGGCAGAATCGTCACACTTCGCCATTGCGCGCGATTTCAGCGCCAGACGCAGGGAGCGGACCATTCGCAGCCCGCACCCGTCACACGAGGGTTTCTCGCATCGCCCGAAAAAACAGTCAAGTACAAGCATTGCCGTTACCCCTTCAAAGCAGACTTGACCGCAGCCACAAAGGTTTCAACCGCCTTGTCGATGCCTGCAGGCTCTTTGCCGCCGGCTGTCGCCAGTTCCGGTTTGCCGCCGCCACCGCCCTTCACGCAGGAGGCCGCCTCGCGAACCAGCTTGCCGGCATCGAGCCTGAGCGATCTGACCGCCTCGTCGGAAGCGAATCCGACCAGCGAAACCTTGCCATCGTCCACACTGCAGAGCAGGCCAACAGCCAGCGGAACACGCTCCCTGAGCGCCTGCCCGGCCTGACGCAGTTCATCGGCAGTGACACCCTCGAGCTTTTCGGTCATGATCCGGCAACCGGATACCTCTTCGCCACCCGCAAGCGCTGCGGCAAGCGAGTCGAGCAGACCGGCCATCCGGGTCTCCTGCAGCTGCTTCTCGAGGCTCTTGCGTTCGTCGAGCAGCTCCTGGATCTTCGGCAGCGGAGCCTCGTCCGACTTGAGTTTCATCAGCTGGCGGATCTCCTGCAGGTCACGGTACTCCTTCCAGAGCAGCGCTTCGGCGGAGCGTCCGGTCACCGCCTCGATCCGGCGGATGCCCGATGCGACGGAGGACTCGCTGACGACTTTCACCAGGCCGATCTGACCGATGTTGCCGACATGGGTGCCGCCGCACAGCTCGATGGAGATGCCAGGCACCTCGACGACGCGGACTTTGTCGGCATACTTGTCACCAAAAAAGGCCAGCGCGCCCATTTCAAGGGCCTCTTCGTACGGCACATCAACATGGCGGTTCAGCGCCGCGGCCTTGCGGACCTGAGCGTTGACCTCATGTTCGACCGCTTCGAGCTCCTCGGCACTCACTTTCGAGAAGTGGCTGAAGTCGAAACGCAGACGTTCGGGGGTGACCAGCGAACCTTTCTGCTGGACATGCTCACCCAGCACCTTGCGAAGCGCGGCATGCAGGAGGTGCGTGGCGGTATGGTTGCGTTCGGTGTCGACGCGGGCGTCGCGATCGACCGAGGCTTCGGCAAGCACCGCTTTGCCGTCAAGCTGAACGTCGGCAGGAGCGACTGCGCAATCCCGGACCTTGTCATGCGCTACGGCGACTACGTGCACGAACAGTTCACCATCCTTGCGGGTCTCTTCCACATCAAAACGGTATGCGTCCGTCTCGATGGTGCCGCGATCACCGACCTGGCCACCGCTTTCGGCATAGAACGGCGTGCGATCGAGCACCAGCAGCAGGCGGTCGCCGCTCTTCCTCGCAGCCATGATCGAAGCCTGCGTTTCGAGGCTCTCGTACCCGACGAAAACGGTTGGACGCTCCTCTGCGAACCACTCCCAGGAACCGCCCTCCTCGGTCGCCCTCATCTTGTCCTTGCGGTCCATGCGGGCTCGGGCCTTCTGCTCCTGCATGGCGTGCTCGAAGCCCTGCTCGTCGACATCGAAACCGACCTCGGCCGCCATAAGGCGGGTCAGGTCGAGCGGGAAGCCGAAGGTGTCGTACAGCCTGAAGGCGTCAGCACCTGAAATGACCGTGGTCCCGGCGCTCTTCATGCCTGCGACCACTTCGTTGAAGATCTCGGTACCGCGTCCGAGGGTGACGAGGAAGCTCTCCTCCTCAGCCCTGATGATCTTCTCGACCGTTGGGCGCTGCTTGTGCAGTTCCGGGAACACATCGCCCATGGTATCGGCGAGCACTCCCACCATCCTGTACATGATCGGTTCGTGGCAGCCGAGCGTGCCCGCATAGCGGACGGCCCTGCGGAGAATGCGACGCAGCACGTAGCCACGCCCCTCGTTGCCGGGAACGGCACCGTCCGAGAGCGCAAAGGTGAGGGTTCGGGAGTGGTCCGCGATGACCCGCATGGCAATGTCGGTCGGGCTGTCGAGCGAAGCGGTGTAGGCAACGCCGGTCAGTTCGGTAATACGGTCGAAAAGCGGCGTGAAGACATCGCTGTCGTAGTTAGATCCTTTTCCCTGCATCACGGCCGTGACGCGTTCGAAGCCCATGCCGGTGTCGACATGCTTCTGCGGCAGCGGTTCGAGCGAGCCGTCGCTCTGGCGGTTGTACTGGATGAACACCAGGTTCCAGAGCTCGATGACACGATAGTCACCTGCATTGACCAGGGGGCCGCCGGATGCATCGGGAGTCAGGTCGATATGAATTTCTGAGCAGGGACCGCAGGGTCCGGTCTCCCCCATCTCCCAGAAGTTGTCTTTGTCACCGAACTTGAGGATATGGGTCGGATCGATGTCGGTCTCCTTTTTCCAGAGCTCGAGACTCTCTTCGTCGTCATGATAGACGGTCGCATAGAGACGATCCTTGGGCAACTTCCAGACCGAAGTCAGAAGCTCCCATGCCCACCCGATGGCCTCGGCTTTGTAGTAATCGCCGAACGACCAGTTTCCGAGCATTTCGAAAAAGGTGTGGTGATAGGTGTCCCTCCCAACGTCTTCAAGGTCGTTGTGCTTGCCCGAAGCCCTGATGCACTTCTGCGTATCGGCAGCGCGTACATATTCGCGGGATCCTTTGCCGAGAAATACGTCCTTGAACTGGTTCATGCCGGCATTGGTGAACAGCAATGTCGGATCTTCGGCCGGAATGACCGGAGCTGACCGGACGATGCGGTGCTCCTTACTGGCAAAAAAGTCCAGGAAGGACTGACGTATCTCTCTTGAATTCATTGGGTTTTGCTCTTGCGGGCACCTCCGGAAACCGGTTTCCGGAATATTCGTGACGCCCATGTTTGAAAGGGGTGCTTGTGCAGGCCATCATCTGGCCCACCTTATTATATGCGCGCAAATTTAAACTTTTTTCACTACCGATACCAACCGATTTTTGCCGACTATCCCCGGAAAACGCCGACAGCGAAGCAACCACGGGAAGAGTTGCACTTCAGGAAAAAGGCGTATATTGATAGCTGTACGGCAAACGCAGCCTTCCCGGGGCATCTGCCGGAACATCACCCATCGTCAACTGCAAAGCAGGAACGCATATCATGAGCTGGGGAATCGAAGATCAGCAAAGAAGAAAGGACATTCTCGCCCTGATGGAGCTTGGCGTGAAGCTGAACATGGCCAACCCGAACCACATTCATGAGGTGAAGAAAAGCACCAATGGCTGCTGGATGGATCAGATTTACGGCATGATGCGCTGTGATATCTGCGATCTGAATGACCAGTGCCCCGTAAGAGAGGAACAGGAGTGGCAGGCCTACCTCAAAGAACACAACATCGTTGTAGAAAAAAAATCATAGCCTATTCGGCCCGGACTCTTGCATCGATATGCTTATCCGGTTATATTGATTTGAATGCAGAAGACTGCTCGGGGCTTTTCACGTCTTCTCATACCCACCGGTTCGTAGATATCTCCATTTGCCACACTACGCTGTCCATGAAGTCATGATTCATCGGCATGGGGAATTTATCGCCGCTTTCACTATTTCGTCAAGCAAACAATATTAAACTTGCCATGAGTGAACCTATCAGTTCGACCAGCAAACATACGGTTACGCCTAAATCCAGCGTCTCCGTTCTGTTTGCAGGAGATTCCGGTGACGGGATGCAGTTGACCGGTACCCAGTTTGCCAATACGGTGGCAGTATACGGTGCCGATCTGAATACTTTCCCCAATTTCCCTTCGGAGATCCGCGCCCCTGCCGGCACCATTTCAGGCGTTTCGGGCTTCCAGCTCCAGTTCGGCAGCAAGCCGGTCTATACACCCGGCGCCCGTTTCGACGTCATGGTCGCCATGAACGCCGCTGCGCTGAAAGCTAACATCAAGGACCTGCACCGCGGAGGCATCATCGTTGCCTGCACGGAGGGATTCGACGAAAAAAACCTGAAACTCTCAGGTTATCCTGATGGCGCCAATCCTCTCGAGGATGGCTCTCTCAGCAACTACATCGTCCTCCAGGTCCCCGTTCTGCAGCTCACCAGAGAAGCTCTGAAGGAGACTGGCCTGAGCAACAAGGAGATCGACCGCTGCAAGAACATGTTCGTGCTCGGTCTGCTCTACTGGATGTACAACCTGCCGATCGACATCACGACCGAGATGCTGCACTCCAAGTTCGGCAAAAACTCGGCGATCGCAGAAGCCAACATCAGAGCGATCAAGGCCGGTTATTATTTCGGTGATGAAACAGAAATTTTCGCAAACCTCGGACGTTTCGATATCTCCCCGTCCAAGCAGCACGGCCTCTACCGTCGCGTGACCGGCAATGAAGCCTGCGCTATCGGTCTTACCGCCGCCGCAATGAAAGCCGGACTGAAACTGTTCCTCGGCTCCTATCCGATCACACCGGCGACCGAAATCCTGCAGACGCTTGCCAAGTTCAAGAAGTTCGGCGTCAAGACCTTCCAGGCAGAAGACGAGATTGCCGGCGTGGTGACCTCGATCGGTGCTGCCTATGGTGGAGCCCTTGCCGCAACCAACACCTCTGGCCCGGGCCTCGCGCTCAAAACCGAAGCACTTGGCCTCGCCGTCATCCTTGAACTGCCGCTTGTGGTCATCAACGTTCAGCGAGGCGGTCCGTCGACCGGCCTGCCGACCAAGCCGGAACAGTCAGACCTGATGATGGCCATGTACGGCCGGCACGGTGATGCACCGATGCCGATCGTCGCCGCCTCTTCGCCGGTCGACTGCTTCTATGCCACCTATGAAGCCGCCAGAATCGCTATCGAACATATGACCCCGGTGATGTGCCTCACCGACGGTTACCTCGCGCTCAGCTCAGAACCATGGAAGGTCGAGACTGGAGAACACCTGGCTGACATCAAAGCGGGAATCATGCCGGAGCGAAATCCTGAAGATCTGCCGTTCCTGCCCTACAAGCGTGACGAACGCCTGGTCCGTCCCTGGGCGATTCCGGGCACCAGAGGCCTCGAGCACCGTATCGGCGGACTTGAGAAACAGCATGAGACCGGTCACGTCTCGCACGATCCCGACAACCACGAATTCATGACCAGAATGCGAGCGGAAAAGATCGAGAAGATCGCTGACCACATCCCGCTCCAGACGATCGACAATGGTCCTGAAAACGGCGACCTGCTCGTCCTCGGCTGGGGATCGTCGTATGGTGCCATCAAAACCGCCGTGGAACAGGCGATCGAAAAGGGACACAGCGTAGCCCATGCACATCTTCGCTACCTGAATCCGTTCCCGAAGAACCTTGCGGAACTCATGAGCAGGTACAAGAAGGTGCTGATCCCCGAGAACAATAACGGACAGCTGGTTCATCTCATCAGGGACAAATACCTGTTCGCGCCGGTCAGCTTCACGAAAGTCAAGGGGCTGCCGTTCAACGAAATGGAAATTCTGGAAAAAATCACCGATATCATCAAGGAGCTCTGACCCATGCCCGATAACGATATATCCATGCCCACAACGCCGGTGCTTACCGCTAAGGATTTCGCGTCAGACCAGGAGCCGAAATGGTGTCCTGGATGCGGTGACCATGCTGTGCTCCAGCAGCTCAAGAACGTGATGCCCGACCTCGGGCTTCCTCCCGAAGAGATTGTCTTCATTTCGGGTATCGGCTGCTCTTCACGTCTGCCCTACTACATGGCGACTTACGGCGTCCACGGTATCCACGGTCGCGCTCTGCCGATGGCCTCGGGCCTCAAGACCGCCCGTCCCGAACTCAGCGTCTGGGTGGCGACCGGAGATGGAGACGCACTGTCGATCGGCGGCAACCACTTCATCCATACCCTCCGCCGTAACCTCGACCTGAACGTGGTGCTCTTCAACAACGAGATCTACGGACTCACCAAAGGCCAGTACTCGCCGACGACGAAGCTTGGCCTGAAAACCGTGACCTCGCCGAACGGTGTCATCGATCATCCGTTCAATACGGCGGCCCTTACCCTCGGCTCCGGCGGTACCTTCTTCGCCAGGGCGATGGACCGTGACGGCAAGCTTCTGCGCTCGATCCTACTGCGAGCCGCCCAGCACAAGGGCACCTCGCTGGTGGAGATCTACCAGAACTGCCCGATCTTCAACAACAGCGCATTCGAAGCGTTTGCAGGACAGGAGAACAAGGACGAAAGGACCGTGTACGTCGAGAACGGCATGCCGCTGGTATTCGGCAAGTTCCGCCAGAAAGGCATCCGTCTCGACGGTTCGACCCCGGTAGTCGTCGACCTTTCAAAAGGCGACTTCTCCGAAAACGATCTCTGGATCCATAACGAGCGGGACATCTTCAAGGCAAACCTGCTGGCCCGCTTTTTCGACGATCCGCTGACGGTCGAGAACTTCCTTCCGCGCCCATTCGGTGTCTTCTATGTGGAGGACCGGATGAGCTATGAAGAAGCGCTCATCGCCCAGATCGGTCTTGCCCAGAAAAAAGGCGAAGGCACGCTCGAGGAGTTGCTTAAAGGCGACAACTCGTACAAGATCAAGTAAGGTCTGCCCATGCAGGGAACCCATGAAAAAAGCCGGCGAAAAAGCCGGCTTTTTTCATATATCTCCATACTTCCGCATTTACGAAAGGTTCTGCCGTTCAGACTTCGGACACAACTCCCATCGAGGAGAACTTATCCACCCGTTCATTTACCAGAACCTCTGACTCTTTCTGCATCAGCACCTGAAGCTCTTCGACAAGAATCGATTTGAGTGTGGCGGCCATGGCTTCCGGGTCGCGATGCGCGCCACCAAGCGGCTCGGGGACGATCCTGTCGATGATCTTCTGCTCGAGCAGATCATTGGCCGTCAGCTTCAGCGCTTCGGCAGCCTGTTCCTTGTAGTTCCAGCTCCTCCAGAGAATAGACGAGCAGCTTTCGGGCGAGATCACCGAGTACCAGGAGTTCTCGGCCATGAGGATCCTGTCACCCACACCGATACCGATCGCGCCGCCGCTTGCACCTTCACCGATGATGACACAGATGACCGGAACTTTCAGTTTGGCCATTTCATAGAGGTTCCGGGCGATCGCCTCGGCCTGACCACGCTCTTCCGCCTCGAGACCAGGAAAGGCCCCGGGGGTATCGATCAGCGTGACGATAGGCCTGCCGAATTTCTCGGCCAGCTTCATGAGCCTGAGGGCCTTGCGGTACCCTTCGGGCTGGGCCATACCGAAGTTACGGTAAAGGTTTGACTTGGTGTCACGCCCCTTCTGGTGTCCGATCACCATGACACTCTGGGAAAAACCGGAAGCGTCCTCGATACGGGCAAAGCCGCCGATGATCGCCTTGTCATCCCTGAAATGACGGTCGCCAGAGAGTTCGACGAAATCCCTGGTCATCATATAGATGTAATCGAGGGTGTACGGACGCTCGGGATGCCTTGCAAGCTGCACCCGCTGCCATCTGGTCAGATTCCTGTAGATCGTCTTGCGCAGGGAATCGACCTTCGACTCGAGCGCTTCGATCTCGCGTTTCAGCCCGTCAGTACTTTCTGCACCCGGTTCACCGGTACCATTTTTCAGGTATACCCGCATTTCATTGAGCTTCTCTTCGAGCTCAAACAGGGGTTTTTCAAAATCGAGAACAACTTTACCAGCCATAGTTCGACACTTTTGGGTGTTCAGAAAACGCGTCAGGTCAATCTTGCCTGACCGGGTTTCTCCAAATCGCCCATTTACAAAAAAAGTCCATCACCGCCACTGCGATTGATGGACTTTGAATAAAATCGATTGCGTTACCGATACAAGGGATCAGCCACCGACCTCTTCCTTCAGGGCCTTGCCAGGCTTGAATTTGACCACCTTTTTCGCAGCGATGGTGATAGTCTTGCCCGTCTGCGGGTTACGCCCCTGACGTGCAGCCCTGTCGCCCGTCGTGAAAGTACCGAAACCAACGAGGGTCACATCATCCCCCCCTTTCAGAGTCGAAGTCACCACATTGATGAAAGCGTTGACCGCTCTTTCGGCATCAGCTTTGGTCAACCCAGCCTGCGAGGCAATTTTTTCGACTAACTCTGCTTTTGACATAGGAAGTGATTTTTAATTGGAGGAATAACACGTTGTCTGTTTCCTTGAACTACAATGAAATCAATTTACAGACTGTGTGACAAACATGCAATTTGTTTTTGCGCAAGCCAGTCGCGGCTTCCCGGGTCGTCGTTGCTATTAAAAAGAGGCTTTCTTATATTGTGCTTCTTTATTTTTTTAACATTGATATTCAGGCTTACGTCTCTTTATCGCTATCAGAACAGTTCACCCAATGGTCTCTATCAGCAACGTATCAAAAGGCGCTATCATCCGCTGGAATGGAGTGCCTCACAGCATTGAAAGCCTCGTGCACCGTACTCCCGGCAACCTCCGTGCGTTCTACCAGGCAAGCATGAAGAACCTCAAGACCGGTCGTAACGTCGAATACCGTTTCAGCTCAAGCGAGCAGGTCGACGTGATCGTCACCGAGAGGAAGAAGTACCAGTACCTCTATCGTGACGGCAACGAATATGTCATGATGGACAACGATACGTTCGATCAGATCAACGTTCCCGAAGTCGCTCTCGGCTCCGCTGCCCGCTTCATCAAGGACGGCATCAACGTGGACATCGTCTTTGCCGATGACGGTTCCATCCTCGAGGTCGAACTCCCGACCTTCGTCGAGCTTGAGGTCATCGAAACCAGCCCGGCCAGCAAGGACGACCGCGCCACCAGCGGCACCAAGCCTGCAATCGTCGAAGGCGGTACCGAAGTAAACGTCCCCATGTTCATCCAGACCGGAAGCATCATCCGCATCGATACCAGAAGCGGTGAGTATATGGAAAGAGTCAAAAAGTGATTTTTTACGCAACCACTTTGGAAGTTGCGTGTTTTTAACCATAAGAGAACAATCATGAACCTCAAGGAAATCCAGCATCTTGTCGAGATCATCAATGCGTCCAATCTCGATGAAGTGATCATCAAGGAGGGCGAATCGGAAATCACCCTTCGCAGGACCAGCAGCAAGGCCGTTGCTGTCTGTCAGCCTGCGCCGGTTGCGCCGGCCGTTCAGCCGGTCCAGATTCCCGCCGCTCCCGCGCAGCCCGCAGCAGCACCGGCAGCCGCCCCCGCCTCAGATCTCCTTGAAATCCGTTCGCCGATCGTCGGCACCTTCTACCGTGCACCTTCTCCCGATTCTCCGGCTTTCGTCAACAGTGGCGACAAGATCAAGAGCGGTGACGTCCTGTGCATCATCGAAGCCATGAAACTCATGAACGAGATCGAAGCCGAAGTGTCGGGCACCATCGTAGACATCCTCGTCGAAAACGGCCAGCCTGTCGAGTACAACCAGGTATTGTTCCGAGTAAAGCCATAACTTCAACCAACAATACACCTTGTTCAAAAAAATACTCATAGCGAACCGCGGTGAAATTGCATTGCGTGTCATGCACACCTGCCGCGAGATGGGGATCAGTACGGTTGCCGTCTACTCGACGGTCGACGCCGACTCTCTCCATGTCAAGTATGCCGACGAGGCGGTATGTATCGGTCCTCCCCTTTCCAGGGAGAGCTACCTGAACATGCCCCGCATCATCGCCGCCGCTGAGGTGACCAATGCCGATGCGATCCATCCCGGTTACGGATTCCTTGCCGAAAACGCCGACTTCTCCGAAGTCTGCAAATCGTCCAACATCAAGTTCATCGGCCCATCCGCTGAAATGATCAACAAGATGGGCGACAAGAACACGGCGAAGGAGACCATGATCGCAGCAGGCGTTCCGGTCGTACCCGGCAGCACCGGTCTTGTCGAAGATGTCGCTCACGCCATCGAGACGGCACGAAAGGTCGGCTACCCGATCATCATCAAGCCAACTGCTGGTGGTGGAGGTAAAGGCATGCGTGTGGTCCACGAAGAGAGCCAGCTCGAAAAAAACCTCAAGACGGCCCAGAACGAAGCCGGCATGGCTTTTGGCAACAGCGGTGTCTACATCGAGAAGTTCCTCGAAAACCCGCGTCACATCGAAATCCAGATCATTGCCGACCAGCACGGCAACGTCATCCATCTCGGCGAACGCGACTGCACCGTGCAGCGCCGCCACCAGAAACTCATCGAAGAGACCCCGTCGCCGGTGGTCAGCGAAGAGCTCAGGGCAAAAATGGGTGAAGCCGCGGTCGCCGCAGCCCAGGCTATCAACTACGAAGGCGCCGGCACGATCGAGTTCCTGGTCGACAAGCACCGGAACTTCTACTTCATGGAGATGAACACCCGTATCCAGGTCGAGCACCCCGTGACCGAGCAGCGCTACGATGTTGATCTCGTCAAGGAGCAGATCCTGATCGCTGCAGGCGGCAGTCTCGAAGGCAAAACCTTCACTCCGAGAGGTCACTCCATCGAGTGCCGTATCAACGCCGAGGACCCCGAACACATGTTCAGGCCGTCTCCGGGCGAGGTTCAGGTGTTCCACACCCCTGGAGGTCCTGGTGTCCGCGTGGATTCGCACTGCTATGCAAGCTACGTAGTCCCTTCGAACTACGATTCGATGATCGGCAAGCTCATCGTGACCGCCCACACGAGGGACGAGGCTATTGCCCGTATGTCCCGCGCTCTGGACGAATTCATCGTGGTTGGTATCAAGACCACCATTCCGTTCCACAAGCAGGTGATGCACGATCCGGTGTTCCGCAGCGGAGAGTTCGACACCAGCTTCCTCGAGAGCTTCCGCTTCGAAAAGAAGTAAGCGCTGAAGCTATCAGAGATTCGAAAGGCTGCCATCGGCAGCCTTTCGTGTTTTC
>JAAXWP010000035.1:0-2982 GCA_013334925.1 Chlorobiaceae bacterium
TGACGAGTTATCGCACCAGCGACAATAGTTCAGAAAGACACACCATTTCAGGGTCTGTCATTCTGAATGAAGCGCAGCGAAATGAAGAATCCATCTTATGGCATGATCGAGTCAGGAATAATGAATTCTGAACAATGAGTGACGAATCAGGAAACACCACGCCACTACTAAAATACGCAACTCCTCACTCACCCTTCACTCATTTGGGCACGGCACGCCATCCCCCTGCTTGTCACTTGTCACTCGTCACGTCCCCCCTTTCACCTCCAGGATTTCAGCAGATTCAGCGCTTGCTGACTGTTTCGTTTCACTCTGCGGAACTCCCATGGCGGTACCGGTATGGGATCGGCCCAGAGGCCACGACGCTCCAGACGGGCTCTCCGCTCGAGCATGGCAAAACCCGGATCATGAGAGTAGGCGGCATAGTGCCAGGCCAGACCGGCACGAAGCATCTCCTCGTTGAGAGAACGACCATTCACGAAAACCTTTCCTACCGTTCGGCCATATCGATCGGTATCGGTCCGCTCGAGCGTTACCTGACGGCCAAACACCAGAGAAGATGCATACTGTTTGGCACGCAATCCGAATGGCTGGGCTTTTTCAGGGGCGTCGATTCCGAACAGACGAACTTTTTCCTCTTTTCTGCCAACAAGCAGCGTCACCGTATCGCCGTCACTGACCCCGACACATCTTCCCTGAACTGTGGCGGCAAACGAATACCGGGCCGAAACAATCTGGAAGGCAAGAATCAGGATAAAAGCCAAAAGACGGCCTGCCCGCCCGCGAAATCTTGCGGCAGACAGAGAAACACTGGTGTTGATCATTGATGCTGTTCACTACGTTACTGCAATACTTAAGCAGTGCCAAGATAATGATTTCAGCATACTTACCGAATCTTAATCACCTTAAATGTGTATCGATACCTTAATGATAAGGGGGATCGATCAGAATGGTGACCGTTACCTGCAAACGTCTTCGAGAAGAGATCGCGGAGATCGTGGAGTTCGATGGCAGAATGTCTGTGCGGAATTTTCAGGGCGAGGCAGAGGCTGTCTCAAAAGCACCAACAAAGCCGCTTACTGACGCCAGTTCGTTCACTTTTTCTGTCATTCTGAGTCCGACACAGTCGGGATCAGGATGACATTCAGGGTCAAACGCAAAACACATAGGTGAATCCCTTCTGAGACAGCCTCCTACTTGTCACTTGTCACTTGTCACTTGTCACTTGTCACTTGTCACTTGTCACTTGTCACTTGTCACTTGTCTCAATTCACTTTCCTGTTGAAAAGCGGCGACTCGAGCGCATCGACCTGATCGCGGGTGAATCGTCTGACATCGTCATAAATGACCCGCTGTGCCTTCTCTGCTGACATCTGCAACAGGCAGCCTGCGGCATTCATGTGCCCGCCGCCGTCATATTGCTTGGCAAGTTCGTTGACCGGAATGCGGCCCCGGGACCTGAAACTCACCTTTGCACGACCATCCTGCATCTCGACGAGCAGCACGGCCACCTTTACGGTCGGAACGCTGAGCAGGTAACGTATGATGATATCGGTATCGAACAGCTTGCTTCCTGTCTCCTCGAGCATCTCTCGTGAAATGAACAGCCAGGAGATCAGACCGCCATCGAGCAGCTTGATGCTCGTCAGGGCGAGCCCAAGCAGTTTGAGCGCTTCGGGACTGAGCGAGTTGTAGATGTGATCATAGACCATCTCGGGGTTTGCCCCCTTTTCGACGAGCCAGCCGGCAAGGCGATAGACATAAGGAGTCGTCTTGGGAAACCTGAAGGAGCCGGTGTCTGTCATGATGGCCGCGTACAGGGCCGATGCCGAATCGGGTGAAATCAGTTCCGTGCCTGTAGCCGACTCGAGCGCGATCAGAAGATCGGACACCAGCTCTCCGGTCGAAGATGCGTAAGATTCGCAGACCATGACATCGGCAAAGTCCTCTGGTTCGAGATGATGATCTACACAGGCGATCCTGAGCTTGCCGAGTTCACGGGCAAACTCGACATGCGGCCAGATCTTGCCGATCCGGTCGTGGCGATTGGCATCGACCACGATGAAGAGATCAGCCAGACAGATCTCCTGAATGGCCTCCTCATCTCGGTCCCTGAAAATCCGGATGTCGTAGATGTCTCTGAAAAACTGGTAGTTGGCAGGTACGTCAGTGGGATTGAAAATCGAAACCTCTTTACCGAGCGATCTGAGGGCGAGAGCGAGGGCTACTTCACAGCCGAGTCCGTCACCATCCGAGTTTTCGTGAGTCGATAGAATAATCTGATTTGCCTGGAGCATCTCATCGATGACCGGCTGCCACTCCTGTAAGGTAAGTGTCCGGCCATGT
Organism: Chlorobiaceae bacterium; assembly: GCA_013334925.1. Classification (GTDB taxonomy): domain Bacteria; phylum Bacteroidota; class Chlorobiia; order Chlorobiales; family Chlorobiaceae; genus Chlorobaculum. Next base: position 2,347 of record JAAXWP010000035.1, read on the forward strand.
GCGGGTATAATCATCAGAACGGTTAATTGGTGACAAAATGCACAACGGTACTGATTGTCCTGCTGTCATGCGGTTTTGATATTTTTCCACCGGTCCGGCAGGAAACCGGGGTATGACGGTCAGGCAGGCTGCAAGCCCGAGAAATCGTCACAGAACATCTCGACATGTCGCCGGTGGCGGAGAAATGCATCCCGTCCCTTGTCGGTCACGCGGTAATTGGTCAGCGGTTTGCGGCTTTCGAAACTCTTCATGCACTCGACATATCCGGCAGCCTCGAGTTTGCGCAGGTGGATGCTGAGGTTGCCATCCGTAGCCTTGATGCTGTCGCGAAGCTCGACGAACGAGGCCTCCGGCACACTGAGCAGGTAAGCCAGCGCGGCAAAACGTATCCTCGCGTGGATGACCTTGTCAAGCAATTGATGATTGAAATCCTTTTTATCTCTGTATGATTCCGGGGTCATTATATTCACGGAAAGTTTTTGACCGCTTGAAAGGAATTAATTCGTCTTATAAAGTACTTTTTTAATTGTTCACCAACAACATAAGAAAGCACTGAAACAGATATTAATTATATCATTTACCGGTTGCCCCGGGAATACATCGTTATGATCGCACCGAAAACAGAAGGTCCCGATA
>JAAXWP010000035.1:3082-29941 GCA_013334925.1 Chlorobiaceae bacterium
CCCGATAACAGACCTAACATCAAGGAGCTCACCCGGGAGGAGCTCACCGCTGTCATGAAGGATTTCGGAGAACCGAAGTTCAGGGCGACACAGCTTCACCGATGGCTCTACAGCCAGGGAGTGGCCGATTTCGAATCGATGAGCTCCATTGGCGCTCCCCTGCGCCAGAAGCTCGGCGCAAGTTTTGCCATTCGACCTGCATCGGTTGTCCGGACGCAGCGTGAAGCCCCTGAAGAGGCGGGAGCAGAGCAGTCGCCTACCGCGAAGTACCTGCTGCGAATGCCCGACGGTGAACTCGTCGAGAGCGTACTGATACCCTCCGGCGAGCGGATGACGGTCTGCGTCTCCTCGCAGTCAGGCTGCCCCCTGCTGTGCGAATTCTGCGCCACCGGTCGCATGGGATTCAGAAGAAACCTGCACGCTTTCGAAATGTCCGACCAGGTCCATGCCCTGCAGGATGAGGCAGCATCGAGATACGGCAGCCACATCACCAACATCGTCTTCATGGGCATGGGCGAGCCCCTTCTGAACCTCGACAATGTCCTGGAAGCAGTGGCGACTCTGACCGCGAAGGACTACCGGTTCAGCATCTCGGAAAAACGGATCACGATATCGACCGTTGGCCTTGTACCCGGCATTGAACGAATCGCCGCTTCCGGCCTGAAAACCAAGCTGGCGGTCTCTCTGCACAGTGCTGACCAGCAGCAACGCGAAAAACTGATGCCCGTTGCAAGGCAGTATCCGCTCGACCAGCTCGGCAAGGCGATCGACGCCTACAACCGGATTACCGGTCTCCCCGTGACACTCGTCTACATGCTGCTTGACGGTGTGAACGATTCGCCCGTAGAGGCGCGTAAACTCGCACGTTATGCGAAGCGGTTTTTGTGCAAAATTAATTTGATTGATTATAACTCAATCGTTAATTTTCAGTTCAAGCCTGCCTACGCCGAAACCAGAAACTCGTTCGTGCGGCAGCTTCTGGATGCCGGTTTGCATGTCACCGTGAGAAAAAGTCAGGGCGCTGCCATCAATGCGGCATGCGGCCAGCTGGCTACCCGGCCCGACACTTACGGCTCCGAACCGCAGTAATTTTCTAACCGGCTCTTGACACATCATGGATCTGTTCGACTTCATTCCTTTCAGAAACGAAATGGCCAAGGTGTACCATGGCCTGACAGACAACGCCACACACACCTCTGAAAATCCGGTTTTCGACGAACTCCGGGTCCGCCGTTACGAATGCCCGATCGATACCATCGCCGATTTCATCACCGAAAAGATCGAAAACTGGGTCGGATGGAACCTGAAGAACCAGAAAACGGCCGTCGGCGGCATGAAGACCATCCGTGCGGAGGTCACCTCGTTCGCGCTGCTCGGCATGAAGATCGATGTCACCTTCGGACTTCTCGAGGAGAAGGATATCAACGGACGCACGATCACCACGGTCAATGGCAAGGCACATACCAACATCGATTCCAAAGGCGACCTTGGCGAAAGCCGCCGCATGCTTCGCATGATACTCGCCTCGCTCGATTTCGAGTTCAGGAAGCAGATCGTCAACGATAACGACTACAGCTACCGCTCCGTCGATCCCAGTGGATCCAACGCCACGTTCCAGCATCTGTTCGATGAAACAAAGCTTGAACATCGTCCGAGCAACCCGAAAGCCAAATCGATCGAGTTCAAGAAAACGGACAAGCAGGAGATCATGCTCAAACCTTCGCGTCCCGTAACCGAACAGACTTCGCCGGCCCCTCAGGCACAAACGGCAGAACAGAACAGTTCCGTACCTGCATCACTACCGGTCACAGATGAGGCACCACAGCCATCGAAGCCGAAAATCACTGTCATTTCACTGAAAAAAAATTCATAAAGGACACTGTTTCATGAGAGTCATCCTGTTGGGGGCGCCTGGCGCCGGTAAAGGCACACAGGCCCAATATATCACTGAAGCTTTCGGCATTCCGCAGATCTCGACCGGAGATATGCTACGTGCAGCGGTCAAGGCGCAGACGCCACTGGGCATCGCGGCAAAAAAGATCATGGATGAAGGAGGCCTCGTCTCGGATGACATCATCATTGGACTGGTCAAAGAGCGCATCGAGCAGCCGGACTGCGCGAATGGCTGCCTGTTCGACGGGTTCCCGCGCACCATCGCCCAGGCCGATGCCCTCAGGAGCGAAGGCGTCAGAATCGACAGCATCGTCGAGATCGACGTCCCGGACGAAGAGATCATCAGGCGTATGAGCGGTCGTCGCGTCCATCCGGCTTCCGGAAGAACTTACCACATACTCTTCAATCCGCCGGCCGTCGATGGCAAGGATGACGTCACCGGTGAAGACCTCGTTCAGCGCGATGACGACTGCGAGGAGACCGTCAGCAAGCGCCTGAAGGTCTATCATGACCAGACCGAACCGCTGATCGGCTATTACCGCGATCTGGCCCTCAATGGCGACAACGATGCGCCCAGATACTGCAGGATCGATGGTATCGGCGAGGTCGAAGTGATCAGGAACAACGTTATTGACGCCATCAGGGGTTGAAAACAGGTAAACAGTAATCATGAAAAAGTCAGTGCACTGCGCTGACTTTTTTTTGTTCAACGACCATGTACGCACTGGTTTACGTCGATCGGCTGTATCGAGAAGACCCGTTTTTCGTATCGATACCGGAAAGCATCGGGGAGGAGACACTCCCCGGCTGCCAGGTTCTGCTCACCCTTGCCGGCCACAATGCCTCGGGTTATGTGGGTTACGTTGCGGAGATCTCCACCGGAAAAGAGGGGAAGGAACCGGAAGGCGAGATCCTCGATCTGCTCTCCGGCGGCCTGCCGCTGCTCACGACGCCCCTCCTGAAGCTGGTCATGTGGATGTCGGAGTACTATCTTTCCCTGCCGATCGACTGCATCACGACTGCTCTGCCGGCACCGCTCAGAACTGTTGTGGACGATGTGGTCGAACTCACCGAGTTCCGTCTCGAAAGCCCGGCGGCAAAAGTCAGGAACTCCGTCTTGCGCCGCAGGATTCTGCAGGAGCTCACCTCGAACGGGCGTCTGACGGTCCGGCAGCTCAGGAAAAGGCTCGGACGCCGCGAGCTTTACACAACCCTGTCAGAACTCGAACGTGGCGGGTTCCTGAAGCTGAGCAAGAGTTTCCTCGAATCCCGTCCGAAAACCAGAACCGCCTGGAGGATCAGCCGCCACCTCCCCGAAAATCCGCGCGAGATTCTGTCGCGCTCCCCGAAAAAAATCCAGGCATACGAACTGCTTGCGGCTTCACCGGAAAAGGCTCATTCCGCCGAGGAGACCGGCGTGTCGCGCGACGTGCTCAACGGCCTGGTCTCGATGGGCCTGGCGGAGAAGGTGGAAATTGAAGTAACCACAACTTTCAGCTCCAGATACGTCGAGCCGCAGAAATCGATTACCGCCCTGGGAAGCTCGCAGCAGGCTGCGCTTGAAGCGCTCGTCGAAGCATCGAACGAGTCCCGGTTCAAAACATTCCTGCTTCATGGCGTAACCGGCAGCGGCAAGACCATCGTGTACATCGAACTGCTCAGGAGGGTGCTCGATGCGGGCAAAACGGCCATCGTGCTGGTTCCGGAGATCGCCCTGACGCCGCAGACGGCATCACGGTTCCGCCACTATTTCGGTAACGATATCCAGATCATGCACAGTGCGATGAGCACCCAGGAGAAGTACGATGCCTGGCAACGTCTGCGTCAGGGCAAGGCCCGGATCGCACTCGGCGCCCGTTCGACGCTCTTCGCGCCGCTGGAGAACCTTGGAGCCATCATCGTCGATGAAGAGCACGACACGGCATACAAGCAGGATCGTACACCCCGTTACCATGCACGTGATACGGCCGTCATGCGGGCAATGTTCGAAAACGCCATCTGCGTTCTCGGCTCGGCGACACCATCATTCGAATCATACACCAACGCCATCAGCGGCAAATATACGCTGCTGGAGCTTCCTGAACGGGTTGACGGAGCGAGCCTGCCCACCGTGAAGCTGGTCTGGATGCCCGGAAGCCAGCGGGTAACGCCATCGATCTCCGGTGCGCTTTACGACGCCATGCGCCAGAGGCTCAAGCTGGGCCAGCAGATCATCCTTCTGCAGAACCGAAGGGGTTTCGCCGGCAGTGTGCTGTGCCTGGAGTGCGGACACATCCCGCAGTGCAGATTCTGCAACATCCCGCTCGTCTACCATTCGTCCGACCGGAGCCTGCGCTGCCATTACTGCGGCCATACGGCGCCATACACCGCAACGTGTCCGAACTGTGCTTCTGAAAAACTTTTCTACAAGAGCAGCGGCACGGAACGCATCGAGGAGGAGCTTGGAGAGCTGTTCCCCGATGAACCGATTCTCCGCATGGATGTCGATACCACATCGACAAAGGATTCACACGCGGAGATTCTGGAGGCGTTCCGCTCCAGGCGGGCAAGAATCCTGCTCGGTACCCAGATGGTGGCCAAAGGGCTCGACTTTCCCGATGTGACGCTGGTCGGGGTGCTGATGGCAGATATCGGACTGAACATTCCCGACTTCAGGGCCGCAGAGCGCATCTATTCCCTGCTTACCCAGGTTTCGGGACGCGCCGGGCGCTCATCGACCCCAGGCGAGGTGCTTCTCCAGCTCTACAACAAGGAGAACGAACTGTTCAGGCACATTCTCGAAGGGAATTACCGGAAGTTCTACGAAACCGAAATGCAGACTCGAACCGAACTCCGTTATCCCCCTGCTTCGAAACTCATCAAATTCGAGTTTTCAGCAGCTGAAGAACAGATTGCAGAAGCATCTGCACTGCAGTTTCTCGAAAAACTGAGACTCCTCCTGCCCGACGACAGGTCATCCATCCTTGGCCCCGCCCCAGCCGGTATCAGCAGGATGAAAGGCCGCTACCGCTACCAGATCATTCTCAAGCTTTTTGGCCTCAAACTGCCAGCGGAACCGGTCAGGATGCTCCAGCAGGAGATCACGACAAAATTCAGGAAACAGAATCTGACCATAATTGCCGATGTCGATCCACAACATCTGCTGTAGGCAAAACGTAAAATCTTTTTTTTTCTTACTTTTGTAGAGAAGATAAGGTTCACTCCAAACGGGCTTTACAGTCATGACCGATTTTGAATGGAAAGGCAGCTACATCGCCTCGCACCGTCTTAAAACCGTCGGTGTCGTCCTGGCACTGATCGTCCGGTACCTCTACACATCACTCTTTCTTTATGGCTTTGTCCATAAAATCATACATGAGTGGATGTGGACGGGGGTCATGGCGGAACATTTCACGAAACGTCTCGGCGAACTCAAGATCGAAGCATTCTCTTCAGGTTCGCTTCAGGCGCATATCGCCTCGCTCCAGGCCACCTATCTCCAGCATTTCGCCATTCCGCTGGCCATGCCTGTTGCCTGGATCGTCACCATTGGTGAGCTCATCATTGGGGTATGCCTGTTCATTGGCCTGGCAACCAGGGCAAACGCAGCCTTTGGTCTCTTTCTTCTGCTCAACTTCGCCGCAGGCGGGTATTACAATCTGACCATTCCGCCGCTGGTGCTCATGTCACTCATGATGATGGTTCTGCCAACCGGCCACTGGCTCGGTGTGGACAGGAAACTCAATGAGAAATATCCAGATTCCCCATGGTTCCGATGACGCGTTCCTCACGTTGTGCCTGCCGTTTTATGATGACGGCAGGCATCATATACTCCTCGCTGATCTTCTCCCCTGCGCAGGCATTCTGTGCCGAGCCAGGAGCACACAGCGAAGGATTCACCACCGCAGACCAGGCTTTCAGGGCTCTCGATTACGAAAAGGCCGACTCACTGTACACCACGCTGCTCACGACCAGCCCGGATAACGCAGATCTGTACTGGAAACTCGCCAGGCTGAATATCACCATGGCAGAATCGTACAGTCCGAAAGAGACCTCCCGGCGAATGCCCTACTACAACAAAGCGGTCGACTATGCCCGCAAGGCAGTTGCGCTCGATGGGAACAATGCCTCCGCACACACCTGGCTGGCGGCAGCTCTGGCGGTCAAGTCCGACAAGATCGGGACGAAGGAAAAACTGGCTCGGGCAAATGAGATCAAGCGGGAACTGGACAGGGCGCTCGCCCTGAACCCGCACGACGATGTCGCCTGGTCCATTCTCGGCTCCTATTACCATCAGGTGTCGAACATCGGCTGGATGAGCCGTTTCTTCGGAAACACCTTTGTCGGCAAGATGCCGGAAGGGAGCCCTGAAGCATCTGAACACGCCTTTAAAAAGGCGATAAGCCTCAATCCCAGGGCAATCAGGCACTACCATGAACTGGCACTCCTCTATATCGACCTGCATCGCGACAAAGAGGCACTGGAAATTCTTCAGGCGGCAGTCAACAAACCGATATTGATGAAAAGCGATATCAGAAGACGTGAAGAGATCAGGAGCCTGATCAGAAAGCTGTCGAAGTGAAGAGGAGGAGGATGGAAGAATGGGTCCAGTGAGGTTATAACCGGGTTCAGGATGATGGACATTATGGACTCGATGGACGGCATGGACAAGTCGACAACAAGTATGCATTGTCCATTAGGTCCATAATGTCCATGATTTCTTCGTCCATTCCGTCCATTTCCCCGCTCCTCACCCCAGCATACCGAGCAGCCCCCGAACACCGAGATGGTAGCTGTCGGCACCGAACCCGCCGATGACGCCCGCACAGACTGCCGAGATGACCGATTTGTGACGGAACTCTTCCCTGGCGTAGATGTTCGACAGATGCACCTCGACGACCGGTATCTTCACGGCGTTAATGGCATCACGCAGGGCGATCGAATAGTGTGTCAGCGCCCCGGCATTCAGCACAACCCCGGCAAAGCCCCCCTGATCCTCGATAGCAAAGAGCTTGTCGAGCAATGCCCCTTCATACTCCGACTGGAAAAATTCGAACCGGACATCAGGAAACGCCTCCACAAGTCCTTTGTTGATATCATCGAGGGTCCTGCGTCCATATACTTCGGGCTCTCGCTTCCCCAGACGGGAAAGGTTTGGCCCGTTCATGACAAGGATGCTGATGTTACTCATGTGCATGTTCCGATGAATGATTAGAAGATGAGGTAACAGGTTGACACCTCACGAGCGGTAAGGGCTCGGTACGCTATGCCCCTGCAGCACATTACACTCCTGAGACCAATGGGACCCCTATGCCCCATTGGTCCTGTAAAAGAAAGTCCGGACTGCTCATCCGCGTCACTCGTCACTGATCTTACAGAATATACTGGCTGAGGTCCCTGTCGGCGGCAACCTGCCCGAGCTTTTCACGGACCATCGAATCGTCGATCTTCACCCGTTTCCCGGTGATCTGTTCGGGAATCCCGAACATGAGCTCCTCGAGCAGATTGGTGAGAATGGTGTGCAGCCTCCTGGCGCCGATGTTCTCGACACTTTCGTTCACCTTGGCAGCAATGCGCGCTATCTCACGGATGGCTTCATCGGTAAATTCGAGTTCGACACCTTCGGTCATGATCAGGGCCCGATACTGCTTGATCAGGGCGTTGCGCGGCTGAGTCAGGATCTTGTAGAAATCATCCTCGGTCAGGCTCTTCAGCTCGACCCTGATGGGAAAGCGACCCTGCAGCTCCGGTATCAGATCGGAAGGCTTGGCGACATGGAATGCACCCGAGGCGACGAACAGCACGTGATCGGTTTTGACGACACCATATTTCGTGGAAACATTGGAACCTTCGACAATCGGCAGAAGGTCACGCTGAACCCCTTCACGGCTCACGTCAGGCCCTTTGCCACCGCCGCCGGTCGTCGGTGCGGCGATCTTGTCGATCTCGTCGATGAACACGATTCCGGACTCCTCGACCTTCCTGAGCGCCTCCTTGACGACGGCATCCATGTCGATGAGTTTCTGTACCTCCTCCTGCTCCAGAAGTTTTCGCGCCTCGGCGATGGTCAGGCGGCGTTTCTTGCGCTTTTTGGGAATACCGCTCATGAGATCCTGCATGATGCCACCAAGCTCCTCCATCTGGCCGAGTGGCCCGAAAATCTGCATCATACCGCCCTGGCCATCTCCACCACTGATCTCGATCTCGATCTGGCGATCCTCCATGCGTCCGCTGCGAAGCCGTTCGAGCATCTTCTGACGGCTTTTGCGATTGAGTTCACGCTCGAGGCTCTGCTCATCCTCTTCAGGGACTTTCGAAGCGACCTCGAGTCCCTCCTCCTCGACGCTCTCTTCCAGATCCGAATTTCCTGACATGCCGACCGGAGGCAGAAGAATGTCAAGCAGACGCTCCTCGACAAGCAGGGCGGCCTTCTCGCGCACCTCTTCGGACTTTTCGCTGCGCACCATGGCTACGGACTGCTCGACCAGGTCACGGATCATCGATTCGACGTCACGACCGACGTAACCGACCTCAGTGAATTTCGAGGCCTCGACCTTCACGAACGGAGCTTTTGCAAGCTTGGCCAGACGCCTGGCGATCTCGGTTTTACCGACGCCCGTTGGACCGATCATGATGATGTTGTTCGGCATGATCTCGTCCCGCAGCTCATCGCTTACGTTCTGCCGGCGAAGACGATTGCGCAGAGCGATCGCCACGGATTTTTTGGCATCCTTCTGTCCGATGATGTATTTGTCGAGCTCTTCGACAATCTGGCCCGGTGTGAGATGAGCCTTGTCTATGAGGGCGCCGTGTGGCTGCTCCTGTGGTGTAACCGTATAGTCCTGTTCCATCTGGATTCGAGACAATTTCTTGATATGAAAAAAAATCGCGCCCACAGCCTCATGAAGTGCCGGGCGCGAACCGATCAAAGGGTTTCGATGACGATGTGATCGTTGGTGTAGATACAGATGTCCGCGGCGATCTTCAGGCTCTCCGATACGATATCGGCTGCAGAGAGCGAGGTGTGCTTCATGAGCGACCTGGCAGCAGCCAGAGCGTACATGCTTCCGCTCCCGATGGCCACGATGCCGTCTTCCGGCTCGATGACGTCACCGGTACCAGAAATGATGAGCGCCTTGTCGTTGCTGACGATGGCGAGCATCGCCTCGAGACGGCGGAGATACTTGTCAGTACGCCAGTCCCGGGCGAGTTCGACAGCCGAACGCTCGAGGCGTCCGCTGTAAGCCTCCAGCTTCTCCTCGAACCGGTCGAGCAGCGTCACGGCATCGGCTGTCGCTCCTGCAAACCCGGCAATCAGCTTGCCCTGGTAGAGACGGCGAATCTTGCGGGTCGAGTGCTTGAGAACGGTGTTACCGAGTGTCATCTGTCCGTCACTGCCGAGAGCGGCTTTGCCGTCCCTGATGACCCCGATGACCGTGGTTGACCTGATCTGCGGTTTTTCCTGGTTCCTTGGCATTGAAATAACGATTAAACTATTTTCTTTCTTAGTCTTGCAACAGGAATTTGCATTTGTTCCCTGTATTTTGCAACCGTCCTTCTGGCGATCCGGACCCCCTTTCCGCTGAGCAGTTCGGCCAGCCGGTCGTCACTGAGCGGTTCCGAGGGCGGCTCGGCTTCGATCAGCTCCCTGAGCTGCTGTTTGATAATCCTCGACGAAAGCTCTTCCCCATCGTCGGTTGCGAGCGACCCGCTGAAGAAATATTTCAGTTCGAACACCCCGTACCTGGTCTGCACATACTTGCCGTTGACCGCCCGGCTGATCGTGGAGATATCGAGTCCGGTGCGTTCGGCGACGGTCTTCATGACCAGAGGTTGCAGATGCTGCGGACCATCGATGAAGAAGCGCCCCTGCGACTCGAGCAGCGCCTCCATGACCTTCAGGAGGGTCTGCCGCCTGATCTGAAGGGCTGTGGCGAACTCGTTGGCCCGCTGGAGCTTCTGGCGCATGAACTGCTTGTCCTCTTTGGGGAGCTTTCTGTTTGCCAGGGCTTCACGGTAACTGTCGGAGACCTTGACCGACAGGCTGCTCCGGTCGTTGAGCACGGCGGTCAGTTCACCGTTTTCGTAGGTGACGATAAAATCCGGAGAGATGTAATGACCACCTTCGTCGATGAAAATTTCCCCCGGATGGGGGTCGAGCGAGGTGATGAGACCGATAGCCTTTTCAAGCTGAGAACGATCGAGCATGAATTTCTTCAGAAGCCGGTCGAAACGCTTGTTCAGGAAATCGTCGAATGCCTCCTCCAGGATCCTGCGGGCATTACGAACTGCCGAAGGATCGTGATCTTTGCCGAACACGCTCAGCTGGATGAGCAGGCGCTCGCGGAGCGAGCCTACCGCGACGCCGGGCGGGTCGAGATACCAGATGCGTCGCTGGATGGCGCGAACCTCATCTTCGTCCGTCATGATGTCGGACTGTTCGAGACCGTCGACGATGACCGAAAGATCTTCGGTGAGATATCCGTCACTATCGAGGTTTCCAAGAATTTCGGCAGCGATGAGCACCTCCCGTCGTCCGATATCATCATTCAGGGAGAGATCGCGCAGCAGGCGTTCGTGGAACGTATCGTGCTGTACCGCCTGGAAAAAGCGCTCCTCCGAGCTGCCGGAAGAGGTATAGCTCATGCGGCCATCGTACTCGCCGCCTTTCGATGCCGACTCGGAGCGGTCCTTCATGGAGGCACGATCGAATCGGTTTACCGAATCGAACATATCCTGCCCATCCGTAGGGCGTGATCCGGAATCAGGCGAGTAGATGCCATCTCCCGGCTGGCGCTCTTCGACAAGCTCCAGCATGGGATTTTCCTGAACCTCGTCATAGATACGCTGTTCGAGCTGCGTGAGAGGAAGCTGAAGCAGCTGGCTGCTGATCACCTGCTGTGCAGACAGTTGAGCCGTCTGTCTGTGCTGAAGCCTGATCTCTGCCATGAACTATCCGATGGATGAATCGACGAAAGTTTTCAAACTGCGATACCACTCCTCACCGTAAAGGTCCACTAACGCCGGACCGACAAGGTCTATCAGAAGTACATTCTTTTCCGTACCCTGTCTGCGAGCTTCACGACACATGGGGTGCTGTTCATAGACAAGATAATCCAAACCGAACTTTTTTCGCACCCTGATAGGGAACAAACGGCACGATATTGGCTTGTTTTCTTCAAGGCTCCCCTGCTGCCATGCTCTTTCGATGGCACAAAGCGCAACACCGTTCTCGTACGTCACGAATACGCACTCCTTATCTTCAACAGTCCGGGTGTAGAGTGAGCCCTGATAGATTTCGGTGCAACCATGTCTTCGGATGTGCCTGAGCTGCCGTTCCGGAAGCACATCCCTGAGCTTTTCGGCGGCAACCTGGAGCGCAGCCTCTTCACGAGGATAGAGTGGAGCGCCGAGTTCACCTTCGATACAGCAGGCTCCGCGACAGGAGTCGAGCGGACAGCAGAAACGGGCATCGAGCACGGACCGGTCGACCAGGATGTCACCGATGGATACAATGGACATGATCAGTAAGGGGCTGGATGGTCAGGTAGAGGAAACGGAACCGCATCGGAGGCACGAATGGACCGGGTGAACATGAAATACACGCTGCTCTTTTGGCGCATCTTCGTTATCTTCGGGGAGTTGCAGCCGGCAGCACGAGCGCCGGAAAGCGTATTGAACATTGAATCCACATCTCCCTCATGGTTCTCATAGACGGAAAAAAGGTATCGGCGGATCTTCAGCAGGAAATCATGTCGAAGATCGGGCACTTCAGCACGACGACCGGAAAGGTGCCCGGACTGGTGCTCATGATCGTGGGACTGGACCCTTCGTCACAGCTTTATGTACGTAATAAAGCCAAAACATGCAAAGAGATCGGCATCAATTCGACGGTCATCGAATTGCCGGCAGAAACGACACAGGATGAGTTGCTGGAGAGAATCGGGGCGCTGAACGCCGATCCCGAAGTGCATGGCATCCTGGTACAGCTGCCGCTGCCGCCCCATATCGACGAAATGACCGTCACGCTCGCCATCGATCCCCGGAAGGATGTCGACGGATTCCATCCGGAAAACCTCGGCATGCTCATGCTTGGCCATCTCGACCGTTGTCATGTCAGCTGCACTCCACTGGGCATCCTCGAACTGCTCGGTCGTTACGGTATCGAGACAGCCGGGAAGCATTGCGTCATCGTCGGACGCGGCAATCTGGTCGGCAGACCGATGGCGAACCTGATGCTGCAGAAGATCGAAAACGCCAACTGCACCGTGACCGTCTGCCATTCGGCAACCAGAGATCTCGCCGCCCTTACCCGGCAGGCCGACATTCTCATCGTGGGCATCGGCAGGGCGCACTTCATCACGGCAGACATGGTCAGACCAGGTGCCGTGGTGATCGATGCCGGCAACAACCGTATCGAAGACCCGTCGAGGAAAAGCGGATTCAGGTATGTCGGCGATGTCGACTTCGATCAGGTTTCTGGTTTGGCTTCGGCGATAACGCCAGTGCCGGGTGGCGTCGGTCCGATGACCATCACCATGCTCATGAGCAACACCCTGCAGGCGTTCCGCCGCCAGAACGGACTCTGAACCGATGGCAAAAACCGCGACACGCTTTGTCTGCTCCGCCTGCGGAGCCGTATCCCTGAAATACCAGGGCAGGTGCTTCGAGTGCCAGAGCTGGGGAACGCTCGTCGAGACCCATGAAACCCGTGAGGAGCCGAAATCACGCAAGCAGCGCGGTGTCGGGGCTCCCCCACCGGTACAGAACCTCGATGAGGTGACGCCGCTCGGATTTCACCGTACCCTGACCGGCATCGGAGAACTCGACCGGGTACTCGGTGGCGGGCTCATGGAGGCCTCGGCAATCCTGGTCGGCGGCGAACCCGGAATCGGCAAATCGACCCTCATGATCCAGCTGGCACCGCGACTTGATGGCAAAAAGGTGCTGTATGTCGCCGGTGAGGAGTCACCGAACCAGATCCGTGAACGCGCCCAGCGCCTCGGAATCAAGGCACCGAACCTGAGACTGGTCTCGGAGGTGTCGCTTGATCGCATCCTGGACGCAATCACGAGCGAACAGCCCTTCCTGGTGATTGTCGACTCGATCCAGACCGTCCACTCTTCCGATTACCAGAGTTCGGCAGGCACGATCACCCAGATCAGGGAGTGCGCGGCCACGCTCATCCGTGCCGCCAAGGAGCAGAACTTCATTCTGGCCGTCATCGGCCATATCACCAAGGAGGGATCGCTGGCAGGTCCCAAGGCACTCGAACACATGGTCGACACGGTGCTGCAGTTCGAAGGCGAAAGTTACCAGCGCTACCGCATCGTGCGCTCGGTCAAGAACCGCTTCGGCCCGACCAACGAGATCGGGGTGTTCCGCATGGAGGAGACCGGCCTCGAGGAGGTGTCGAACCCGTCGGAGTTTTTCATCTCCGACCGCACCGCCGACGTTCCGGGAACAGCCGTGCTTGCCGGTATCGAAGGGTCGAGAGCACTGCTCGTCGAGGTGCAGGCGCTCGTGTCGCGCACCGGTTACTCCATGCCCCAGCGCATCAGCACGGGATTCGATCTGAAGCGCATCGCCATCATTCTCGCCGTTCTCGAAAAGCGCCTGCAATACCAGATCGGAGGACAGGACGTGTTCGTCAAGATCGCCGGCGGGCTGCGCCTGGTCGAACCGGCTGCCGACCTTGCCGTTGCTGCGGCCATCGCTTCCGGATTCCTGAACCGCCCCTGCAATCCCAATGTCGCCTGTTGCGGCGAGATCGGCCTTTCGGGCGAACTGCGAGCTATCAGCGATGGTGAACGGAGGATCAGGGAGGCTGAGCATCTCGGATTCGGAACCATCGTCCTGCCTGCAGCCAACACCCGGGAGCTCAAGCCGTCGGTCCGGAAGCTGCCGATCAAGGTCATCGGCTGCCGCACCCTCCACGAAGCCCTCGAAGCGATGGAGCTGTAGCGGGCTCCGGAACATGGCACAAGATCTTGTAACAAACATTTGTCATACCGGGGCTGGTCAATTCCCGGACGGCATGGTATACTTCACAAACCAGGTGGAGCATGCCATTGCAGAAGACAAAAGTCCTTGTACTCAACGCCAGTTACGAACCCCTGAGCATCTGTGATGCCAGGAACGCCTTTCTCCTCCTGTTCGGAGGAAAGGCCGTAACGGTCAGCAATCACCCCCACAATCTCGTCAGAACGGTTTCTCGCTCCATTCCGCTGCCCAGCATCGTCAGGCTGAAGAACTATGCCAGAATCCACAGCAGAAGGCCGCCGCTCAACCGGAAAAACATCTTCAGACGTGACGGGTTCAGGTGCCAGTACTGTGGCCGGAGTGACCAGCCGCTGACGATCGACCATATGCTACCGAAGTCGAAAGGGGGTGACGAGAGCTGGGAAAACCTGATCACCGCCTGCAGGACGTGCAATGCCATCAAGGGCGACAGAACTCCCTCCGAGGCCGGCATGAAGACCATGAGTGAGCCTTCCAGGCCAACCCGGATCGTCCTGTTGCGTCAGGAGAACCTGCATGTCGTTGAGGAGTGGAAACCATTTCTGTATATGGTCTGATCTGCATCCACACTTCAGCAGAACTTCACCTCCCGGAAGGAACGCTCTCGGCGGGCGCCTTGTTCAGAAAGGAAAAACGATCGGAACTGACATGCAAAAAAGAGCTTACCAGACCCGGGAAGAGGCCCGGAGATCACGGATGGTTCATGGCCAGATTTCGCCGAATTTCCTTGATCCTGCCCTCGAGTGGAAAAGAGTCTTCGCCGAGATCTGGGGCACTTTTCTCCTCGTGCTGGTGGCGGTGGGTGGGCTCATCTCCATGTCGCTGACCGGCAGGATTCCCGAAACCGCGACGGCAATCGCGCCTGGTGTCATGGTAATGACCATCATCTATTTCATGGGAGCCGTAAGCGGGGCGCACCTGAATCCGGCAGTTACCTTCGCCTTCGCCATTCGCAGAAATTTCCCCTGGGGAAGGGTTCCCGGGTATCTCCTGGCTCAATTTGCAGGAGGATTTCTGGCCTCGGCATTCCTGATGGCTCTTTTCGGCCGGCAGGTGCTGGTTTCAGGCATCTCCCATCCCTCCGCAGGCATCGGTGAAATGCAGGCGCTCCTCCTGGAAACCGTCCTGACAGCGGGACTTGTCAATACCATTCTCGGTACGGCATCGGGCGCACGGAACATTGGCCCGAACGGAGCTATCGCCGTTGGAGGTTACGTGGCCATCACGGGGCTTTGGGCCGGCCCGCTCTCCGGCGCCTCGATGAACCCCGCCCGATCTCTGGCCCCGGCCGTGCTCTCGGGACATCTCGACATGGTATGGATCTATTTCGCGGGGCCGATCTGCGGAGCTATCATCGGTGTAGGCCTCGAATGGATTCTCAAAGGTCCGCCGACGACTGCCGGCACCATCGCAGCACAGGGTACGCTGGGCCTCGAAGAGCCGATTCCTGACGAAGCCAGGGAGGTGAGCGACCGGTAGATTTGTTTGCTGAAGCGTAACAAACCGTTAATGTCCTTTAGCCTATTTTAAGGGCAGATCAACCATTGGCTGGCCTTTGACGGAGCCTGATGGAGCACGCTTCTGCAATCAAACCAAACCGAGATGTCAGAACGGATGATTCATGCCCGGATCAGGACCTTCACCCAGGACCTGCTCGACATTGCCGAAACGGTCGTCGATATGCTTTCCCGAGCCCTGACTGATCCCGGCTACCAGACCAGTGAGCATATCTCGACCTTCAAGCGTATCGAAAGGGAAATCACCCTGAAAGAGATCGGACTCGAGGAGCGCTGCCTGACATTTCTGGCCATGGAACACCCAGCCGCCATCGATCTGAGAACCATGGTCTCCATCATGAAAACCAAGGACGATCTGAAAAGAATCAACGATCTCACCCTGCACATCATCGAAAGGCTTGCCGATCTCAGAAGCGAACTTTTCGAATCGTTCGAATTCGGCAAAACAGGCATGCTCACCATACGGATGATCGAAAGATCGATGCACGCCTTCATCTCCAAAGAGCTCGACTACACCAGCGAGGTCTACACGCTCGACGACCAGATACATATCAGACTGCACAAGGTGTTCAGGATCGCCACGACCCTGATGAAAAGCACCCGGATCGACTCGGACCAGCTGCTGTCGGCCCTGAGCATTTCCAGGCACCTCGGGCTGATCACCGACCACACGAGCAACATCGCACGCACCACCCATTACCTGGTGACTGGCGAGATCATCCCGCGTCACCCTTCGTTCGACAATCAGCTGACCGCTTCGCTCGACATCAGCACCAATTGAGCCCCTCCCATTTCAGGGGAAACGCCTTTTCGCTGACGAACTGAATTCAACGCGTCACTCCCCTCTGTCCCATTTCCGTGAAATGTCTTACATTATGCAATCACGTTAACCGATGTGCAAAATGGAGAGACTTTCATGGTGAGAATTCTGCTGCACTGGCTCGTCAACGCCATTGCCGTCTATGCGACCGCGCACCTTCTGCCGGGCATCACGATCAGGAATTTCGCGGCTGCGCTCATCGTCGCCCTGGTCCTCGGTCTGATCAATGCCCTGCTCAAGCCGGTGCTGGTCTTTTTCTCGATCCCCTTCATCATCCTGACCCTCGGCCTGTTCATGCTGGTCATCAACGCACTGATGCTCCAGCTCGCGGCCGTATTCGTCGACGGTTTCAGCGTCCAGAGTTTCTGGTGGGCGGTGCTCGGCTCGCTCTGCATCAGTTTCGTCGCCTGGCTCCTGGCTGCTATCCTCAATATCTGATAACCAATAACCGAGAGTAACCGAACATGCAGGGAGAAGCCCAGGCAATCGTCCTTCAGAAGGCCAACAAGCTCAAACTCCAGACCGTCAGGTACGAGCTGACCCAGCCTGATGATGTGCTGGTGAGAACGATCGCGAGTACCATAACCCCTGGCGTAGACCGGCTCCTGCTGACCAACAAACCCATATCCAGCAAGGTGCTCTCCTTCCCGGTGATGCTCGGAAGCGAGACGATCGGCCAGGTCATCCAGGTCGGCCCCGGAGTCACTGACCTGAAAGAGGGCGATTTTGTCTATGCTTTCAAGGGTGACCGATGGATCGGTGTCGACCCTTACTACGGCTGCCATGCGGAAGTCGTTCCTACGTCGAGGGCGAATCTGCTGCCCCTCGGAAGAGCCCCGATCCACAGGGACCTGCTCATCGGGCTGGTGGCCTTCGTGATCGGTGCGCTCGGCAAGCTGCAGCTCGATCCCTCCATGCGGGTGCTCGTTCTCGGACTTGGTTCGGTAGGTCTCATGGTTTCGGAGTTCCTGCATTTCCGGGGCATACGTCACGTCGATGCTCTCGAAACCTTTCCTCTCCGGGGCCAGCTCTCTCACGCTGAAAACATCGCTATCGACATTGTCGATTTCACCGATGATTTCAATGACCGCTACGATGTGATCATCGAAACGACCGGCAGAATTCTGATGGTCGAAAAAGCGATCCGTCTGATGAAACCCCAGGCTCGTGTACTGCTGATGGGCAGTTACGAAGTGCTCGGTTACGACTATCGACTGATCCAGCACAAGGAACCGGTGCTCATCTGCTCGAATGTCACCACCACACAGCATCTCGAAGAGGCTTACCGCATACTGGAAAGTGAACTGCTCGACACCGAGAAGTTCTTCACCAATGTCTTTCCGCTGGAGCAGTATGAACTGGCTTACCGGGTCGCCCTTGACAGCAAGGAGGCGATCAAGACCGTCATAAGCTGGATCTGACCCTATGGCATCGCTGAAAACGTTGGTTCGCCTGAACGGAATATCCAGATCGTTCGGCACATTTCTGGCCAACGACAAGGTCTCGCTTGCCATCCATGAGGGCACCATCCATGCGCTGGTGGGAGAGAATGGTGCAGGCAAAAGTACGTTGTCGAATATCATGTACGGACTTCTACGCCCGGACTCCGGCACGATCGAACTCGACGGACACAAGGTCAGTTTCGGCTCACCACGTCAGGCAATCAAAGCAGGCATCGGCATGGTGCATCAGCACTTCATGCTCATTCCAACCCTCACGGTGGCAGAAAATATCGTGCTCGGTGACGAGCGCTCATCACTGTTCACCCCCCTGCCGAGACGACGTATCGAAAAGGAGATCCTGGAGCTCTCACGCCGTCATGGCATGGAGGTGGATCCGGGAGCGCCTGTTTCGAGCCTTTCGGTTGGCGAACAGCAGCGCGTTGAAATTCTGAAGGTGCTCTACCGCAATGCCAGGCTCCTGATTCTGGACGAGCCGACGGCGGTACTCTCTCCGCCCGAAACCGAACAGCTCTTCAGGTCGCTTCGCTCGCTCGCCAACGAAGGCCGGTCGGTCATGCTCGTGACACACAAGCTCGACGAGGTTCTCGAAGTTTCCGATGAGGTAAGCGTCATGCGCAAGGGAAGGCTCATCGGGACGCTGTCCACATCGGAAGCCACCAGGGAGAGTCTGGCCCGCATGATGGTCGGTCGCGACGTTCTGTTACGCACGGACAACCCGCCGCAGCAGCCAGGCAAAACCGTACTTTCCATCGAGAAACTGGAATACAGGACTCCCGATGGACGCCAGAAGCTCCGGGGGCTCGACCTCAAGGTCAGGGCGGGTGAAATCTATGGCATCGCCGGTGTGGAAGGTAACGGCCAGAGCGAGCTGCTTTCGCTGCTCTGGGGCAGCTGGGATCGTCATGGCCGCGTTGCCGGAAAGATCTCGATCGAAGGTGTTCCGATTCTCGACCGCAATCCGGCAGAGATTGCCGATATGGGGGTTTCGATGATCCCCGAGGACCGCCTGGAAAGCGCAGTGGTTCCTGAATTCAGTATCGAGGATAACCTCCTGTTCGGCCGTCATCGTGAAAAAGCCTTCCATCGCGGCCTCGGCTTCGATCGTGAGAAACTCCGCAAGGCAACCGGCAAGGCCATTGCCGATTACGACATCCGTTTCAGCCTGAAAGACAATCCCCCCATCTCGTCGCTTTCCGGCGGCAACCAGCAGAAACTGGTACTCGCCCGCGAGCTGGAACGTCCGGATATCAGGCTCCTGGTGCTTGCCCAGCCAACGAGAGGTGTCGACATCGGCGCCATCGAACTGATCCACAGGAGAATCGTCGAAGCAAGAGTGCGCGGCATCGCAATCCTGCTGGTCTCGTCCGAACTGGAGGAGATCATCGCCCTTTCGACACGGATCGGCTGTCTGTTCGAAGGTGCCATTCGTCATGAGTTCAGCGAAGAGGAGGTCCGAAACGGCCGTATTTCGGAATCGGGCTTCGAGAAAGAGATCGGCCTGTATATCACCTGAAACCTGCAGCATCGGATGTCTGAAAAAAACCTCCAGCCATATATACCGGTATTTTCTGTGCTGCTGGCCTTCGCTGCAGGCAGTGCGATCATCGCGCTTACCGGAACAGATCCCGTCGAAGTGTACCAGAAAATGGTCCGGTCGACATTCGGCTCAGGATACGGTTTTGGACAGGTACTGTTCAGATCGACGACGCTGGTACTGACCGGGCTTGCCGTGGCGCTGCCCTTCAGGGTGAAGCTGTTCAACGTCGGCGCGGAGGGACAGTTGCTCATGGGATCGTTCGCAGCCGCGATCTGCGGAACGATGATTCCGGTGACCACCAGCCCGTTGATTGCCGCACCGGCGGCCCTCCTGGCAGCCATGGCTGCCGGAAGCATCTGGGCTGTGGCGGCGGGATTGCTGAAAGTCCGTTTCGGCGTGAACGAGGTAATTTCGACGATCATGCTCAACTTCATCGCACAGGCGCTCACCGGCTACCTGCTGACCAACCATTTCGCCGTTCCGTCAACCGTTCATACCTCCCAGATGGCCTCCGGAACGACGCTGCCGGGCTTCGATCGACTTTTCGGACTCTCCTGGCACTCACCCGCAAACCTCTCGACGCTGATTGCCATCCTGATCTCTCTGCTTCTTGCCTTGCTGCTTTTCCGTTCGCGCTACGGCTTCACCCTGAGTGCCTCCGGCCTGAATCCTGAAGCTGCTCGACACGCCGGTATCGATACCGATTCGCGAATTATCGGAGCCATGGCCATCGGTGGGGCTCTGGCCGGGCTCGGCGCAGGTAATCTCGTATTGGGCTACAAACACTGGTTCGAGTCCGGACTGACCTCCGGAGCCGGGTTCATGGGCATCGCCGTTGCCCTGCTCGCCGGCGCACATCCGCTCTGGATACTGCTTTCCGCACTCCTTTTCGGCTGGCTCGACTACGGCGGGCTGACGGTCAACACCATGGTGCCAAAAGAGATCTTCATGATCGTCCAGGCGGTCACCATTCTGGCCATCATCTCATTTCCGGCCCTGTCAGCTCTCAGAAAACGATAGTGAGCCAGGAGATCGCGTCCCGGAATGCCGTTATAAGGCAACGTTCTGGTGAAATATCGGCGAAGTCTTTACTCAAAGAACCGGAATGCGTATCTTGTCAATTGATTCTCTACTACCCTGAAGACCCTTATCACCATGCCAAAAAAATCATCAGATAAAGCGGTGACGGAAAAAAGTCCCGCTAAAAAAGCGGCTAAAAAATCGGAAGAAACGGAAACCAAAGTCTCGAAAAAGAGTGCAAAAAGCACCGTAGCCGCAGAGCCCAAGCCGAAAGCCGCCAAGAAAAGCACCGAGGAAAAGCCAAAGGCAGCCAAAAGCGCCAGCAAGCCGAAGAAAGTAAAGTCGGTCGAACTCTCCCCGGAGCAGATCGAAGATCATGTCAGAATTGCCGCCTACTATCGCTGGGAGCAACGCGGAAAAATCGAGGGCATGCATGAGGATGACTGGATCGAAGCGGAAAAGCAGATCCGTTCGTAAGGCCATACAGGACATTACGAAATCATAAAAAAAGCCATTCGGTGAATGGCTTTTTTTATATTCCCGTTTTCACAACCTCAGCCTGGGATTACACAAGCTAAATGAATTGGTTCAGTTCGATCACCGGAAGTATCAGAATCATGTTCGCCGGCATCTGGCTGGTAATCAGAATCATCCTTGAATATTTCGGTTTCATCAGTGATGGCAACGACCGTTCGACCGGCATCAAGGATCTGCGCGACGAGTACAAGAAAGCCAACTACCGATAAGAGTATCCGGCTCTTTCCCGCACCTGAACGAAACTCCTCATTATAGGACTACTGGCCGGACTGCTCCTTGCTGACCACCGTGACATCTACCGGCTGACCGACCGGAACGAAGGTGTTCACGGATGGTTTCTGGACAATGACCGTATTCGGAACCAGAATGGCCGAACTTTCATACGTGATCCTGCCAACCTTCAGCCCTCGCTGCAGCAGCGTGCTCCTGGCCTGGTCGAATGACATACCCAGCACCTCCGGCACCACGACACGCTTCATTCCCTCCGGCTCGACGGCAAGCTTGCCGACGATCAGCGAAACAGCGGTCCCGATCTTCACCATGACGCCCGGCGGCACAGCCTGGCTCAGCACCTTGCCATCCTCATCCGGGTTCGATACGGCCTGGTACTGGACATCGTCGACAATCATCCCGATCCTTGCAAGTACCTGACGCGCCTCGTTCTCGGGACGTCCTGCGAGTTCCGGCATGGCGTAGCTCGGCTTCTCCTGACGGTTGAGCACCAGATAGACGTTACGGCCCGGTTTGACGGAAGATCTTGGTGAAGGGACCTGATCGATGACGATATCCGGTCCGACGTTTGGCAGATATCGGACATTGTAGCTCTTCTTGGCTTCGAGACCAGCCCAGCGCAGCTTGCGATCAGCCTCCGCATACGACATGTTCCGCACATCCGGTACGCTGATCTGGCGGCCGCTCGAGGTGTAGAAGGGCAGGACAAGCCTGTCAAACGCTACGAATGCGAGCACGACAAGAAGGGCCCGGAACAGAAAGGTTTTCATGGTTGAAAAATGAAATATGCCAAAATGTGAAGATCACACAGAGGTGTTCAGTGCTGCCGCTTCATGACAAAATCGACGAGCAGTTCCAGCGAGCGCCTGGCCTCGTTCTGCGGAAAGCGGGAGAGAGAATCGAGTGCTTTGGCTGCAAACCCTTCGGCAACTTCCGCGGCATACTCCAACCCACCCTTTTCACGCACAAAGGCGATCACATCGCTGCTCCTGACTGCACGCTTCTTCGAACTTTTCAGGATCGACCTGATCCTGTTCTGTTCCGCTTTTGCTGAATGTTGCAGGGCGTAGATGAGCGGCAGGGTGATTTTCCGATCCTTGATGTCGATACCGAGCTGCTTGCCGGTCTTTCTGGAATCTCCCGTGTAGTCAAGCAGGTCATCCCTGATCTGGAAAGCCAGTCCGAGATACTCTCCGTAATGCTTAAGGCTTGCGATCTCATCTTCGGATTTTGTGCCGCTGGCCGCACCGATGGCGCAGGAGGTGGCGATCAGGGAACCTGTCTTGTCGGCGATGACACTCAGGTAATCCTCCTCGGTGATATCCAGGCTCCTGGTCTTCTGAATCTGCAGGATCTCGCCCTCGCTCATTCGCCTGACAGCTTCCGATACCAGATGGAGCGACCGGTAGTCACTGTTTTCAAGAGAATAGAGGAGCCCTTTCGACAACAGGTAGTCGCCGATGAGCACCGAAATCTTGTTTTTCCAGAGCGCATTGATGGATGGAATGCCACGGCGCATCTCGGCGCCGTCAACGACATCGTCATGGATGAGCGTAGCCGAATGGAGCAGCTCGACCATGATGGCACCACGGTAAGCCGAATCGCCAACCTCGCCGAACACTTTTGCCGACAGGAGCACGAGCAGCGGGCGTATCTGCTTGCCCTGCTGTTTGAGTACGTAACGGGTGACTTTGTCGACAAGACTGTTCTTCGAATGCAGCACTGTTTTGTAGCGCTCCTGGAACAGCTTCAGCTCTTCCGAGACGGATGAGGTAACCTCTTTGATATCCACAGAATCCTGTTGCCTGTTGCTTGTTTGCTTGAGCCGTCTCCGGACGGCTTACGGTAAAAGTCGAGAGAAGTTATCGATATTTCGATGATTAAAAAAATCACACCTCCCCGAGTGTCGTTCCACATGCTCATCGGGGAGGGACCAGCCAGGAAAAAACATTTGGCCTCAATAGTGTTCTTTTAGTACTATGAAGCGTTTACGGGCAGTTTCCGCAGGCATCGCCGAATCCCGCCACGTACTCTCCCGGAATTTCAGCAACCATGAGCGCCCGTCACGGCAACGGCACCTGGCATCTCCATGAGCAACGACAGCGACAACATCATACCGGCACCGGACGGAAACGGCCAACCGGCAGAAAACATGCGCCAACCGGAACCGTTGGCATCCGACGATGTTTTCGCCACGACAGATGCCCCGATCGTTGCGGAAAACACCACATCGATATCCGAACCACCTCCTGAACAGCAGGTTGCGCCTGTCGGGCAGGATTCCGGAACCAGTGCGGATCAGGAAGAGGATCAAATGTCCTTTCTCGATCATCTTGAAGAGATTCGCTGGCGTCTGGTAAGAGCAGGAATCTTTTTTCTGATCGCCACCATAGGCTGTGGGCTCTATTCCGACTTCCTCGTCAATCAGGTGCTCATCGGCCCGTTGAAAAACAGCGGACCGAACATCATCCTGCAGAACCTCGTGCCTTACGGACAGATCTCCCTGTATCTGCAGGTGGTCTTCTTCTCTGGATTCGTCCTCTCCTTCCCCGCTCTGGTCTGGCAGATCTGGATGTTTGTCGAGCCCGGGCTGCATGAAAGCGAACGCAAGGCCAGCAAGTTCATCATCATGTTCATCTCGGTCTGTTTCTTCATCGGTATCGCGTTCGGCTATTTCGTATTCCTGCCGATATCGCTGAAATTCTTCGCCGGATTCGGCTCTCCCCTGATCAGGAACAACATTGCCGTTCAGGACTATGTGAGCTTTTTCCTCGGCACGCTCCTGACCGCCGGCCTGGTGTTCGAACTCCCGTTCATCTCCTATGTCCTTTCGAAAATCGGCCTGCTGACCCCGGCGTTCATGCGATTCTACCGCAAACACGCTGTTGTGGTCATGCTGGTCATCGCGGCCATCGTCACCCCGTCGACCGACATGGTGACCCAGATGGTCATCGCCGTACCGATGATCATCCTCTACGAAATCAGCATCTTCATCTCGGGTCGCGTTCAGCGCAACCGCAACCGTGAACTGCTGAACAAAACCGCATGAATCAGGCCCTTCCCGTCCAGCCGAACCTCGTAATCGAGGTAGTTCCCGGTCGCACCCTCGAAGGCAATCCGCTGAACGATCCCTCCTTTCGTCCGGTGCCGGTCTGTCTGCCTCCATCCTACGATGGAAAACGGCGATTCCCGGTGATCTACCTTCTGGCCGGATTCGCTTCGACCGGTGTGAGTTTCATGAATTTCAGCTTTGGACGGCCAACCGTACCGGAGATGCTCGATACGCTTATGCGCAAGGGCACCATGCCCGAAGCGATCGTTGTCATGCCGGACTGCATGACCCGCTACGGAGGCTCACAGTATGTCGACTCCACAGCCACCGGACCTTACGAAAGCTATCTGACCGAAGAGCTGATCCCCTGGATCGACAGCCATTTTCAGACCATTCCCGATCGTCGGCATCGGGCCGTCGCAGGCAAATCGTCAGGAGGATTCGGCGCCCTCAGGCTCGGCATGAGGCATCCCGACCTTTTCGCTGCCGTAGCCTGTCATAGTGGAGATATGGGTTTCGACCTCTGCTACCGGTCGAATTTTCCGGCAGCTGCACGGACACTCGAACGCTACGATGGCAGCCTCGCAACCTTCTTCACCAGATGGGAGTCCCTGGACAAGAAGCCTCGCGGGGAATTCGCCCTGCTCGATGCGATGGCCATGGCCGCTGCATACTCGCCGGCACCGTTACGTCCGGTACCGGAAAACATGCTGCTGCCGTTCGATCCGTATACCTGTGAACTCATCCCGGAGATCTGGGAGCGGTGGCTTCAGTTCGATCCGCTGGTCATGATCGAACGGGAGGAGACACGCGAAGCTCTCGGCTCCCTCACCTCGCTCTTTATCGACTGCGGCTCACAGGATGAGTACAACCTGCAGTTCGGCGCCAGAACGCTGTCGAAAAAACTGCATGGCGCAGGCATCTCCCATCGATATGAAGAGTTTCCGGATACCCACGCGGATACCTCGTACCGTTACCGGACCTCGCTACCGCTTCTGGCCGAAGCTATCACTCCCTGATCCGACGAGCTCCACAAGTTCCCTGAATACCGCTTCGGTTCGGGCTCGCAGCTCTTCAGGCGAACCGTTGTTCCAGATCACATAATCGGCCTTTTCGATCAGCTTCTCCTGCGGCCATTGTGCTTTCATACGCCTCACGACGTCATCTCGGCTGCCAAGGCCACGAGCAACGGCCCGGGCGATCCGAAGCTCATCGTCTGCCGCGACCACGACGATCCTGTCAAGATCACCCTCCCGTCCGGACTCGAATATGATGGCCGCCTCCTTGCACAGGATCTGCCGCCCTTCACGCCGGCAGCGCGCCACTTCACGATCGAAGGCAAGAAACACTTTCGGATGGATGAGCGCATTCAGGGCGTCGAGTTTACTCCTGTCAGAAAAGACCGCCGAAGCGATAGCCTTCCGGTCGATCGACAGCAGGCCGGACTGGTCGGAATAATAGACCTCATCGCCGAAAAGCTTGCGAATTCCATCGATGACTTCGGGATCGCTCAGTTGCAGATCCCTGGCTACCCGATCGGCCTCGAACAGTTCACAGCCAAGTTCCGACAGGATGGAGCACACGGTGCTTTTCCCACTGCCGATTCCGCCGGTAACCCCGACAAGAAGGGGTTTTCCATCACCTGCCATCACTGCTGGCTGCGAAGATTTTTCCGGACCTGCAGCAGTACCTCACGCCAGAGAGCGGGATCCTTCGTATAGGCCCGAAGCTTGGTGTCGAAGGTTTTCTGGTCAATGCCGTGCTTGACGAACAGAGAATCGAGGTCACCCGATGTCATGGGGATGCCTCGTGCTGAATCCGATGGTTCTGCAGCACCGGAACGCACGAGATACTCGCTGTACAACGCGGCGAACTTCCGGTCTGCCGCATCGAGCGATGGACCACTCTGCAGACTGCACCCGGTCATGAACAGCAGACATGCTGCCATCAACCCGAATCGCCTGAGACTGGCGGGTTTGGAGATCGACAAGCGAATCTTCATCGAACTGGTTACACTAAAATGTTTTACATTATTTTTCACTTCCAGAAACTAAAACGGAAAGCCTTAAGTTAAAAACATACTTTTTACACCACAGTCTTTCCTGCAAACAACAAAACAGATCACCCATTATGGCATACCAGCAACCTGCACTCCCCTACGCCGAAAACGCACTCGAGCCCCATATTTCGGCCAACACCATCGGGTTCCATTACGGCAAGCATCATGCAACATATGTAAAGAATTACAACGGCCTCGTCGAGGGCACCCCATTCGACGCACAATCTCTTGAAGAGGTGATCCGCGCCACCGCAGCCGATGCCGCCAAGGTCGGCGTCTTCAACAACGGTGCCCAGGCATGGAACCACACCTTCTACTGGAACAGCCTCACGCCCAATGGCGGCGGTGTGCCGACCGGCGATCTCGCAACGAAGATCGATGCCGATTTCGGCAGCTTCGACAAATTCAGGGAGGAGCTGAAAAATGCAGCCGTCACGCAGTTCGGCAGCGGTTGGGCCTGGCTCGTTCTCGACAACGGCACGCTCAAGGTGGTCAAGACCGGCAACGCCCAGACTCCGATCACGAGCGGCCAGACACCACTGCTCTGCATCGATGTCTGGGAGCACGCCTACTACCTCGACTACCAGAACCGCCGTCCGGACCATGTGTCAGCCGTGATCGACAACCTCCTGAACTGGAACTTCGCCACCGAAAACTACCTCGCCGCGAAATAAATCCAGGATCAGGAAAACAGTTCTTGCGAAAAGGCCCCGGCAATGGGGCCTTTTTT
>JAAXWP010000036.1:0-14701 GCA_013334925.1 Chlorobiaceae bacterium
GGCGGGGTGCTCGACCGTTTCGACACGGTCATGTTCATCGCACCGCTGCTCTATTTCCTGACCGCATGGGTGAAGTGATGAGTGCTGAATGATGAATGATGAGTGCTGAAGGATGAGTGATGAGTGATGAGTGATGAATGGCGATGCGGCGGAAACGTAGGGGCACGGCGTGCCGTGCCCAACTTAGGCTGCTTGACGAATTCGCGATGATTGCATGCTGCCTGTCATCCTGAGTGGAGCGAAGAAGCCAGAAACTGCAAAAGGGAACTGGATTCTTCTCCCGACAAGTCGGGATCAGAATGACAGACGTGAGGAGGGACTGCAGAACTGGCCTCAGAATGACAGACGTGAGGTGGGGCGCCGTTTGTGAGACCGATCACGGAGCGAACGTTCAAAACGTATCACCTGTAAAGCTTGACGAATTCCTCCTCTCCCGTCACTCATTTTTCTTATATTAGTCCGTCATTTTTCCGAAGTCCCGGGTTCCGGATCTCGCAGCCTCACCGCAAGTCTGTTATCACCATGAAAATCGAAGCCCTTCTCTCAGAAAAGTATATTGCCCTGAACATCGGGCTTGAAACCAAAGGCGAAGTGATCGATCGTATGCTCGCTCTTGTTTCCGGTCATGATCGGGTGACGGACAAGTCGAAGCTGAGTGAGGATGTCTGGAAACGTGAACGTGAAATGTCGACCGGTATCGGCAAGAATATCGGGCTTCCCCACGCAAAGACCAGCGCGGTTTCCGAGCCGGTTATCGCCCTGGCGACGCTCAGCAACGAAATCGATTTCGATTCGATCGACGGCCAGCCCGTCCAGATCGTGATTCTCCTGGCGACTCCGGAGACGATGCTCGCCGAACATCTCAAACTTCTTGGTCGCATCACCAGGATCGCGGGCAGGGACGAGGTCCGGAAGAAGATCGTTCAGGCCGCTTCGCCCGAAGAGGTTCTCGAACTGTTCAGGCAAGAGGAGAAGGATTTACCCCAGATATAATATTTCGACAAGATCAGCAGAGGTTATGGCGCAGTTTCAGGTGGTCAAGGGTGCAAAGGATATTTTTCCTGAAGAGATCGTCCGGTGGCATTACATCGAGGGCGTTATCCGTTCGGTGACGGCACTGTACGGTTTCAGTGAGATCCGCACTCCGGTGTTCGAGTATACCGAACTGTTCCAGCGCGGCATCGGTTCGACGACCGATATCGTCGGCAAGGAGATGTTCTCTTTTCTGCCCGATCCGAACGGGCGTTCGATCACTTTGCGGCCTGAGATGACGGCTGGCGTGATGCGGGCATTTCTCCAGAAGTATCCCGGTGGTGGCGTGCCTGCGCATAAACTCTATTATGTCGCCGATCTGTTCAGAAAGGAGCGTCCACAGGCGGGACGCCAGCGCCAGTTCACCCAGTTCGGTGCGGAGCTGCTCGGAGTCTCTTCTCCGGCTGCGGTTGCCGAGGTGATCTCGATGATGATGCAGGTGTTCGATTCGCTTGGCCTGCAGGGGCTGAAGCTGCGTGTCAACTCTCTTGGCGATCTCGATGACCGGGCGCGTTACCGCGATATGCTCAGGGCTTACCTGGAGCCTTTCCGCGACAAACTCGACGAGCCGTCCCTGGAGAGGTTCGATAAAAATCCGCTGCGCATTCTCGACTCGAAGAATCCCGCTGTCCAGGAGATCGTGGCCGGTGCTCCGAAGCTGCTCGATTGCATCAGGAGTGAAGGCCGTGCGGAGTTCGACCGGGTGCTCGGCTACCTGGCTGACCGAAATATCGCCTACGAGGTCGACCATCTGCTCGTCAGGGGTCTGGACTATTACGGGCACACGGCGTTCGAGGTGGTGAGCTCCGAGCTTGGTGCCCAGGATGCCCTCGGTGGCGGCGGGCGATACGATGCCTTGTCGAAGGAGCTGGGTGGCAATGTCGAGATACCTGCCGTCGGGTTTGCCGTCGGCATGGAACGTCTGATCATCGCCATGGAGAAGCAGGGGCTGTTTGCCGCGCTGACTCCGCATGGTCCGCAGGTCTTCGTCGTCCTGCAGGATTCGAGTCTCGAAGATCAGGCGCTGCGTATCTCCGATCGTCTTCGCCATGCCGGGGTTTCGGTCGAAAGCGACCTTGCCGGACGCAGCATGAAGGCCCAGATGCGTGAGGCGAACCGTCTGATGGCCGGATTCGCGCTGTTTGTCGGTCAGGATGAAGTGGCTTCAGGCAACTACACGCTCAGGAACCTGAAAACTTCCGAGCAGTTTTCGCTGTCGCTCGATGCGATTCCCGGTGTGCTTCACGAATCTTCGAAGCAGTGACCCGTCCAGCTATGGCGTTACACAAACTTACCTTGTATGGCGCACCACAGTGCTGCCTCTGTCACGATGCCAAAGAGGTGCTCGACAGGGTTGGCAGAGCCGTAGCCTTCGAGCTGGAGATGATCGATATTTCCGGTGACCCTGAACTGGTGGAGCTTTACGGTACCGAAATTCCGGTGCTGTGTATCGATGGAGTTCAGGCGTTCAGGTACAAGATCCACGAGAAAAAACTGCTGCAACTTCTGGCCCGCAGCTGACTCGCGGATCGCCGTTCGGGAACGAACGGTGGCCTGTTTTGGTTGTTTCATGTAATATGGCCGGAATTCCGGCCTGTATTCCACTTTTGAGCATGGTTCGCTTTCTTGTCATCCTTTTCGTGCTTTTCCTGGTTTTCAGGTTTGCGGCGAAGCTTATAGGACGACTTTTCAGAATAAAAGGGATTTTCTCATTTTCAGGTCCGGGTGCGGAGCGTCCTGTCAGGTCGTCAGACCGGAACGCTGTCGAGGCTGATTATGAGGTCATCGAAAGCCATATCAGGAAAGAGTCCCGGGAGGATTAAACCTGTTTGGCTTGTCATCTCTTTTTTTGTACATTACCGCAGACCGGAGCACTGGCCTTTTCTGGCGGATTGAGAAAGTGGGGATTCCCCACTTTTTTGTTTTTGGTAACCTGATATCGATGTGAAGGAATGGACGAGAAGATTCGGAGGGCTATCGACGAGGTGATGGCCGAGATGGCGGTCGCGACCGGTGAGGATATATACCTGGTGGAAGTTGCCATCAGGGGCGGTGGACGCAAGATCGAGCTTACGGTCGACACCGACCGGGGAATCAGCATCGATCTGTGTGCGAAACTGAGCCGCAGGATCCGCGAACGTCTGGAGAGCGATACGGAGTTTGAACCGCTTGCTGGCGGAGATTTCGATCTTCTGGTCTCTTCTCCGGGAATCGGTGAACCGATCAGAATGAACAGGCAGTACCTCAGGCATGTCGGAAGGCTGCTCAAGGTCATGTACAATGATGCCGAAGAGGAGCGCCAGGAGGTTACCGGCAGGCTCCTGAAGGCAGAGCTCGAAGGGGATGAACCCTGTATCGTGCTCGAACCGGTAGTTTCGGCGAAGAAGAAGAAAAAGGCGGAGGTTCCGCTACTCACCCTGCGCCTTGCCGATGTCGTCAAGGCCATGGTACAGATTGAATTTTAGTACGGGTTCTGGAATTTTGCCATACCGTTCGCAGACTATTTTATAAAACTACGATCACACAGCGATGCCAAGAAAGCAACTGAAAGGCGAAACTCATGATCAGAAAGCGGCGATTGCCAGTGCTTTCGGAGAGATCGAGCAGTCGAAGATTTTTCTGGACAAGCGTTCAGAGAGCGCTGCGGTCAAGATGGATATCGCCGACCTGCTCAAGGAGATCATTCAGAAGCAGCTTCGTAAGGATTACGATCCCGAAGTGGAGGCGAACATATTCATCAACCCCGAGCGTGGTGATTTCGAGGTTTACATCCTGAAAAAGATTGTGGCGGACGTCGACCTGCCGACAATCGAGATCGGACTCGACGAGGTCCGCAGGATCGACGATTCGCTCGAACTTGGCGATTATTACGAAGAGGGCCCGATCAAGCTCGACGACTATCTCACCAGGAAATCGATCCAGATCATCAAGCAGTCGGTACAGAAGAAGGTTCGTGACCTCGAACGCCTCGTGGTCTACGAAGACTGTCTTGAGAAGGTTGGCGAGGTTGTCGCCGGCGAGGTCTACCAGGTTCGTCCGAACGAGGTGATCTTCACCTACAACACCTCCAAGGACCATCGCGTCGAGCTGGTGCTTCCGAAGTCGGAGATGATGAAGAAGGACAATCCGCGACGCACGCCGAGGATGAAGCTCTATGTCAAGCGCATCGAGCGTGAGCGGGTGAAGGTTCGCAACGACGACGGTTCGGTTGTCGAGCGCGAGAAGCCGGATGGTGGCATGAAGGTGATCGTGTCCCGCGTGGACGATCGTTTTCTCTACAAGCTGTTCGAAAGCGAGGTGCCGGAGATTCTCGATGGCCTGATCGTGATCAAGGGTATTGCCCGTGTGCCGGGTGAGCGCGCCAAGGTGGCGGTCGAATCGACCAGCTCAAGAATCGATCCTGTCGGTGCGACGGTCGGTTATCGCGGCAAGCGTATCCAGAGCATCGTCAAGGAGCTCAACAACGAGAACATCGACGTCATCTATTATACCGACGAGCCGCAGATCTTCATCGCCCGTGCCCTGCAGCCGGCGAAGATCGACCCGATGACTGTGCATGCGGATATGAAGACCCGCAAGGCAAGGGTCATGCTCAAGCCCGACCAGATCAAGTACGCCATCGGCAAGAATGGCAACAACATCCATCTGGCCGAGAAGCTGACCGGTTATGAGATCGACGTGTACCGCGATGTGATCGACAAGTCGCTGGAAGATCCGAACGACATCGACATCATCGAGTTCCGCGAGGAGTTTGGCGACGATATGATCTACCAGCTGCTCGATGGTGGTCTCGATACGGCCAAGAAGATCCTGAAGGCCGGCATCGATGATATCGAGGAGGCCCTGATCGGCTCGCAGAAGACTGAAGAGCTGTTTGTGTTCAACAAAGGCCGCAAGCCGATGAAGCCGAAAGAGCGCAGGGTAACCGACGAAGAGAAACGTTACTGGAAGAAGATCGCCGAGACGATATACAAGACCGTCCGCGAGCAGTTCAACGATGAAGACCTGAAGGCCCTGATGTCGGGCGATGGACTCTTTGCCGAAGATCGCAGGAACGAGGACGAAGAAAATAATTGAGAATTACTAGAGCTTAACCATCCAGGGAGAAGGTAATGGCCATAGAGGAAAAGCAGATGAGGTTCCGGATAAGTGATATAGCCAGGGAGCTGCAGGTCAGCCCTCAGGAAGTCCTGCAGTTTGTCAAGCAGGAAGGGGGCAAGGTGGCTTCGACCTCCTCCATGGTGGATGAAAGCATGCGTGACATGATTTTCGGCAACTTCAGCCAGGAGAAGAAACTGGTTGATGAAACCCGGAAGATCAGGGCTGAAAAGCAGAAGCGTCTGACCAGGCTCGAAGAGCAGTCGAGGAAAGCCTATGAGAAGGAGCAGCAGCTCAAGGAGACCCTGAGCAGTGGCGTGCCTCCGACCGTTCAGATTCCGGAAGCGAAGCGCGACGTTCCGGTGGAACTTTTCCATCCGGTGCCACCGGTGGAAGAGATCTTCCATGCTCCGTTTGAGCAGCCGGAAGTTCCTGCACCTGCAGAACCGGAACCGGTCGCTGAAGTTTCTCCTGTTCCCGCACCCGCTCCTGTGGTTGAGCCGGAACCTGAGCCGGAACCCGAACCGGTGCAGGTGCCTGCAGAGCCTGTTGTCGAAGCGGCTCCGGCTCCAGTTGCTGAAGTGGTGCCCGAACCCGTGGTGGTTCCTGCCCAGCCCGAACCGACCATGCCCCTGGTTCAGACCCTTCCCGAGTCCATGAACACGTACGAGGCTCCCCAGAAGATTGGTGGCCTGACGGTGCTTGGCACCATCGAAGTGCTCAGCGACGCAGAGCGCAAGAAGAAGGCCCGCAAGAAAAACTTCAGGGAGAAGGCTGACGAGCTCAAGGATGAATTCGAGTCTGCCGGCACTGCGACGACAACGACCACGACTTCCGAAGAGGGAGAGGCCGGACGCAAGAAGGGCCCCCGTCCTGCTGGAGAAGGTAATGGCACGGCTACCACTACCACCACTGCCACCACCAGCGAAGATGCCAGCGGAAAGAAAAAGAAGGGCGGCAAGAAGAAGAAAAAGCCCGAAGTGAACGACAAGGTCATTTCGCAGAATATCAAGAATACCATCAGCGGCATGGACGACAGTGGAAGTTCCACTTCCCGTCAGAAGTTCCGCAAGATGCGCCGTATGGAGCGCGAACGCGAGTTCGAGGCTGCCGAGGCGATCCGCGAAGCCGATCGTTCGATCATTCGCGTGACCGAATATGCGTCGCCGCACGAGCTGGCTGAACTGATGAGTGTCACGGCCAAGGAGATCATCCAGAAATGCTTCTCGCTCGGCAAGTTCGTGACGATCAACCAGCGTCTCGACAAGGAGACCATCGAGCTGATCACCCTCGAATTCGGTTTCGAGGCTGAGTTCATCTCCGAGATCGAGGCCACCTCCCAGGAGGAGCAGATTGACAATCCTGAGGACATGCAGATCCGTCCGCCGGTGGTGACCATCATGGGCCATGTCGACCACGGTAAAACATCGCTGCTCGACTATATCCGCCGAAGCAACGTGGTGGCCGGTGAGTCCGGTGGCATCACCCAGCATATCGGTGCTTACGAGGTTAGCGTCGACGGTGACCGTCACATCACCTTCCTCGACACTCCTGGTCACGAGGCCTTCACGGCAATGCGTGCCCGCGGTGCCCAGGTCACCGATATCGTCATCCTCGTGGTGGCGGCCGATGACAGCGTCATGCCCCAGACCATCGAGGCGATCAACCACGCCAAGGCTGCCGGAGTGCCGATTGTTGTCGCGCTGAACAAGATCGACAAGCCGGAGGCAAACCCTGAGAAGATCAAGACGCAGCTTTCCGAGGCTGGCGTGCTGGTCGAGGATTGGGGCGGCGAGTACCAGTGCCAGGAGATCTCCGCAAAGAAGGGTCTGAACATCAAGGAGCTGATGGACAAGGTGCTGACCGAGGCCGAAATCCGCGAGCTGAAGGGCAACTATTCGAGGGAGATTCCGGCTACCGGTATCATCGTCGAATCAGAGCTCGACAAAGGCAAGGGTGTCGTGTCGACCGTGCTGGTGCAGCGCGGCTTCCTGAAGGTTGGCGATCCGTTCGTCGCCGGTAACACGATGGGCAAGGTCAGGGCGCTCATGGACGAGCGCGGCAAGAGGATCCATGAGGCCGGTCCGTCACGCCCGGTGCGTGTGCTCGGTTTCGAGGATCTGCCGCAGTCGGGTGACGTCATGACGGTCATGGGTACGGATCGCGAGGCTCGCGATGTTGCCCAGAAGCGCCAGGTGATCCGCCGTGAACACGAGTTCCGCCGCAGCACCCGCGTCAAGCTCGACAGTATTGCCCGCCAGATCAAGGAGGGTCTCAAGAAGGAGCTCAGCGTTATCATCAAGGCCGATACGGATGGTTCGATCCAGGCGTTGGCCGATGGTCTCATGAAGATCCACAACGAAGAGGTGAAGGTGCAGATCATCCACCAGGGTGTCGGCCAGATTACCGAGACCGACGTGCTGCTGGCCGCGGCTTCGGATGCCATCATCATCGGCTTCAGGGTCAGGCCGAACGTGAACGCCAAGAAGCTGGCCGAAAAGGAGGATCTGGATGTCCGCTTCTACAGCGTTATCTACCACGTGCTCGAGGATGTCGAAAAGGCGCTCGAGGGGATGCTTTCGCCGGAACTTCACGAGGAGAGCCTTGGTTCGATCGAGATTCGTCAGGTCTTCAAAGTGCCGAAGGTCGGTAATGTCGGCGGTGCCTATGTGCTCGACGGCAAGGTGTTCCGCGATTCCAAGATCCGCCTGCTGCGTGACGGCGTGCAGATCTTCGACGGTCAGCTCGATTCGCTCAAGCGTTTCAAGGATGACGTCAAGGAGGTCGATGCCGGTTACGAGTGCGGTCTGAGCATCAAGGGATATGACGATATCAAGGTCGGCGACGTGGTCGAGGCGTACAAGATCGTCGAGAAAAAACGCAAACTCTGAGTCTGAAAGGGAAGTAGCATGTCGATCAGGACTGAAAAAGTAGCATCGCTTCTCCAGCGGGAGCTGGGGGATATCCTGCAGAAGGAGCTGCCTCGCAGTGGTCCGCTGGTAACCGTGGTGGAGGTGAAGATCACCCCTGACCTGGGTATCGCACGCGCCTATATTTCGGTGATTGGCTCCGACAGCGATCGCGAAGCGGTCATGGAGCACCTGAAGGACCAGACGAAGAGCATCCGTAAAGAGCTTTCATCGAGAATCCGGCACCAGTTCCGCCGGATTCCCGAGCTTGAGTTTTATGAAGACCGGCTGTTTGAAAAGGCAAGCCGGATCGAGGAGCTGCTGAAGTCGGTCAGGCCATCACGCCCCGAAGGGGAATAATCCATAGTTCCTCAGGAGTTGTATCATGGTAACTGCCGAACGAATGCCCGTTCTCAGTGAAGAGGGGGATTTTATCCTTGTCGACAAACCGCTCGACTGGACCTCGTTCGATGTGGTCGCCAGGGTCAGGGGGGCGTTCAAGCGGAACGGAATGCCGAGGAAAGTCGGCCATTGCGGCACGCTCGACCCCAAGGCTACCGGTCTTCTGATTCTCGCCACCGGAAGGAAAACCAAGTCCATCTCATCGCTTGAAGCTCTCGACAAGGAGTATGACGGAGTGATCAGGCTTGGCGCTCGCACGGTCAGCCACGATACCGAATCTCCCGAATACGATCTCTGCGATACCGGTCATCTGACCGCTGAGGAGATCAGGGCTGCCGCGGCCTCTTTTGTCGGAACGCGCATGCAGCAGCCTCCGATGCACTCGGCGGTATGGCACAATGGCCAGCGTCTCTACGAACTTGCCCGTCAGGGCCACGAGGTGAAGGAGCGAAAGTCCCGCCAGATCGAAATCACCCGTTTCGAAATCACGGAGATCTCTCTGCCGGAGGTCCGGTTTGTCGTCAGGGTCTCCAAAGGGGCCTATATCCGCGTGATCGCGCACGAGTTCGGCGAACTGCTTGGTGTCGGAGGATACCTGGGCGCACTGCGCCGCACGGCAATCGGAGACTATCGGCTCGACGCTGCCATGAGTGTCGAAGGTATTGTGGAGGAGATCGCACGGGTGGCGGCTACCATCGAAGGGTAAACAGGAAAAGATATGCGTATTGTTGTATTGCATGGCTCGACGGTCTGCGGTTATCACAGCGGTGCGCCCGAACCGTTTCCGCCGATTCCATCTGCGGTTACGGTCGGTTCTTATGACGGGCTTCATGTTGGCCATCGCAAGATCATCGATACCATGATCACCAGGGCGCGCGAGCTCGATCTGCGGAGCGTTCTGGTTACTTTCGAGCCTCATCCGCGTCTTGTTCTCGACAAGAGCAGTGCCTGCCCGGTCAGGCTTCTGACCACTATAGAAGAGAAGATCGCTCACCTTGAAGCGACGGGTCTCGATCTCCTGTTCGTGGTCCGCTTCGACCCGCAGTTTGCAGAGAGGAGCTCTCAGGAGTTTATCCGCGATGTTCTTGTCGGTATGCTTGGCGCCAGGCAGATCGTCGTCGGTTACGATCATGGTTTCGGCCATGACCGTAGCGGCAGCGGTTCTACCCTGAAGTCTCTCGGTGCTGAACATGGTTATGAGGTCGATGTCGTGGGTGAAGTGTTCGTTGGTGACGAACCCGTTTCGAGCACCAGGATCCGCAAGCTGCTTGTCGATGGCGATGTCCGGGAGGCCAGTGCCTGTCTCGGATCACCCTATCTCATCAGCGGCATGGTGGTGGATGGTCAGAAACGCGGTCGACAGATCGGCTTTCCGACGGTGAACATTCGCCCCTCACATCCCTGCAAGATGCTGCCGGCAAAGGGTGTCTATGTGGCGAGAACCGTCATCGACGGCAAGGCGTGGCGGGCAATGATGAATATCGGTACCCGACCTACCGTTTCCGATGACGGGACGGTGACGGTTGAAGCCCATATCCTCGGATATTCCGGAGACCTTTACGGTCATCAGATGAGCTTTCAGCTGCTTGATTTCGTCAGAAAAGAGCAGCGTTTCGCCTCGCTTCAGGAGCTGCAGTCGCAGCTTGAGGCTGACAAAAAAAGGGTGGAGTTATATCGGGAATAATGTTATATTCAAGGTCAGTTTCTTTAGAGCTGTTTTTTTAAACGTATTACTTACATACAACCATGGGTCTGACAAAAGAACACAAGACGGAGATTATTGCGAAGTTTGGTGATTCTGCGGCGGATACCGGAAAAGCGGAAGTTCAGGTTGCCCTGTTCAGCCGCAGGATCGCAGATCTTACCGGTCATCTTCAGCAGCATCCGAAAGACAAACACTCCCGCCGCGGACTGTTGATGCTGGTCGGCAAGCGCAAACGCGTGCTGAACTACCTCAAGAAGGTCGACATCGAGCGTTACCGCAAGGTCATCGCCGAACTCGATCTCCGCAAGTAAGCGTAGAGAACGGCTACATTATTGCCCTGGACCTGCGGGGAGTTCGCTCCCCGCGTCCAAATTATTTGAATGAATGTAACTGGGGGTGAGAGTATGTTGGAAAGCATGACCGGATACGGTAGTGCAGAACGTATCGAAAGCGGCATACGAGTGCTTGTCGAACTGCGATCTGTCAACAATCGATTCGCCGAAATCAGTGTCAAGCTGCCCAGGCAGCTCCTGTCCTTCGAACTGGAGGTCAGGGAGCTGATCCGCACCAACTTCCAGAGAGGCAAGATATCCGCTTTTGTCCAGCTGCAGCTTGAAGAGGCCGAGCAGCTGCCACTGACCGTCAACAAGTCCAAGGTGAGCGGTTACCGCAAGCTTCTTGATGTCGTCCGCGAGGAGGCAGGTATCGAAGCTCCGGTTACGCTTG
The DNA here is from genome assembly GCA_013334925.1 of Chlorobiaceae bacterium. Lineage (GTDB taxonomy): Bacteria > Bacteroidota > Chlorobiia > Chlorobiales > Chlorobiaceae > Chlorobaculum. The sequence continues at coordinate 10,873 of JAAXWP010000036.1, forward strand.
AACATCTGCTCCGTTTTTCGGAGATTTTCGAATCGGACAACTCCATTCTTGAAAGACCCGACGAGATCTGGCCGATTGCACGCCAGACACTGATCGAAGCGATCGAAAGCCTCAAGGAGATGCGTCGCAAGGAGGGTGAGGAGCTTGCCGGTGATTTCACGGCAAGGATTGCCGAAATCGAAGGGACGCTCAGGCTCATCCGCGAGATCGCTGCCGATAACCTGGAGACGATCCGCAAACGGCTGTCGTCCAAAATCTCGGCCATTGCCGGCCGCGATGTCGAGTACAGCAAGGACAGGCTCGAAATGGAGCTCGTCATGGCTGCCGACCGGCTTGATATCACCGAAGAGTGCATCCGGTTCAACAGCCACAACAAATTTTTTATCGAGGAACTGAACAACACCGCCAGCGGTTCAGGCAGAAAGCTCAATTTCCTCCTTCAGGAGCAGTTGCGCGAGGCCAACACGATCGCCTCGAAGTCCCAGAACGCCGACATCTCCCAGAAGGTGGTCCACATCAAGGAGGAGCTGGAAAAGGTCCGGGAACAGCTGCAAAATATCGAGTAGTACATGGCAGCAGAGACCGTAACGAAAAGAGGGAAGCTGATCGTTTTTTCCGCACCTTCCGGCACTGGTAAATCGACGGTGGCCAGAATGGTAAGGGAACGGATCGGCGATCTCGGTTTTTCGGTTTCGGCGACTACCCGCACCATGCGGCCTGGTGAAGAGGATGGTGTCGATTACCATTTTCTCAGCCGCGAGTCGTTCGAACGGAAGATTCAGGAGGGGGGATTCATCGAACATGAATTTTTCTTCGGTAACTTCTATGGAACGCTGCTCGACAAGACCATGGAAGCGGTCGATTCCGGAAAGAGTCTGCTGCTCGATCTGGATGTCAAGGGTGCCCTGAATCTCAAGCATATTTTCGGTGATCAGGCACTTCTGGTTTTTCTCAAACCCCCGAGCATGGAGGAGCTTGCACGGCGTCTGGAAGGGCGCAGCAGCGAAGGTCCGGATGCTCTGAAGATCCGCCTGGATCGGGCCGCTATGGAGCTCTCCCAGGCTGACCGGTTCGATTATGTCGTAACCAACGACGATCTCGACGAGACGGTCGATGCCGTGACGGCAAGGATCAATGAATTTCTCTCACAATCATAATGCACAGTTGAACATGTCGGTGAAACCTGTAGATCTGAACAAGCTGAGAAGCACGCACGCCAACCTCTATGAAACCGTCGTGGCCATTTCGAAAAAGGCACGTGAAATTCATGAGGAAGAGCGCTCCGAGCTCGAAGAAAGGCTTCTGCCCTACAAGGAGATGATCCGGAACCCCACATCGGAATCCGAATCGGAAAAGGTGTTCCCTGAGCAGATCGCCATCAGCGTCGAGTTCGAATGCCGTGAGAAGCCTGCCCAGCAGGCAGTTGCGCAGTATTTCGAGGAGAAGTACGATTACATCCTGGAGAAGAGCTCTGAAACGAAGGCTGTGGAGGTTGAAGAAGATGATGAAGCTAACGGGGATTAATCAGATAACACTTCGAGTCAATGACGTTCGTCTGGCCGAAGAGTTCTATGCCGGCATCCTGGGTTTCAGGGTGGATCACCGGGCAGGAGCGAATATTTCATATCTGCGTATCAATTCCGATCTGCTCGTGCTGGTCAAGGCTGAAACACCTGGTTCGGCCGATGCGCGGGACATCAGGGTAGATCACTTCGGTTTCAGACTTGCAACTGACGCCGAAGTCGACCAGGCGGCCGTTTACCTGAGCGACAGGGGGGTACACCTGGTGACGCGTCCTGCACACCGCCGCGAAGGCAGGGCTTTTTTCGTGATGGATCCCGATGGAAACCTGATCGAATTCTATTCCATGCGTACCGAGGGCATTCAGGCCGAACCCGAAGATATCGACACGCGTTCGACGACTGACATCGTCAGCGAGTCGCGTCAGGAGGCCTCCTCGAAGGAAGAACCCAAAAAAACGCGTCGGTCGAGAAAGTAACTTCGCACCAACATTTCCGGGGTGTTGCCGCATGAATATCGGAGTTCTGACAGGAGGCGGTGACGCCCCGGGTATCAACGCATGTATCAAGGCGATTGTCACGATCGGGGCCGAACAGGGCTTCAGCGTGACGGGTATCCGGCGTGGATGGCATGGTCTCCTTGCATTCAACCCGGAGGACCCGGCAAGCCGTGATGAGCATTTCCTCGACCTTGACCGCGAAAAGGTCCGCAGGATCGATCGTACAGGCGGAACCCTTCTGCATACCAGCCGCATTCATCCCGGAAACCTGCTTAAAAACGAGATTCCTCTGTTTCTCAGGAACTCCTCCCAGCTGAAAAGGGCTGGCCTGCACCATTCCGGAAATTTCGACCTCACCGATCAGGTGATGCGGAGCATCGAAGTGCTTGGGCTCGATATGCTGATCGTCATCGGCGGGGACGATACCATCGGGTATGCCCAGCATCTCCAGAAGAGGGGCGTCAGGGTTATCGCTGTACCCAAGACCATGGACAACGATGTGTACGGTTCCGATTACTGTATCGGCTTCGGTACTGCCGTCACCAGGAGTGTCCAGTACATCCATCAGCTTCGTACCAGCTCAGGTTCCCATGAACGCATCACGATTGTCGAGCTTTTCGGACGCAGCACCGGAGAGACCTGTCTGATCAGCTCCTATCTGGCTGGTGTCGACCGGGCGCTCATTCCTGAAGTTCCGTTCGACCCTGAAACCCTCGCCGACTATCTGATCGAAGACAAGGCGGCGAACGCCAGCCGTTACGCCATGGTTGCCATAAGCGAGGGGGCTCGCATGATGGGCAGCAAGATGATCGAATACTGCGGGCACCGTTACGACGAGAATGGTGATCAGCCGGCGGGTATAGGGCAGCTGACGAGGGAGACCATCTCGATGCTGACCGGGCAGGATGTGATCTGCCAGCCGCTCGGTTACCTGATGCGATCGGGTATTCCCGATGCGCTTGACCTGATGGTGGGGTTCAATTTTGCCCAGCTCGCGGTCGAACTGGTCAAGAAAGGGGTGTTCGGAGTTATGGTTGCCCTGCAGAATGGCGTCTATACCTATCTATCTCTCGACGAGGTTTCAGCAAACAGCAAGCAGGTGGATCTCAATGAATTGTATGATCTGCGTGAGTATCGCCCCAAGATGAGGAGCGTGCTCGGCAAGCCGATGTTTTTATACTGAAGGTTGTTTCATAACCTGTTGCGCGATTCGATTGCTGCGTTGTTCGGTGCTCGAAATCCTCATGTACCAGTTGTACATTCCGGTTTCTGCGCTCCGTCCGCCTTGCCCTCGAACCGCTCACGACGGTTATGAAACAACCTTTGCCATGGCACAACATGAAAGATAAGAGGTTTTCTCAGAAGAGTGTTCTTACGGTGTGCCAGCCCACTCTCTTTGTAGTAATCATGAGTCAGGCGAAGGATCCGTCATTCACTGGTATTAGGAATTACTACCCAATTCACAGTAGGTTACAATTGTCTGGATGGATTCTGGACCCTGCTTCACCGGATTCAGAATGAACCCTGGGGTCAGGCCTTGCAAAAGTTGCATTTCCGATGCAACTTTTGCAAGGCCTGACCCCAGGGTTTATCAGCTGGCGTAGGTTTCGGTCTGGAGGAGCAGTTCGGCTTCGCGGAGCTGTTCGGGGGTGTTGATTCCCCTGATCTCGTTGGGGTCACTCACCTTGAAGGCGCAGACTTTCAGCCCTTTGCCGAAGCAGATGCCGAATACGTCGGTGAGATAGTACTCCTGCTGGGCGTTGGTATTGGTGATACCCTTGAGGGCGGCAAACAGCGTTTTCGCATCGA
>JAAXWP010000036.1:14801-29568 GCA_013334925.1 Chlorobiaceae bacterium
ACCTTGAAGGCGCAGACTTTCAGCCCTTTGCCGAAGCAGATGCCGAATACGTCGGTGAGATAGTACTCCTGCTGGGCGTTGGTATTGGTGATACCCTTGAGGGCGGCAAACAGCGTTTTCGCATCGAAGACGTAGACGCCCGAATTGATCTCCGTGACGGCTTTCTCCTCTTCGCTGGCATCTTTCTGCTCGACGATCCTGAGCACCTCTTCTCCGCCTTCATTCCTGATGACCCTTCCGTAGCCGGTTGGATCGTCCATTTCGGCTGTCAGTACGGTCGCTACCGCATGGCGTGACCGGTGGAAGTCGATGAGCCCGTTCAGTGTCCTGCTGGTGAAGAGGGGGGCATCACCCGACAGAATGATGACTTCGCCGTCGAAATCCTTCAGAATGGGTTCGGTCTGCATGACGGCGTGACCGGTGCCAAGCTGAGGCTGCTGGAGGGCATAGGAAACCGGGAATTGCGATGTGGCCTCACGCACCAGTTCAGCCTGGTGGCCGATGATGAGTACGACGGTCGAGGGGGCAAGTGCCAGAGATTTTTCGATAACGTAATCGACTACCGGTCTTCCGTTTGCCTGATGCAGGACCTTCGGCAGGTCCGATTTCATCCGGGTGCCTTTACCGGCGGCCATGATGACCACAGCGAGATTCATTGATTGCCCCCCCCTGATTTCAGTTATATAAGGTTCATCCGAGATATTCGTTCTCTTCCCCGACGCGATGACGGCGTTTCGGATTGTTCATCCGGTCTACGATCAGAACCATCGGTTTCCAGTTTTTTGCCTCTTCCGGTTCCATTTCGGCAAAGGTCATGATGATGATCTCATCTCCAGGGAGCGCGCAGCGAGCGGCAGCGCCGTTGAGCTGGATCTCCCTCAGGCCGTGCGTGCCTTCGATGATGTAGGTCTCGAAGCGTTCACCGTTGTTGTTGTTGACGACAAGCACTTTCTCGTTGGCGATCATGTTTGCCATGTCGAGCAGTTCCTTGTCGATGGTGATGCTGCCTTCATATTCAAGATCCCCGCTGGTGACGATGGCGTTGTGGATCTTTGATTTGAGCATGTGGAGTTTCATACTGATAAAGATGGTATCGTGGTTATTTTGAGACGGCTTCGCCGCTTGCCTGGAAAATTCTGTACCGCTTCATGGCATCGTCGCTCTCGAAGCCGTAACCTCTTATGGTCTGAGAGGGTTTGGTTATGGTAACGAATCGTTCCGACCTGAGCATCTTGTCGGAGCTTGTACGTACGATATGTTCCGTGCGTATGACGGTGCCGTCACCCGAACGGATGACCACGTTGTCAAACGCCTCGATATCCTGGTTGTCATGCATGACACCTCGCCCGGCGGTCATGACGGTCGGGGCACCACCGTTCTTGTCGAACATCGTTACGTTGATTCCATGGTCGATCAGAAGCTCCTTTTTGGAGTCCTGATGGTATTCCGATGCATGACCTGCGCGCAGGACAGCATCTTTTCTGCCGGCATCCGAGAATTCAATCGTGATGTCCCAGCTCTCCTGAGCTGGCAGTTTTTCAGCAGAAGAACCTGAAGCCGGCGATGGGCGCCCCTTTTGAGGGGCCCCACAGCCGGCGGTACAGGAAAGTATGGCCAGAAGGAAAAAGGTCTTCAGGTGAGGCAATGCACAATCCGGACGGTCATTACTTGATGCTCAGCTGGTCCATGACCTTGAAGGTGATATCGTATTCGGCATCACCATAGACACGGACAGCTTTGTCAAAAATAATGCTGTATCCCTCTTTCTTGGCGATCGACTCGATGGCGGTGTCGATCTTCTGCCTGATCGGAGTGATCAGCTCCTGCTCCTTCTTGGAGAGCACGCCCTGCTTGTCAGCGACAGCTTTCCTGAAGTTCTCTTCCTGGGTGCGAAGCTCTTTTTCCTTTACCGCGTTCTGCTTGCCTGCCTTCTGATATGCCTGGATGTTGTTCTGGAGTGCGGCCTGGAGTTTGCCCAGTTCGGCGTTGGTCTGGTTCCTGGACGTCGTGAGTGTCTGTTCTGCGGTTTTCGTTTCCGGCATCTGCTGGAAAATCTTGGCGTAATCGACCACGCCTATTTTCTGGGTTGCGCTTGCAGCAAATACTCGAGGGGTCGAGATCAGCATGCAAAGGGCGATGGCCATGAGGATGCGTCGTGAAATGCTCTGCAGTTCTTTAATGTAAGGCATAGATGTTTCGATTAGATGTTATAGTAGAAAATTCGCGCCAGTCTTGAGCATACTTACGATAGCATAATACCATGTAAGGTAATAATTCCATGGTAAAATCAGTAACTGAGCAGGCTTAAAAATGGCGCGATCAGGGGATCGTGATCCCACTTCGTCAAGGCTTATCCAGATCGTACCGATCGTAATCTGAAGAGTTGCCCCGGTTGTTGGACGACAACTCTTTTCAATTCCAGCTCGAACAGTTTTACCAGAAGTGTATCTATCGACAGAGCCGTTTTTTCGGAGATCAGATCGATGTGCAAAAGCGCCTCCTGGTCAAGAGCTTTGACAATCGTCGCCTCCTCTTTGTCCAGCCCTTCCGGAAATGGCAGGGCCTGTTGTTGGGGATTGCTCCGGGCAGGTGTTGCTGGTAAGATTTCGGAAAGAATGTCCGCAGCTGTGTGTACCGGTTTGGCCTGGCACAGCTGGATCAGCCTGTTCGTGCCCCGTGAGTTGGGGGAGAAAATGCTTCCGGGGATGGCAAAGACTTCACGGTTCTGTTCCAGAGCGCAGGACGCCGTGATCATCGAGCCTCCTTTGATGTCCGATTCCACAACGAGGGTTCCGGAGGAGAGTCCTGAAATCAGCCGGTTGCGTTTCGGGAAGTTCCCTGGTGCCGGTTCCTGACCGATCGGTTCTTCCGAAACGATCGCACCCCGTTCGAGTATTTTTGGCCAGATCCGTCCGCGCCGGTCTGTGTAGATGATGTCGACGCCACAGCCGAGTACGGCGATGGTTGAGCCGCTGCTTTCAAGAGTGGTCCGGTGCGCGATCATATCGATACCGTAAGCAAGTCCGCTGACGATGGTATGACCGGCCAGCACCAGGTCCCGGCAGATGAGTTCGGCGGCCTGTTCACCGTAACCTGTTGCTTTCCGGGTTCCTACCACGGCGATTGACGGGTGTGAAAACGCGTCGGGATTGCCGCGTACGAACAGGATCGGTGGTGGTGCATAGATTTCGCGAAGCAGTGCCGGGTATCGCGGATCGGTGACGGTAAGGACTATCGCTCCGATGCGGTCGGCTTTTTCGAGCTGTTCATGTGCTTCGTCGAGAGCTTCCTGGCGCCAGATTCTGTTGCCGAGCAGTTTGCTGATCTCTTCCGCAAGGGGTGTTCCGATGCCGGGGAGATTCGAGTATGCTGATGCGTCGGCATCGAGCAGTGCGAGGTCGGCACCATATCTGTCGATGATCGTATTGATTCTTGTCGGGCCAAGCCCGGGCAGCTGTGTGAGGACGAGCAGGAGAAGCTCACTGCAACGTTCCGGGGGAAGAACGCTCATGTGCACTCAGGGGTTTGGGGGTCGTATCTGCTCCCCTCTCTGGGGTGAGATCCGGAGAGGGAGGCAGGTGGCGACAGAAATTCTCAGAAATCGCGTTTCATGAGGATGCAGGCGTATCCTCTCAGGTACTCACGCCCTTCTCCAGGCAGGCATTCAAGTGCTGCAAGGGCGGCTTCGGTGTCGCTGTTGATCTGCTGTCGGGTCTCTTCGAGCACACCGCATTTTTCGAAAATGCCTCTGACGACCGGGACCTGATCGGCTGTCGTACCGTTGTTGTCGATGATCGACTGCAGGAGTTCACGATCGCTGCCGGTGCTGCGTTCGATGGAGCGGAGCAGAAGCCAGGTTTTCTTGCCGTTGATGACGTCGCCGCCGGGAATCTTGCCCGATTTGCCGTCGTCGGCCATGATGTCGAGGTAGTCGTCCTGGATCTGGAACGCACGGCCGATTTTTTCACCGAAGGTGACCAGCGCAGCAATCTGTTCGGGCGTACCGTTGCCGGCGACGCCACCGGCTTCAAGCGCGGCTGAGATGAGGCGACCTGTTTTTTTGGAGATCATGTCAAGGTAGTCGGTGATCGTGACATCCTTGCGTTTTTCGAGCTCCATGTCGAGGGCCTGGCCTTCGCAGACCGTGATATTGGCGTCGTTGAAGATATGGATGAGCTCCTTGTGACGTCCGCTGTCCGCTTTCAGCGCCAGTTCGTAGGCATAGGCGATCATCATGTCACCGGAGAGGATGGCCGAATTGACGTCCCACTGCTTGTGCACCGTCGGGCGGCCATGCCGGAGATCGGCCTGGTCCATGATGTCGTCGTGCATGAGCGTGAAGTTGTGCAGCACCTCGATACCCATGGCGACGTTCAGGGCTTTGTCGGCGGTGCTGCCGACCGCTTCGGCTGCCAGGAGGGTCAGGAACGGCCTGATCCTCTTGCCTTTTCCTTCGAGGATGTAGCGTGCCGGGCCGTAGAGTGTCGACGGGCTCTCCTTTGGAAAACATGCCGCAAGGGCATCGTTGATTCTGGCATGGTACTCACGGTACCTCGATTCGACCTGTTCTTGGGTAATCTGTAACGCCATGACGACGGTTGCTCAGTGTTTTTTGTGAATAGGTGCTCTTTTCAGCTCTTCAATGGTGGCCGATCCGGTCAGGAACATCACGGCTCTCAGATCGTTCATCCAGGTTTCGATGGTTCGATCCAGCGTACCTGCATGCAGTGCCTTGAGCAGTGGTTGCGCGGAAGCGGCCAGATCCGCGCCGAGTGCGATAGACTTTGCGATGTCGAGTCCGTCCCGGATTCCTCCCGATGCGATAACGCCGAGCGGGGCATATTCGGGACATGAGCCTCGCAACTGCCGGAGGTCTGTAAGGCAATCGGCGGTCGGTATGCCCCAGTTGAGCAGTTCGCCGAGTGCGGAGGGGCTGAACCTGTTCTCTTCGGGGAACTGTGACAGATATCGATACTCTTCGACCTTCTGCCAGCTGATACCCCCAGCGCCAGCAACGTCGATCGCCTGTACGCCAGCGTCGGCGAGGCGACGGGCCACCCGTGCCGAGATGCCGCATCCCACCTCCTTGGCGATGACCGGAACTCCTGCCGTCGCGGTCACGTTCTGCAGCTTGTCAAGGAATCCGCTGAACGCCGTGTTTCCTTCCGGCTGGAACAGCTCCTGGGCAGGGTTGAGATGAACGATCAGCGCATCGGCTCCGATCAGGTCGATCAGAATGGCAAGTTGTTCCCTGCTCAGCCCGGCGGCCACTTCAGGTGCTCCGATATTGGCATAGATCGGGGCGTTCGGTGCCGCCTTGCGGACGATTGCAAAACTGTCGCGGTGCGAGGCGCTTTCGAGAGTCTGCCTCATGCTGCCCACCCCGAGCGGAATGTCATATTTTTCCGCTGTTTCGGCAAGGGTACGGTTCAGGGCGAGGGCGTCACCATATCCTCCGGTCATGGAGGATATCATGAGCGGCAAGCCGATATTCCTGCCAAGAAAACTGGTCGAAAGGTCGAGCGCCGAGGCATCGATCTCCGGCGCGGCATTGTGCTCGAAAGCGTATGCTTTGAGGCCGGTTGGCGTCGAGTCGAAACAGACCTCCCGGTGGAGGCAGATCTCGACGTGGCTGTGCTTGCGTTCAGTCGTGATGGAAGCGCTGGTCTGCTGCATGACGTCGGGATGAGCCTTGACGATTTGCTTTACTTTTGGTTAAAAGTATAACTTATATGAAATATCCCATAATTTTTTTGAGGCTTACCCTACTGTCTGGATGTTCAGAACGATCTTGGACATCGCCCTGAGGCATATCCTCGGGCGCAAACGTCAGACCCTGACGACCATGACGGGCGTCGCGGTCAGTACGATGGTGCTCATCACCACGATCTCCCTGACCAGGGGATTGCTCGACTCGTTCACGGAAACGATCATCGACGTCGCACCGCACATCACCGTGAAGGGCGAAAAACTCGATCCGGTGCCGGTCAATCTCGTGTCGGATGCTGGTTCGGATCGCACGGCCTTCGTCGAGGACCACATCGGTCGCGATGACCGGGAGGAGGTTCGCAATTATGGACGGATTCTCGATATCCTCGCTTCTCCGGAATATCGGCGGAAGGTCATCGCAGCGTCTCCTTATGTCGAGTCGCAGGTCATGGCGGTCCGGGGAAGTCGCAACCAGCCGGTACTGGTCAAGGGCGTGATTATCGAAAGGGAAGAGCGGATCAGCCATATCGCCCGGAGCCTGACCTCCGGCGATGTTACTCTCTTCAGCAAGAATCCGGATGCCATTCTTGTCGGACGTACGGTCGCACGGGATCTTGAAGTTGGCCTCGACGATGCCGTGACGATCATCTCGGCTGATGGACAGAGCTACCAGTGCAAGGTGGCCGGAGTGTTTTTTACCGGTGTCAATGCTGCTGACAACAGTATCATCTCATCGCTCAAATTCGCCCAGATCCTCGAAAGTTTTCCGGCCAACAAGGTGACCGGGATCGCCCTCAAGGTGCGCGATCCCCTGAACAATGCAGGGCTTGCCGCCGATCTCCAGCGGATTACGGGGTATACTTGCCTGACCTGGCAGAAAGAGAACGAGAGCGTGCTGATGCTTTTTACCAGGATCGGTTATATCGTGCTGTCCCTGGTGGCATTCGTCGGTGTCGTCTCGGGGTTCGGAGTGGCCAACATCCTGGTGACGACCGTGTTCGAGAAGAGCAGGGACATCGCCATCATGAAATCGTTCGGTTTTTCTTCGGGTCAGATGGTCGGGTTGTTTGTCTTCGAAGGGTTTCTGGTAGGATTGGCAGGAGCCTTGCTTGGCGGGGTGCTGTCTATCGGTTCCATCGGTTTTCTTGCCAGTCTGCCTGTCGAAAGTGCACAGGGGCCGGTCACCAAGACCGGGTTCAGCATGTCATGGAATCCCTGGTACTTTTTTCTCGTGATCGGCGTGACCGTCATCATCAGTACCATCGCTGCGGCGCTGCCTTCCGCAAGAGCGGCGAAGCTGGAGCCGGTCAAGGTGCTGCGCGAAGCAAACGTGTAAGCAACGTCATTGACCTGTTCCGCGACCCCAGGGTTTATCCCGCCTTTTCCATGCGGCTGCGTTCCGGGTGCTGCAGCAGGTAGAGCTTGTAGTAGAGGCCACGGCGGGCGAGCAGCTCCTGATGGGTGCCGGTTTCGCGGATGGTGCCTTTGTGCAGCACGATGATCCTGTCGGCGTGCTGGATGGTTGAAAGGCGGTGGGCGATGATGATCGATGTCCGGTGCTTCATGAGCCGGTTGGTGGCCTCTTCGATGAGCGTTTCAGTTTCGGTGTCGACCGAACTGGTCGCTTCGTCCAGCACGAGGATGTCCGGGTTGTACAGGAGCGCCCTGACGAAGGCGATGAGCTGTTTCTGACCGACCGACAGACCCGAGCCGTTCTCCCTGATCTGGTAGTCGTATCCTCCGGGCAGTTTTTCGATGAACCGGTCTGCTCCGACGATGCGCGCTGCCTCTCTTACCCGCTCATCAGGGATCGACGGGTCTCCGAAGCAGAGGTTTTCACGAATGGTTCCCGCGAAGAGGATGACATCCTGCATGACCACGCCAATGAGCCTGTGCAGGGCTTTCGAGGAGATCTCCTGGAGATTCGTGCCGTCGATGGTGATCGAGCCCTTACGGATAGGGTAAAATCTCGACAGCATGTTGATGATCGTCGTTTTGCCACTGCCGGTGGCTCCGACGATGGCTATGGTCTGGCCTGCCCTGATCTCGAACGAGATGTCGCGGAGTACCCAGTTGTCGTTGTCGTAGGCGAAAGAGACGTTGTCGAAGACGATGCGGTCCGAGAATTTTCCGAGCTCTCTGGCGGCGCTTTCATCCGGTTCCGGTTCGACCGGTTCCTCGAGCAGGCGGAAAATCCTGTCGGAGCTGGTCACGGCGGTCTGCATGATGTTGAAGCGATCCGAGAGGTGCTGCAACGGCCGGAAGAAGAGCCAGATGTACTGTACGAAGGAGACGACTACGCCAACGCTCAGGTCTGCCCTGACGATTCTGGTGGCACTGTACCAGATCACCAGGCCGGCTGCGGTCGAGCTCATGAATTCGATGAGCGGGTAGTAGATCGAGAAGAAGAAAACGGTTCGGATGTTTGCGTCCCGGTGGTCGGCGTTGATTCCGGCGTGTCTCTGGAATTCGGTCTCTTCCCGGCCGAAGAGCTGGACGATCTTCATGCCGGTGATGTGTTCCTGGAAAAACGAGTTGAGCCGGGCCAGGTGTGTGCGCACATCCAGCATAGCCTGCCGTACACGGTTCTTGAAGGAGATCGTCGACCAGATCATGAGCGGCAGTACGCTCATGACGACTAAGGTCAGGCGCCAGTCGCTCCATAACATCATGATCACGATGAAGACGAGCTGCAGGATGTCGCCGATGACCGTGATCAGGCCGCTGGAGAGCATTTCATCCAGGGCCTCCACATCGTTGGTGGTCCTGGTGATGATCCTGCCGACCGGGTTCCGGTCGAAGTAACGTACCGGCAGTCGCTGCAGATGGCGGAAAATGTCCATGCGGAGGTTGAAGACCGCTTTCTGGCCGATGAGTTCCGTCAGCCAGGTGGACTGGTACTGCTTCAGGCCGTCGAGGATGACCACGACCAGCATGACGATGCTGATCATGGCCAGTCCGTGCCGGTCGCCATGAGCGATGTAGTCGTCGATGGCGACCTTGGTCAGCCAGGGCCTCAGCGGGCCGAGCAGTGCGCCTCCCGCGGTCAGCAGCACCGCTCCGGTGATGAGTCCCTTGAATGGTTTGACGTAGCTGAACAGACGCCTGACGATGTAGAGGTCGACTGAACCCCGCTGTTTTCCGCTGAGTGTTTCGTCCTGCTGGGTTCGGAAACCACCGCCGCCCCCTCCTTTCATCGCTCCGTGCATACTGTCTGTTCCTGCTGCTGATTACTTATCTGTCACTTGCGCCGATGGCATCCGATGCGCTTCTGATTTCCGAGATGAAACTGTCGGCGAGGCTGTCGGCGAGCTCCTTCGAACCTGCTTCCGTATAGATGCGGATAATCGGTTCCGTGTTCGAGGGGCGCATGTGCACCCAGCCTTCGGGGAAGTCGAGCTTCAGGCCGTCGAGACGGTTCGGCGACGCTTCCGGATGGTTAGATGCGACGGTGTCGAAGATGGTTGCGATACGCTCCTTCGACATCTGTTCGAGCACCACCTTCTTTTTCGACATGAAGTAGGTGGGGAAGGTGCGCCGGAACTCCGACAGGGTTCCTCCACCATTTGCCTGTTTCCATTCTGCGAAGGCCTGGACGAACAGGGCGGTGCCGGCAAGGGCGTCACGTCCGTAGTGCAGCTCGGGCAGGATCACGCCGCCGTTGCCTTCACCACCGATTGTCGCACCGCACGTTTTCATGATCTCGGTCACGTTGGCTTCACCGACTTTCGCGCTGAGGCATTCGACATTGTGTTTCCGGGCGATATCCGACAGGGCGCGGCTGCTGGAGAGGTTGTTGACGACCGGGCCGGGGCGGTGTTTGAGGTAGAAATCCGCACAGGCAACCAGGGTGTACTCCTCACCGAACAGCGTGCCGTCTTCGCAGACCAGCGCCAGGCGGTCGGCGTCCGGATCGACGATGATGCCGAAGTCGCAGTTTTCGCTGCGCAGGATCGCCATCGTTTCCCTGAGATTCTCCTCGACCGGTTCGGGGTTGCGAGGGAATATTCCCGTGCCTTCGCAGGCAAGCGTCTTGACCTCGGCGATACCGAGTCGTCTGCAGAGTTCGGGGAGAATGTAGGAGCCTGCGCCTTCGACACCGTCGACAAGTACGCGGAAATTCATTCCTGCGATGAGGTTCCGGTCGAGGCAGTCGAGTTTCATGATGGCATCGATGTGCATGGCGTCATACGAGGCGTCTGCCGTGATGCTGCCGATACGGTCCCATCCCGCAGGTTCGAACGCATGGTCACGGGCGATCTCCAGCAGCAGCTCGACATCGTCGGCAAGCAGGAATTCTCCGTTTTCATTGAGCATCTTCAGCGCGTTCCATTCGACCGGGTTATGGGATGCCGTGACGATCAGTCCTCCATCAGCCTGTTCGGCGGCTGTGGCCATTTCGACGGTCGGCGTGGTCGCCATGCCGAGGTCGACGACGTCGCATCCGCAGAGCGAGAGGGTGCTTGCGACCAGTTCGGTGATCACTCCTCCGGTCGGCCTGGTATCCCTGCCTATGACGATTTTCGGCTTGTCCAGTGCGTTTTCACCGCCCCGATCCCGTTTGCGCCTCGCCGTCCACGCAGCGAATGCCATGGTGAAGGAGGTGAGGTTTTCCGGGGTCAGGCTTTTTCCGACGACTCCCCGGATGCCGGAAACGCTGATCATCAGGCTCATAGTGGCAGGTTTTTGCTGTGGTTGTTGAGGGGACGTTTCATGATGCGTGAATATACGCAAAATGACCCGATGCAGCAGGTTTCCATAATATTTGTGCGTACGGTTTTTTACTTTTCAATGCTTTGTTGTATATTACATGCCTTTTGTTGCGGATATCGCACCAGTTCAGATTTCACAAGACAACAACAGCACAAGGTTATGCCTTTACACAAATCAGCCGAAAAGAGACTCAGACAGGCATCGCGCAGGAACGCCAGAAACAAGGCCAGGAAAAAGGAACTCAAGGGCCTTCTGAAAGACATGCAGAAACTGATCGATGCGAACGCGCAGAAGAATGAAGTTGAAGCAGCATACCGTTCGGCCGTGCAGAAGCTGGATCGCCTTGGCGTCAAGCGTTACATCCACGCCAACAAGGCTTCCCGCAAGAAAGCCCAGCTGACGAAGATCTTCAACAATTACGAGCCGAAGGCTAACTGATAGTCACTTCCGGCCAACCCTCCGGTTTCGGCGGGGAGATCTCCTTTTTATCGCTGTTCCGGTCTTTTCACCACCAGCGCCTGAGGTGCCTGGCGAAAAGACCGGCAACCGACCATCCAGTCTGTCATGTTTGCATTTATACGTGGTGAGCTGATAACGGCTTCTCAGGAAGAGGCGGTTGTCGAGGCGTCCGGTATCGGTTACCGGCTGCACATCTCTGCCGCGACCAGCCGTCGCCTGCCGGCACCTGGTGCCCAGGTGTGCCTGCATACCCATTACCAGGTCCGTGAGGATGCCCATCAACTGTTCGGATTTCTCGATCAGGAGGAGCTGCAGCTGTTCAGGCTGCTGCTTTCCATTTCCGGCGTGGGTCCGAAGCTTGCCATAGCTGCGCTCTCAGGCCTCTCCGTCGCCCAGATCCAGGAGGCGATCGTATCGAACCGGCCCGAGACGCTTTACGGCATCAGTGGCGTTGGCAAGAAGACCGCTGCTCGCATCATTCTGGAGCTGCGGGACAAGATCCTGAAGATCCAGCCTGCGTCTGCCGGTGATGTTCCTGTCGTCGGTCGCGACCAGCAACTGGTCGAAGATGCCGTGGCGGCTCTCATGACTCTCGGTTTTCCGAGGGCAACTGCACAGAAGGCGGTTTCCGGCGTGCTCGAAACCGATCCTGACATGAGCGTTGAAGCCGTCGTGAAATCCTCACTCGCCGCCATTCGCAACAACTCTTAGATTCATTGTGGATTAATTCATCGTGGATTACCAGGAAGCCATCGATTTTCTCTACCCCCTTCATCGCTTCGGCATAAAACCGGGACTCGACCGCATACACCGGTTACTCGAAGTACTTGGCCACCCGGAGCGGAAGCTCGGCAGGGTAGTGCATATCGCCGGTACGAACGGCAAGGGTACCGTGGCGGCATGCATGGCCTCGATATTTCAGGCAGCTGGCCGGAAAACGGGGCTGTTCACCTCACCGCATCTGGTGGATTTCACCGAAAGAATCCGCATCGACGGGCGTCAAATATCAAAGGAAAAGATCGCTGATTACTGCTCTTTGCTGAAACCTGAGGTGGTGAGTTCGGGCGCAACCTTTTTTGAGGTGACAACTGCCATCGCACTGGCGTTTTTCGCTGAAGAGGGGGTCGATGCGTCGGTGATCGAAACCGGTATGGGAGGACGGCTCGATGCGACCAATGTCGTGCCCGGCGACATTATCATCATTCCGAGTATCGGACTGGAGCATACGGCGTGGCTCGGTGATACCATCCGGAAAATTGCCGCTGAGAAAGCCGCCATCGTCAAGCCTGGATCGAGGGTCTACACCGCCGTTCAAGATGGTGAAGGGTTCGACGAGATCGCCAATGCAGCCGCGAGGTGTGAAGCTCCACTGCAGGTCGCAGGGCGGGATGCTTCCTTCGGGGTCAGGAGTGTTCAGCCTGGTCAGCTCGATCTCGATGTCCGGCTCGCTTCCGGGGAGACGAGAAGCCTGAAGGCGCAGTTGACCGGTTCGTTTCATGCAACGAATGTTCTCCTGGCTGTCATGGCGGCAAGGTATGAGGGTATCGGATGGGATGCAGTCGAGTCCGGCCTGATGAAGCTTTCGGAGACCGGTTACCGGGCAAGACTCGAGCAGGTTGCCGATCGACCATGCGTCATGCTGGATGTGTCTCACAATCCGGTCGGGATGTCGAAGACCGTTGAGGCGCTGTGTGAGATCCGTTCTTCATTCCGCGACCTCTATGTGCTGATTGGAGTGGCTGGCGACAAGGATGCTGCCGGCATGGTTCTCGAGCTTGGCTCGCTTGCCAGTATGGCGGTTACGGTGGAGCTTCCGACAGAGCGGACTCTTCCGGCGGAGGAACTCGGTGAACTCTGCCGTCAGGCAGGAATTCCTGAGGTCCGGATCTGCCGGTCGTCAGCTGATGGGCTGGATATGCTCGTCTCCGTTGCCGGGCCGGAAGATCTCATCCTGGTGACCGGTTCGTTCTATCTTGCCGGTGAACTGGCAGCCTCCGGACGCTGGCCAGGGAGTGAACGCTGATGCAGCTCCAAGATGAAATCATGCATTTGTATGAAAAATTTTATATCTTAACGTACTTCTCTGAAATTCTCCATTGTAACCAGTCTCAAAGCCATTCGAGGTACTGTTCTGACGATCCCGGTTTCCGATTCAGGGCCGTCTTTCTCACTCAGCTTCTTTTTCTGGCTTTCAGGCTTTTCACAAAACCATGCAGGCTTTTCGCACAGTATCCGGCAGTTACCAGCGATGAGCTCGTTTCTTCCCCCGCGAACGCGCGTCTGGCAGTGTTTTTTGCTGCATACTTAACCACTAAGCGTTGAAAGAACCCATAATGTCGAACACTTCGGTAGCAAAAGGTCTGGACATTAACATGCTCCAGAAGAAAAAGGTACATGAGCTGAACGCTCTGGCCAAGGAACTCGGGGTTGCCACGGCCGGCTTCCGCAAGGAGGAGCTGATCTACAAGATCATCGAGGCTCAGTCCCTGAAGAATGCAGATTCGGAGAACGGGCAGGTGATGGTCAATACCGGCGTCCTGCAGGTCATACCCGAAGGCTACGGCTTCCTCCGCTCATCGAACTACAACTATCTCTCCTCTCCCGACGACATCTACGTTTCCCCCTCACAGATCAAGCGGTTCAATATGCGGACCGGCGATACCGTGTCGGGTCAGGTCCGGGCACCGAAAGAGGGAGAGCGCTTTTTCGCTCTGCTCAAGATCAACACCATCAACGGCAAGGATCCTGAAGTGACCAGGGAGCGGCCGTTCTTCGAGAACCTCACGCCGCTTTTCCCGCACGAGCGTCTGAAACTCGAAACGCGGCAGAATGAATATTCCGGCCGTATCATGGATATCTTTACCCCTATCGGCAAGGGGCAGCGCGGTCTGATCGTCGCCCAGCCGAAAACCGGTAAAACCATCCTCCTGCAGATGATCGCCAACGCCATCATCAAGAACCATCCCGAGGTATACCTTATCGTGCTCCTGATCGACGAGCGCCCTGAAGAGGTCACCGACATGGCTCGCAGCGTTGAGGCAGAGGTGGTCAGCTCGACCTTCGACGAAGATCCCGAACGCCACGTACAGGTTGCCGACATGGTACTCGAGAAGGCAAAGCGTATGGTCGAAGTCGGCCGTGACGTCGTCATCCTGCTCGATTCGATCACCCGTCTGGCTCGTGCGCACAACACCATCATTCCTCATTCCGGCAAGATCCTCTCCGGTGGTATCGATGCAAACGCACTCACCAAGCCCAAGCGCTTTTTCGGTGCGGCCCGTAACATCGAGGAGGGTGGCAGCCTGACCATCATCGCCACGGCGCTGGTCGATACCGGTTCGCGTATGGACGATGTCATCTTCGAAGAGTTCAAGGGTACCGGCAACATGGAACTCGCGCTTGACCGGCGTCTTTCCGAGCGGAGAATCTTCCCGGCGATCGACATCCTTCGTTCGGGAACCCGTAAGGAGGAGCTGCTGTTTACCCGTGAAGAGCTTTCGCGTACCTGGCTGCTCCGCAAGTACCTTGGCGACAAGAACCCGATCGAATGCATGGAGTTCATGCGCGAGAAGATTGTCGAGACCAAAGACAACAAGGAGTTCTTCAAGTACATGAACGCATAAGGTCGATCAGCAACCTTATGCGTGATTCGATTGTGAAGTAGTCCTGACTGGTCGGGATCTCGATCCTCATGTATTGCGTGCGCATTATTGCTCCGGCGATTAAAGGTCGCAACTCACGACAGCAGACAATGTCATGCTGATCCCGGCTTGTCGGGAGAAGAATCCATAACTCCCTGTCTGAAAAGAAGATGGATCCTTCACTCCGTTCAGGATGACAGTATAAGGCCGGTATTCTTTTACGACTTGTTGTTGCCGGAATAATA
>JAAXWP010000037.1 GCA_013334925.1 Chlorobiaceae bacterium
TCCTGTTTCCGGTCAACTGGCTCGACTGCGTTCCCTGACCCGGAACAATCCAAAAATCTGAACGGTTCGGAGAAGTGCTCCGCTCAGACGGCCACCTCGTTCTGCAGACGCCACATCCCGGCGTAGAAACCGTTACGGTCGAGCAGCTCCTCGTGGTGACCCTGTTCGATGATCCTGCCTTCGTTCAGCACGATAATCTCATCGAAACGCTCCATCCGGTGCAGGCGATGGGTGATAGCAAGAACCGTTTTGTCTTTGCAGGCCTGATCGATGGTTTCCAGTACGGCCTCCTCGGTTATGGCATCCAGGTTTGCTGTGGCCTCGTCAAGCACGATGATCGGCGCATCCTGAAGTATCATGCGGGCGATGGCGATTCGCTGGCGCTCTCCACCGCTGAGGTTCATACCGTGTTGTCCTGCCCAGTCGTCGAGGCGCGTGTGCAGGCTCTCCAGCCCGGCAAGCGACAGCGCCCGCTCCAGTTCATCGTCGTTCGCTTCCGGTTTGGCGAGCTTGAGATTTTCCCGGATGCTCTGACCGAAAAGGTAGGTTTTCTGGGAGACCACCGCGATGTTTCTGCGAAGCGTCTCCGGATCGAACGAGGTGATCTCCCTTCCGCCGATCGTTATCGTGCCTGTCGAGGGGTTCCAGAACCTTACGAGAAGTGACGTGATGGTCGATTTTCCGGCGCCGCTCGGCCCGACGATCGCCACGCGATCTCCCTGCGGAACGCTGAGCGAGACGCGGTCGAGGGCGGGACGGCTGTTGCCCGGATAGGTGAAGGTGAGCTCTTTGAACTCGACATGCTGCTCTGCCGGAAACGGTATGGGCTGCGTGGGGGCTTTTACCTCGGGTTCGGCGTCGATGATTTCGAACAGACGGTCACCTGCCCGGATATCCGCCTCGATATGCTGAAACGATCCGGAAAGTGGCTGAAAGGCTTCGAATGAGGCGGTGACCCCGAAGACGATGGCCGAAAGGGTTATGCCGCTCACGCCACCGCTCCGGAGCTGTGGCAGCAGGGCCCAGAGCACCCAGACAACTGCGGCGTTCATGGCTATGCCGCTCAGCATTTCCTGAAACCCTTCGATGAATGAGGCCTGTTTCTGCAGTTTCAGTTTATGGTTTTCAGTACGCTGCATGCGGTCGAGGTATGCATCAAGCTGTCCGAAAACGCGCAACTCGCCAAGCCCCTGGACCAGGTCCACGGCCAGCAGTTGCTGTTCAGTCCTGAGCTCCATGACGTTGCGGGCTTTGCCCCGGGCGATTCCAGCCGTGAAGAGTGGAATAGCGACACCGGCAAGCAGCTGACAGGCAAGCACACCGACCGCCGCCCCTGTCGACCAGGCTCCGACAAGAAACCACATCAGCACGGTGATCATGATGGCCGTCAATGGCGGGGCGATTACCCGGGCGTAGATGTTTTCGAGACTCTGGATGTCGTCGACGATGCGCTGCAGGAGGTCGGCGCTTCTGAATGCTGCCAGACGTGCTGGAGCGAGAGGCTCGACAGCTTCGTAGAACCAGACGCGCAGCCTCGTGAGGATCCTGAAGGTGGTGTTGTGCGAGATCAGGCGCTCGGCGTATCGCAGCACCCCGCGGGAGAGACCGAAAAAGCGAACCCCGGTGATACCGAGTTGCAGGGTGGAAATTCCGGGCTGCATGGCGGCTCTCGTGATGAGCCAGGCCGAGGTCATGAGCAGGCCGATGCCGCTGCCGATGGTGGCGAAGCCGATGATGGCGGCCAGCAGCATCCACCAGGCGAATGGTCTGGTCAGTCCTGCAAGTCTGAAAAATGTTTTCACGCGGCCTCCTCCGATGAAGCGAGGATCGCTCTGCGGTAGAAACCTTCCGCCCTGGAGAGTTCCTCGTGAGTTCCCTGCTGAACGATATGTCCCTGATCGAGTACGACGATCGTGTCGGCGTTTCTGATGCTTTCGAGCCGGTGAGCGATCATGATGGTGGTTCTTCCCTCCAGAAGCTTTTCCATCGCTTTCCGGAGCAGGGATTCAAGGATCGGATCGGTGTGTGAGGTGGGTTCATCCATCAGCAGGATGGGTGCGTTCTTGAGAAATGCGCGAGCCAGCGCAAGGCGTTGGGCTTCCCCGCCACTGAGGCGCGCCCCCTGTTCGCCGATAATGGTATCGAGGCGGGCAGGCAGTGACAGTACCATGTCAAGAAGCCCGGCCTGGCTGAGCGCGTTTTCGATTTCGGTGTCGCTTGCGCCAGGTTTGGCCATGAGCAGGTTCTCCCTTATGGAGGCATTGAACAGGAATGGATGTTGCGGTACCCATGAGATCTGCCGGTACCACGATTCAAGCGAGTAGTCTGCCACCGAAGTCGATCCAAGGGAGATCGATCCGCTGCCTGGCTCGATAAAACGGAGCAGGAGGTTCAGCAGCGTGCTTTTTCCGGAACCGCTTGGGCCGGTGATGGCGGTTTTCGTACCTGGCCGGATGGTCAGTGTGACTCCATCGATGGCGGGTCTGGCGCTGCCCGGAAAGGCGTAGGTGATCTTGCTGGCCGTCAGACCGGTTGTGGCGACTTCACCTGCTGAAAGATCACGGGTCCCGGATTTTGTCAGGTCCGGTTCGCGATCGAGGATTTCATGAATCTCCCGGGAGGCGCTCACCCCTTCCATGCCGGCGTGGAATCTGGTGCCAAGCTGACGCAGGGTCAGATAAAAATCGGGGATGAGCAGGAGGGTGAACATCGCCGGACGGAACGGGATGGCACCGGCGACCAGCCGAAGGCCGATGCTGACGGCGACGATTGCCGTGCCGATGGTTCCGACCAGTTCGAGCGTCAGCGACGAGAGAAATGCGATTTTGAGCACCTGCATGGTGGAACGGCGGAAATTCTCGCTGGCATCCTCGATGCCGTCACGCCGTACTTTTTCCTGGGCGAAGAGTTTCAGTGTCGACAGTCCCTGGAGCATGTCGAGAAAATAGCCGCTCATCCGGCTCATCGTGGTCCATTGCCTTTCGGTCGCAGCGCTTGCGGAACGGCCGATCAGGATCATGAATACCGGGATTAGGGGTGCCGTGCCGAGCATGATCGCACCGGCAATCCAGTCTGAAGGGAAGACGGCTACCAGGATCACCACAGGGGTGACGGCAGCGAGGAAAAGTTGTGGTATGTACTGGCTGTACCAGGCATCGAGTGCTTCGACCCCCTTGAGCATGGTGTTGACGATTCGTCCACTCTGTTCCGAGCGGGAGAATGCTGGTCCGAGTCCGGCAACCGTCCGGGTGAGTCGTTCCGATAGCGAGTTCCTGATGCCGATGGCTCCGCTTCTGGCGGCGTGATGTCCTGCCCAGTTCAGTGTCAGCCGAAGGAGGCTGAAGAGGATGAACAGCGATGTTTTCGGAAAAATGGTCCTCCATTCAGTGGTGGCATTCCGGAAGAGCTGCTCGATGATACCGCTCAGAGCCCATGCCTGTCCGACAAGCATCAGCACGGCAAAAGCACCGTAAAGGCTCGAAAACATAAATGGCCGTTTTTCTTTTTTGAGCAGCCTGATGAGGTTTTTGTCGAGGTTCATGGTCTGGACTCGATCGTCCCGGGCGGAAACAGATGTATGGAGTTGCGGTGACCTGGTGGAACGTCCCGTGATCTGTTCTCGTGAGCGTACTCACGGGTCATGGACGGTCGGCGACTCCAGTTGTCACGTTACAGATAATTGGCAAGACTGCTTTGTTACGGGCTTTCTGACCTCGCGCTCTGCAAGTTAGCCTACAAATATACGCATTTCCCGAAAGCCTGAAACACGAAGGCTTTAACTGTCGATGTATCCTGTAAAGTTTCCGCCTGGGCACTGGCCGGTTTGCAAGGAGGGGGGGTATTGTATCCGGCAGGTTGACGATCATAGGGATGCCGGCGCACCCTGGATGGCGCGCCGGCTGGCGAGACGAGATCAGTATTCCAGCTTCGAGTCCCTGGCGAGACGCTGGCGGAAGATCCAGTAGCTCCAGCCCTGGTAGATGAGAACGAGCGGCACGAAGACGAGCGCTACGGTGGTCATGATGCCCAGGGTATAGGGCGATGAGGAGGCATTGTAGATGGTCAGGCTCCAGTCCGGATTCAGGCTTGAAACCAGCACCCTCGGGTACAGGCCGAGGAAAATGGTGATGGTCGAAAACGCAATGGCGACGGCGGTCATGGCAAATGCCCATCCCGATGCGTTTTTTTTCAGCATGACGATGACCGACAGCAGTGCGAGCACGCTGAAGATCGGTATTGCCCCCGGATTGACACCGAGCCGCTGGAACAGATCGGTGGCGACATAGGTGTAGCCGGCAAAAATCATCGACAGGATCGTCGCCGGAGCCCAGAGTTTCCTGGCAAGACCCATTGCCCGGTCATGAAGTTCGCCGGTGGTTTTGAGTGTCAGGAACACGGCGCCGTGCAGGGTGAAGATGAACAGGGAGGCGAGCCCGCAACTGAGTGCATAGGGGTTGAGCAGGTCGATGAACCCTCCGGCATACTGCATGGAGCTGTCGATCGGAACGCCCCGGATGAAGTTCGAGAGCGCCACACCCCAGAGCAGGGCCAGAATGGCGCTGCCCGCAAAGATGCACCAGTCCCAGAAGCTGCGCCAGGTCCGGTTGTCATGTTTGCTTCTGAATTCGAAGGCTACGCCGCGTGCGATAAGGGCGACAAGCATGAGCAGCAGGGCTGGATAGAAGCCGCTGAAAAGGGTGGCATACCACTCTGGAAACGCAGCGAACATGGCTCCGCCAGCGGTGATGAGCCAGACCTCGTTGCCGTCCCAGAAAGGGCCAATGGTATTGATCACCGTTCGGCGATCGTTGTCTTCGCTGCCCATGAACGGCAGCAGGATGCCGACGCCGAAATCGAATCCTTCGAGCACGAAGAAACCGATGAAGAGCACCGTCACCAGAATGAACCAGATTGTCTGAAGATCCATTGTCGTCTCCTTTACAAGTTATTCGGCTGCATGCAGGCCTGCAGCGGCATATTTTTTCAGCAGAAAAACATCAACGAGCGTCAGTGCGCCATAAACGACCGCGAACACGGCGATCGAGAGCAGCAGTTCGCCTGCGTTGACCACCGACGACGGGGTGACCGCCTGTTCGGTCTTCAGCAGACCGAAGACGATCCATGGCTGACGTCCCATTTCTGCGAGGATCCAGCCTGAGCTGTTGGCTATGTAGGGCAGCAGGAATGACCAGAAGAGCAGCGATCCCGACAGGCGCGAAAAGGAGTAGTCCTCCCTGATGACCTTATAGAGTGCGAAGGCGGCCGCCAGCAGCATGAGCGTACCTGCGCCGACCATGAACCTGAAGCTCCAGTAAGCGGTGATGACCGACGGAATGTAGTTTCCCGGACCGTATTTCGTTACGTACTCCTGCTGAAGCGCCTTGATGCCCTTGACCTCTCCGTTGAAGGAGTTGTAGGCGAGGAACGAGAGCATACCGGGTACCCGAATGGCAAATTCGTCCCTGAGCTCTTTTTCGTTACCTACGGTGAAGAGCGAAAAGCTCGCGGGATTTTCGCTCTCCCAGAGCGCCTCGGCAGCGGCCACTTTCATGGGCTGGTGTCTGATGAGATCCTGCATCTGGGTGTGGCCGGCGAGGGTGACGAGCAGGGTTCCGATGAAGGCATAGATCGATCCGAATTTCAGAGAGGTGCTGAACGCCTCCTGATCACGGGTGCCCTTCATGAGATGCCATGCGCTGACGGCGATCACCAGGAAGCCTCCGGTGGTCAGTCCACCAGCGACGACATGGGGGAACTGTTTCCAGACGTAGGGATTGAAGAGAAGTGCCGGGAAATCGGTCATCTCTGCTCTCGATCCGTTTGCGGCCATATGGTAGCCGACCGGCGACTGCATGAAGGAGTTCGCGACCAGAATCCAGAGGGCCGAGAGGTTGGAACCGAGAGCCACCAGCCAGATTGCGGTTGCATGGAGGGCTTTCGGCAGGCGGTCCCAGCCGAATACCCAGATACCGAGGAAGGTGGATTCGAGGAAGAAGGCCAGGAGCGCTTCGATGGCGAGCGGCACACCGAAGATATCGCCGACGAATCGGGCGTATTCCGACCAGTTCATGCCGAACTGGAACTCCATGACGATGCCGGTAACCACGCCGACGGCGAAGTTGATCAGGAAGAGATGTCCCCAGAACCTGGCCAGCTGACGGTACTTTTCCTTTCCGGTCCTTACCCATGCCGTTTCCATGATGGCCGTGAAGATCGACAGGCCAAGGGTCAGAGGAACGAAGAAAAAGTGGAACACCGACGTCAGGGCGAACTGAAGACGCGCGAGAAACAGGGTATCCATAACAATTGTTGAGAGTTTGATCGATATAAGTAACAATCGTGAAAGAACTTATGAGCATTATAAGCGTATGCTCACAAGCACCACTCAACAGAGGAAACGGATTAAGCGTTCTGCCTGCGGGAATTATTTTTTACAAAGATTTCAGAATCGGAATGCCGAGATGACGAACCAGAGGCCGGTTCCGATCATGATAAGGCTGGCGATGCGGTAGAAACGACGGCGGGTTTTTTCACTGATGAAGCTGGCTGTCCTGCCCACCAGGAGCAGTGCAGGAGCTGTGCCGAGGCCGAAGCAGAGCATCATGGCAGCGCCATGTACCATTCCGGTGAAGTGGTTTGGTGCATCCATGGCGGCCCTGGCTGCAGCCAGAAGGGCGGTGTAGGTCAGGCCGCAGGGCAGAAAGCCAAGTACGATGCCCATGGGTAGCCATGAGCCGGCACTGCCAGACCCGCTGAACAGCGCCATCGTTTTCCGGAACAGGGGCATAGCCGGAGTGCAGCTGACGAAGAATCTGCCGAACGGAAGCCAGTCGGCGGAAACGAGGCCCATCACGATGATGAACAGGCCCGAGATTACCATCACGGCTGTCTGGAACGTGTCGATGGAGGTGA
This sequence comes from Chlorobiaceae bacterium, assembly GCA_013334925.1. Taxonomy (GTDB): domain Bacteria; phylum Bacteroidota; class Chlorobiia; order Chlorobiales; family Chlorobiaceae; genus Chlorobaculum. The sequence continues at coordinate 6,913 of JAAXWP010000037.1, forward strand.
CGAGAGCCAGAAATGAACCGGTCGCTCCGACAATCCCGCCCAGAAGTGTGTAGGTCGATATCCTGCCGATGTTGTACAGGAGCTGATGAACGATGCCGCTCTCCGTCCTGCCAAGCGACAGGGCTGTGACGACCGGTCCGCACATGCCGATACAGTGTCCGAACCCTCCGGCAAGGCCGGCCATGAGCATGGCGAACAGTTCACTGGTCATGGTGTTTTCTTTCTTTGATTGGGGGCTCGTCATCATCATCGTCGAGCATTCGGTATTTCGGAGCCTCGGCATCGTCGAACTGCCCGCTGCGAACTGCCCAGAGGAACAGTGCCCAACCGCCGAGACCAATGACGAAACCGATGGCGATGAGATAGAAGGTGCTTGCCATTTTCGTGAATCAGAGTTTTTTCAGCCGGAGCGAGTTACCGACCACGACCAGCGAACTGCAGGCCATGAGCAGTGCCGATACGATCGGATGCAGTACGCCTGCAACAGCGAGGGGTACGGCGACAAGGTTGTACCCGAAAGCCCATGCGAGGTTCTGCCGGATGACCGAAAAGCATCGACGGGAGTGCGAGACCAGTGTGCCCAGCAGACGCAGATCGTCGTTGAGGATGGTCACCCCTGCGCTTTCGATGGCAATACCCGTGGCTGTGCCGAAAGTCACGCCGGTATCGGCTTCCGTCAGGGCAGGTGCATCGTTGATGCCGTCACCGGCCATCAGCACGGTCTCACCGCGCTCTTTCAACTCTCTGACGGCCGTTGCCTTGCCTATGGGATCAAGCCCGGCCCTGACATCGCTGATGCCGCATTTGCCGGCAATGTACCTGGCGACTCCTGCATTGTCACCGGTGAGGATCATGGCGCTGAGGCCCGAGGATCTGAGTGCATCGATCATGGCCGGGGCATCGTCACGCAGGTCGTCGATCAGGCCGAACAGACCAGCCACTTCACCGTTGCAGGCAACGAATGCCACGGTTTTGCCCTCATGTTCGAGACGATCGGCTGTTTCCCTGCAAGGCGCGTCGATGACGATTCCTTCACGTTCGAGCAGCGCGCGAGATCCTGCAAGCCAGCGTTTTCCGTCGATCATGCCGGATACGCCCATACCCGGAAGGCTTCTGAAGCTTTCCACAGGCAGGCGTTTATCTGGCCATCGGGATGCGATGGCTCGTCCCGCAGGATGTTCCGACCAGGCTTCGAGCGATGCACAACACTGGATGAATCTGTCGGCCCGGCCGAAATCGATGCTGTCCACGACCGAGGGTTTCCCCAGGGTGATGGTGCCTGTCTTGTCGAGCACGACCATCGTTGTTTTCGAAACGGATTCGAATATGTCGCCGCCTTTCACGAGGATCCCTTTCCGACCGACAGCCGTCGTGCCGACGAGGATGGCCAGCGGTGTGGCCAGGCCAAGTGCGCACGGGCAGGCGATGACCAGTACCGACACGGCGTTCATCAGGGCCCTGACCGGAGAAGCCCCGGAGAGTTGCCACCACATGAAGGTTGCTGTGGCAAGCACGATGATGGCAGGTACGAACCAGGCCGCGGTCCGGTCGGCGATACCCTGGATCGGCGCTTTTCGGACCTGTGCTTCTTCGACGGTCCGGATGATTTTTGACAGCAGGGTCTCTTTCAGCACACCGGTGACCCGTATTCTCAGGTGGCCGGTGATGGAACAGGTGCCGGCAAAGACCTCACTCCCGGCGGATTTCATGACGGGTGCGGACTCACCGGTCAGCATCGATTCGTCGATATCCGCTTCTCCTTCCGTGACGGTGCCGTCAAGAGGAATGCGGTCTCCCGGCAGAACATCGATCAGGTCTCCTGAAACGATCTGCCGTAGTGGCACGAATCTCGTCTGGCCGTCTTCGCCGACAAGCAGTGCCTCCCCGGGTTGCAGTTCAGCAAGGGAAACCAGTGCGCTGCCGGCTTTCAGTCGGGACCCCGCTTCGAGGTATCGTCCAAGCAGGATGAAGGTGATGATCATGGCCGAGGTATCGAAGAATACCTCTCCCCCGGTGAAGATCATGGCGATACTGTAGCCATAGGCAGAAAGGGAGCCAAGCGCGACCAGTACATCCATGTTCAGTGCCCGGTTCCTGATCGAGCGCAGGGCATTCGAGATGAACGGGTAGCCCGAATAAAAGACCACCGGTGTCGCCAGAGCCCATGAGATGAACTGGAATGGGAGGCGGTAGGTTGTTTCGATCCCCTGAAAGAACCCTGCGTAGAGCGCGGCGATGATCAGCATCAGCTGCATCGAGAAAAAGCCTGCGGTACCGAATCGGAGCAGCAGGTCACGTCTCTCCTCTGCAAAGGCATCGACTGGCGCGCCGGCTTTTGCCGGACGAGGGATGTAACCGATGCCCGTCAGGGTCTGCAGGATGGTGTCGAAGCCGACAACGTCAGGGCGCCACTCGATGAGCGCACGGTGGGTTGCGTAGTTGACTCTGGACGAAACGACACCCTCAACTCTGCCGAGCACCTTCTCGACCAGCCAGACGCAGGAGGAGCAGCGAATACCGGAAAGCAGGAGCTCCACGCGGCTTCTTCCGCCTTCGGTCGTGATGTCGTCGCCGAACTCTTTCGGATCGACCGTTGTGAAGGCAGGTCTGCCGGGCTGCCAGTCGCAGCGCTGGGTATAAAATGCGTCGAGTGCGTTGCTGTGGATCAGCTCATAGACGCCGAGGCAGCCATGACAGCAGAAATGGCGTGTCGTTCCGTCGATGACCGCCGGAATGGCGGAATCCTGCCTTACCTCCTGGAGGCAGTGATCACAACGGACCATGCCTTCTGTGTTCGTTTCAGTTACGGACATTGAAGGTGAAGCCGGGATTTCCGAGTTCAGGGGAGATGATGGTAGCTTTCCAGAGGTTGCCACCGCTCATGCATCTGACGATGACGCCCTTTCCTTCCCAGCTGCCATCGCTTTTTCTGGCCATCTTCAGCTGGTTCCTTCCCATGACCATGCCTGGCATGCTGAGATCGAGCAGCAGCACCGCTGGCATTCCGTCATCGGGGCTCATCGTCACCCTGAAGGTCAGCTCTTTCATGTGCCTGACCGGCTTCGGGTCGATTTCGAGAGTGACGACCCGGTTTGCGGCTTTTTTGGAACATGGGCCTGAGTGAATGGCGTTATTGTTGGCAATGAAGTCGGCTCTGGCAGATGTCGGGAGCAGCGGCAGCAGGACCAGCATTGCCGCTGCCGCAGTTGTTATCTGACGTCGTAAAACCATGATCTGCTGGTATTGAGTTGAGGGGTGGCGAGGTCTATCCGTACCAGCCATTTGCCTTTGGATGGCAGACTGGCTGTGGCCGCATAGATGCCGGGTTTGGTTTCGCGCATGGGCGAGGTGAAGTCCGGAGTGCTTTTCTGGACACCGCCGACGAAGAGCTGTACGTTGGCGTGACGCAAAGGTTTTCCATGCTCGGTGATGCAGAATGTCAATTCGCTGGTTCCCGGTGACAGGGATTCCGGAGCCCTGATTTCGAGTTCGAGTGCCCGCTCACCGGTTTTAGCCTTGAACCACTGGTCCTGTTTTCTGTAATAATCGTTCTCCACGAGACCTTCGGCATTCCGGTAAGCCACAACGATGCCACTGATCATGGCGAACAGGAACAGTGCATAGAGTGATGCGATGAATGGTTTCATAGGAAGCCTGTCTCCTTGCTGATTGAGATGCCGTCACCCTTGATGGTGAGCGTAACCTGGTCCCGTTTACTGTTGGCCCTGAGGAGTACCTTGCCTCTGACCACACCGAACGGGTTGACCCTTATCGAGTGTTCCCCGATCATGGTGACACCATCCGGCGTGGTAAGTTCGAGATCAAGGTCGCGAGGGCTGTTGTTGTAGATCGTATAGGTATACCGGTTCAGGCCAGCCGGCAGTGGCTCCTGCACCCGGCTGACCATGAAGTCGACGGTGGGGCGGGAGGCGATCAGGATGGCGAGCACGATTGCGGCTCCCGTCGTGATGGCTGCGAGCAAGTACGATTTCGGACGCAGGATTTTTCCCTTGTAGTTCGGGAAGGGAGGAAGGTTGCGTTTGCTGCTTTTCAGCCAGCAGGCATCGATGCACTCGGCACAAGCGATGCACCGGTTACTGAGTCCGTCCTTGATGTCTATGCCGACCGGGCAGGCGCGAACGCAGTCGTCACATTTCATGCAGGTGGAGTCCCTCGACTGGTCGTATTCGATTACGAGCGTATCCTTGTCGAACAGTGCGTTCTGCATCATCGCATAGGGGCAGATCGAGGTGCAGAAGTTCCTGCCCAGGAAGGCCAGTTCCGCATAAACGCTTGCCCAGAGCACAAAGAAAAATCCAGCGATCAGCGGGGAGGTGAAGAGCTGGTTCATGGTATCGGCCGGCGGGACGAAATACCAGATCATGGTGATCGAAACGAGTGCCGAAACCGGAATCAGAATGACTTTCTGGATGGTGTTCCGGTGTTTTCGTCCGAATATGGCCGCGAGACTGTCGGTGAGATCGAGCAGTACGGTCTGAGGGCAGAGCCATCCGCACCAGACCCGGCCGAAGATAACCGTTACCGCTGAAATGAAGAGCAGCAGGAACAGGGTCGCTGCCAGAATGAGGTAAAATTCGCCGATCCTGATGACGGTGCCGAAGAAGTAGAGATTCAGTTCACCGATGTCGAACCGGAGAGCGCTCTGCCCGTTGATTTTCAGAAATGGCAGGCCGGTGAGCAGAAGAGCCTGGAGGATTTCCACGGCTCTCCGATAGCGTTTCCAGACTATCTGCTTCATGGTAATAATGTGATTGACAATGCGAAAGCATCGATGTCCGTCAGGGGCGATTTCTCCTGAATACGGGGAAGATTTTTTTGCTTTGTTCGATACACCCTGTCAGCGGGGAGTTCGATACCTGTTCAATTTTCTCATGAGACGCCGCTGCCCCGGTATTGGTTCCCGGGGCAGCGATTTGTGTTTATTTCCTCAGGCTTTCGATGAATGCCACGATTTTGTAAACCTTGTCGTTGCCAAGCTGCTGCTGGAAAGGTGGCATACCGTTCGGGCGTCCCTTCGAGATCGATTCGAAGATCTTGTCCGGGGTCGATCCGTATTTGAGTGCGACCTTGAGGTTGGGGCCGATACCACCACTGGCATCTGCCATGTGGCAGGCAGCGCAGTTTGTTTCGAACTCGGTTTTGCCTTCGGCGATGGCGTCGGCTTTGCCGATGTATTTTCCCGGATCGGTGGTTGCCGATGCGGCCGCTTTCTCACCGTCTTTCATCTCTTTCTCGTACTCTTTGTAGAACGACCAGCCAGAGATCGCTGGTGTAAACGATGCGATGTACCAGACGAGAAAAACGATCACTCCGGCAAAGAATGCCATCCATCCTTTCGGGATTTTGTTATGGCCTTCCTGCGGTATTCCGGAATCGTTCATATGAGCCTCCTCCTTATGGGTTGCTTGACGGGTTGATGCTGGTCGTGGTTGCCGGTTCACTCGTCGTCATCGAGCATTCTGTGCTTGGGCGCCTCGACCTGCTGTTTACGCTTCGGATTGTAGTAATAGATGATGATTCCGGCGAACACAGCCGCCAGTACCAGGGTGAACGCCGTATAGGCAATAACCTGGAAGTTCATCGCGTTGCCTCCATCGATTTGACGTCACGACCAAGCTTCTGCAGATAGGCGATGATCGCATCCATCTCGGTCAGTTCTCCCCTCAGCGCCGGTGGTGTCACCTGGTCACGCGTCTCCTTCGAATCGTAGCCGGACGCGGTGACCCTGGCCTTGTAATCCGCGATCTGCTGATTGACCTGCTCCTCGGTGTAACCGTAGCCGAGAACCTTCGTTTTCTTGAACGAAATCGAGGTGTCGAGCCTGTTCGATGCAAGCCAGCCATAAGGAGGCATGTTGGAAAGGGCGAACATGCTCTGCGGGCTGTGCATGTGCTTGTAGTGCCACGAATCCGGATACTTTCCTCCGACACGGTTCAGGTCCGGTCCGGTGCGGCGCGAACCCCAGAGGAACGGACGGTCCCAGGCGAACTCCTCCGCTTTCGAATACTCTCCGTACCGCAGCACTTCGGTCCTGAGCGGGCGGACGGTCTGGGTGTGGCAGTTGTTGCAACCTTCACGCATGTAGATGTCGCGGCCTTCCTGTTCGATGGCCGTATACGGTTTGACGAAAGCGCTGACCGGCTGGGTCGAGGGCATGAACATCGGTACGAATACCGTGACCACCGTACCAACCAGGATGACCAGCGCAGACAAGACCGCAAAGACAACCGGTTTTGAATTTATCCCCATGATGCAAGCTCCTGTTTGAGGTTTGGTTGTTTACGCTTCGGCTTCGACGGCGGTTTCTCCCTGCCTGACGGTCTGGACCAGGTTCCAGGCGAAGATCAGGATGCCGATGAAATAGACGATGCCGGCGGCAAAGCGCATGCGGTAGTAGGGATACAGTGAGGTCAGTCCGTCAAGGAAGTTGTACATCAGCGAGCCGTCCGGATTGGTCGCTTTCCACATCGCACCCTGCTGGATACCGCCGATCCACATCGTGATCGTCCAGGCGAGCTGGCCGACGAGGATGAGCCAGAAGTGGATGTTGGCCAGCTTGACGCTGTACAGTTCCTTTCCGGTGATTTTCGGGATCATGTAGTAGAACGAAGCCGAGATCGTCATGGCCACCCAGCCCATCGTGCCCATATGGACATGGCCGACGACCCAGTCGGTGTAGTGGAAGAAGGCGTTCAGCGTCCTCAGGCCCTGGAGTGGTCCCTGCAGGGTCTGCAGGCCGTAGAAGGTGATGCCGATGATGAAGAACTTGGTCAGGTAGTTCGAACGCATCTGGTCCCAGTTGCCCTGAAGGGTGTAGTATCCGTTGACGACCGAACCCCACGAAGGAGCGATCAGGAAGATACTGAAGGCGATCGCCACGGTCTGGATCCATTCCGGCAGCGGCGTGAGCATGAGATGGTGCGCACCAGTCCAGAGGTAGGCGAAGATCAGCGACCAGAACGACACGATCGACAGGCGATGGCTGTAGATCGGCAGGCCGGTCGCTTTCGGCAGGAAGTAGTAGAACATGGCAAGCACCGGCACGGTGAAGATGAAGCCGACGATGTTGTGGCCATACCACCACTCGACATTGGCATCGTTGGCGCCGGCATAGAGGCTGTATGATTTGAAGAGGGTGACCGGAATCTCGAGGTTGTTGACGATGTAGAGTACCGCGATGGTGACGGTCATGGCGACCAGGTACCAGAGCGAGATGTACATCTGCTTTTCCTGCCGCTTGATCAGGATGGCGAAGACGTTGATGGCGAACATCACCCACAGGATAACCACACCGACGTCAAGAGGCCATTCCAGCTCGGCATACTCCTTGGTGGTGTTCATGCCGGCCATGAGCGTAACTGCAGCGGCGGCGATGGCGATGTTGAAGAGGTAGAGATGTGCCTTGGCAAGTCCCGGGAATGGCAGCGGGGTGCGGGTGAGGCGCTGCAGCATGTAGTACGCCGTCGCAAAGATGCCGGCAAGGCCGAAACCGAGCCCGAGGCCGTTGGTGTGTACTACGCGCAGCCTGCCGAAGCTGAGCCACGGAGTGATGTTCAGTGCGGGATTGAACATTTCGAACGCGATCCAGAGGCCGATCAGAAGACCGACGATGAGCCAGAACAGCGCCGAGAACGCAAAACCCCGAACTATCGAATAATCGTAACCGGTGTCTTTCATGCCCTCCTCCTGGGATGTGGTTGGATAAAATGGATGAGATGGGTGTCGCGGCAGTGATGGAAAGGAACAATTACGAAGTAAGTAAAAGTGGCATCTGCTCACAATTTACAAAACGAACTGATTACCGATCAAGTTAAAAAAGATTTCAAGTTATGATGATAAAGGGATTTGAGGTGATCTGCCCCGGCTGGTGACGGCATACCGCCGATTCATGGTCATTGCCTGTCTGCAGGGCTTTTCGGGTGTTCGAGGCGGGCACTGGAGCAGGGTCACGCAGGAGGCCCTTCTTCAGGCTTGTCCGTGAATGTCCGGATGATGTTCCAGCAGAAAAGCAGAATGCCGATAAAATAGATCACTCCCGATGCTGCCCGAAGCAGATAGAGCGGCGTGAGCGCTGCCATGGTGTCGAGGAATGCATAGCTGAGCGAACCGTCGGGAGTGATGGCTTTCAGCATCGACCCCTGCAGGATACCGCTGATCCACATCGAAATCGTCAGGATGAGCTGACCCGTCAGCATGAGCCAGAACTGAAGGTCGGCAAGCCTGACGCTGTGCAGCTTTTTTCCGGAGATGTTCGGGACCATGGAGAGAAACGAGCCCGACACGACCATGGTCACCCATCCCATGGTTCCCATGTGGACATGGCCGATCACCCAGTCCGTGTAGTGGAAGAATGCATTGGCGGTCCTGATTCCCTGCAAAGGTCCCTGAATCGTCTGCAGCCCGTAGAAGGTGATGCCGAAGATGAAATATCTGACGATATGATTCGAATACATCTGCTCCCAGTTCCCCCTGAGGGTGAGATATCCGTTGACTACCACACCCCAGGATGGGGCGATCAGGAGGATGCTGAAAGCGATGGCGACAGTCTGGATCCACTCCGGCAGGGGGGTGAGGATGAGGTGGTGGGCTCCGGTCCAGAGATAGGTGAAGATGAGCGACCAGAACGCAACGATCGAGAGCCGGTGGCTGTAGATCGGAATACCCGCCGATTTGGGCAGGAAGTAGTAGAACATCGCCAGGATCGGCATGGTGTAGATGAAGCCGATGAGATTGTGCCCATACCACCACTGCACGTCGGCATCGACCGTTCCGGCGTAGATGCCGTATGATTTGAAGGGGGTCAGCGGGATGGCGAGGTTGTTGACGAAATAGAGGGGTGCGATGGTGACGGTCATGGCGATGAGGTACCAGAGGGAGACGTACATCTGGCGCTCCTGCCTGCCGATCAGTGTCGCGAACAGATTGACGGTGAACATCAGCCAGAAACAGAGGAACAGCAGGTCTATCGGCCATTCGAACTCCGCGTACTCTTTGGTCGTGTTCATGCCGCCCATCAGGGTGATGATGCCGGCCGCAATGGTGACGTTGAACAGGAGAAGATGCCCTGTGGCGAGACGCGGCAATGCGAGCGTGGTACGTGTCAGGCGCTGCAGCAGATAATAGGCGGTGGCGAAAATGCTGCCCAGGCCGAAGCCGAAAGTCAGGCTCGCGGTGTGAACCACGCGCAACCTGCCATAGGCAATCCAGGGGGCAAAATTCAATCCGGGGTAGAGCAGCTCGAGCGAAAGCCAGATTCCGGAAACAAGGCCGGCGAGCAGCCAGAAGAGTGCGGAAAGGGTGAAGCCCCTGACAACGGCATCATGGTAAATGGTCTTGTTCATACCAGCCTCCTGTGGAAGGTCGTTGCAACTTCCCTGATGAAGACAACAACGGTGCCCCGTGACAGAAGGGCAGGCAGGGGGAGAGCCCCGGTAAGGCGGGAAAGGGCTGTATGCTGACAATCCTCTCAGGCGTTGAAAAGTTGCACCAGCGACAAAGGCCCCCTTTCGGGAGCCTTTGCATGATACGGTCGGTCAGTGCCTTGCCGGCGGTCAGCCATTGACCACGCGGGGCAGGGACTCGGTATAGTTGCCCACGACGGCCTCTTTCTCGGTGATGATGCCGCGAATGAGGGTGCCTGGCGTGACGTCGAACGCATAGTTCAGGACCGGTGTGGTCGGCGTTGCGACCTGGGTACCGAAAATGGTGCGCAGCTCGTCGGCATTACGCTCTTCGATCGGGATCATGGAGCCTTCGGACATCGTGATGTCGATGGTCGAGACCGGAGCGGCGATATAGAACGGGATGCCGTGATGGCGGGCGCTTACGGCATGGGCATAGGTGCCGATCTTGTTGGCCGTGTCGCCGTTTGCCGTGATACGGTCGGCGCCGACGACGGCGAAGTCGATCTTGCCATGCTGCATGATGAAGGCCGACGAAGAGTCGGAGATCGACACGAACGGAATGCCGTCGTGTTCCAGCTCCCATGCGGTCAGGCGGAGACCCTGGAGGAGCGGACGGCTCTCGGAGGAGATGACCCTCTCGATCAGCCCTTCCTGCCAGGCGAGGCGGATAACGCCAAGCGCCGTGCCGGTGCCGCAGCATGCCAGCGTGCCGGTGTTGCAGTGGGTCAGCACGTTGAGTTTGCGGGTTTTGAGCACATCGGCGAAATCGCGCTTGATCAGCTCGACACCGTGACGGGAGATCCTGTCGCAGTTATCGATTTCGTCCTGATGGATCTTGCAGGCCTCGGCAGTCATTTTTGCGAAGAGCGCCTCGAGCGAATCCGCTTCGAAGTTGGCATCATAGACCGCTTTCAGCTTCCTGGTGGCGAAAAAGAGGTTGACGGCCGTCGGACGCGAGGCCTCGACGTCAGCGATGAGTTTGCTGAAGTAGGCCGGAAACTCCTCTTTGGTGCCCTTGAATTCGTTGATACCCAGGATGACCGTATAGCCGGCGGATGCGCCGATCAGCGGGGCGCCCCTGACGGCGAGGGTCTTGATGGCCTCGATGGCTTCCTGGTGATCCCTGGTTTCCACATGGATCTCCTGGAGCGGAAGGAAGCGCTGGTCGAGGTAACGGAAGGTTCCGTTGGAAAAGGAAATGGCGTCGATCATGTCTTGTGCGTATGGTACCGTTTTGAATTAAAGGTTTGCCACGACGTTCTTGAAAATGGTGGTCATCTTGGGTTCTGCATGGTTTGAGACCTCGATGATCTCTTCGATGCCGACCGGCACGAGGCAGTCCGGGAAGCACTCGTCGGTGACGATGGACATGCCGAACACTTCGGTGCCCTGGTGCACGGCCGCGATCACTTCGGGCACGGTCGACATGCCGACCACGTCAGCACCGAGAGCTCTGAGCATGCGGTACTCGGCGCGGGTCTCGAGGCATGGGCCCGGTACGGCGACGTACACGCCGCGCTGCACCTTGATGCCGTTTTCGAGGGCGACCTTTTCGGCGATCTCGAGGACCCTTGGCGAATAGGGTGCACACATGTCGGGGAAGCGCGGGCCGATCTCAGGATCGTTGGGACCGATGAGCGGGTTGCCGCCAAGCAGGTTGATATGGTCGTCGATGAGCATGATGTCACCCTTGCTGAAGCCGGGGTTCATGCCGCCGCAGGCGTTGGTGATGCCGAGGGTCTTGACGCCGAGCTGCTTCATGACCCTGATCGGGAATACGATCTGCGTCATCGAGTAGCCTTCATAGAAGTGGAAACGCCCCTGCATGGCAACCACCTTCTTGCCGGCCAGGGTGCCGAAAATCAGTTTGCCGTGATGGGTTTCGACCGTTGAGATCGGGAAGTAGGGAATGTCGGAGTATTCGAGAGAAAAATCGATCTCGATCTCCTTGACCAGACCGCCAAGTCCGGTGCCAAGCACGATGCCGACCGGGTATTCCTCGCTGGTTTTTTTCCTGATGAACTCTACGGCTTCCCTGATTTTCTGCCTTTGTTCGGTCATGATATGCCCTGTAATTTGATGGTTCTTGATACGGTCTGGAAAAAAGACATTAAATATAATGCCCAAAGGGGATAGATGAAAATCAGTGACGAGATAGGGAGAGGGGACAGTAAATGGACGAATGTGGGAAATGGACAGAATGGACGGAATGGACAATGTAAGAAGAAATGATACCTGCACAGCCTCCTGCAGCTTAGTCCATCAAGTCCATAACGTCCATGATTTCTTAGTCCATGCCGTCCATTTGCTTCTTTCCCTACCTCCAACCGAAGATGGCGGTGCCGATGCGGATCATGGTCGCCCCTTCCATGATGGCCTCTTCGAAATCCTGGCTCATACCCATGGAGAGTTCGGTGAGCAGTGATGGATCGGGTGACGAGCTTTTCAGCTGTTCGAGACACTCCCGAAGCTCGGAGAACTCCCGTCGGGCAAGATCGGGATCAGGTGAGGCGATGGTCATGAGACCGCGCAACCGGATATTGGGTAGCCGGAAGCAGGTTTCAGCCGCAGAGAGCAGCGAAGATGGTTCGATGCCGTACTTGGTGCTTTCGCGGGAAACGTTGACTTCAAGCAGATAATCGATGTCGATGCCCTGCTGCGTTGCCCGTTTCGACAGCTCTTCAGCGGTCGAGACCTTGTCGATGCCGTGGATCATGGAGACTTTTCCAGCTATCTGACGCACCTTGTTGGATTGCAGGTGACCGATGAAATGCCATGCGATAGGCAAACCGGAGAGCTGCGGATCTTCGAGTTTGTCGAGGAACTCCTGGACATAGCTTTCTCCGAAGTCACGCTGCCCGGCTTCCCAGGCTTCGCGTATGGCCGCGGCACTTTTGGTTTTGGAAACAGCTATCAGGCGAACCTCGTCAGGCCGTCTGCCGGCCTTGTGGCAGGCAGACGCGATCTGATCTTTCACGACGGCGAGATTGTCGGCAATGTTTTCCATCGGTTCTGGTTCAGGCTTCTGCAACGGGGACGATGGTTTCGATGGTCACCGGTTTCACGGGGTTGTCTCGCATGTCGGTTTCGACACCGGCGATCTGGTCCACGATCTCGATGCCCGATTCGACGACGCCGAATACCGTGTACTGACCGTCAAGGAAGGCGTTGTCGGCCTGGTTGATGTAGAACTGGCTGCCTGAAGAGGCTTTCTGGGGGTTGTTGTCCCTGGCCGCAGCGAGGGTTCCCTTCTTGTTCGGATGCCTGATTTCAGCCGGAACGCGATAGTCGGGACCGCCGGTACCGTGCAGCATGCGCTTCTCGTCATGACGGGACAGCGGATCGCCGGTCTGGATCATGAACCCTTCGATAACCCGGTGGAAGCGGATACCGTCGAAGTACCCCTCTTTAACCAGTTTGGCAAAGTTGTCGCGATGCAGGGGGGTGTCGTCGTACAGCGAAATGGCGATATCGCCCATGCTGGTTTTGATGATGAACTTTTGCGGCATGTCTGTGTTATGATTCGAATGGTTGCGAAAATGTCGTTAAGGGGCCGGAACTTCGACACCCTGGCCCGAGAGTCTCCAGAGTGAACGCTGGGCGACTGCTGCCGATGATGTCGTCGGCCAGCTCTTGATGACCTTGTCCAGCAATTTGACGGCGTCACCGGTTTTCCCGGCTGCGATCAGGTTTTCAGCCGCCTTGTTGAGGTACATCGATTTCAGTGCCTCGTTCTCTGCGGCATCGGATGCCTTCTCATAACTGTCGGCTGCGGCGGCGAAGGCTTTTTTCTGGACATTGCAGGCAGCGGCACCGGCGAGTGCGGAGGCCTGAAGATCCTTGTTGTCGCTCTTGAACGCGTTGTACATCGCCAGCGCATCGTCAGGCTTGTTCATGGTGTAGTAGATGGTTGCCAGATAGAGCTTTGCCATGTTGCCGCTCCTGGTGCCGCCGTAGCTGCCGATGACCTCCCTGAGGCCTTTGGTCGCATGATCGGCGTCTCCTGTCTGGATCCACGGCACTACTTTCGATAGGGCAAGAGAGGCCTTCTCTTCGTCAGCTTTACTTTTCTGCATCCAGAAGACAACACCGCCAGCGGTCAGTGCGATCAGTACGACGATGGTTATCAGCAGCTGTTTCTTTTCGAGCAGCAGGTCGATGAAACCCGGTTTGGGGAGCGCCAGCGGGGCGCGGGGAGTAGTGGATTCGTTCACAGTCTTCGGTATCGTTGAAATTGATGGTATCCGGACTCGTCGGGACGACTGGTCCCTTTCCGTGTCAAGCCCTTTCTCATGCTTACATTGCGCCTCTCAACCTAATCAAGTTGGGCTGAATTTCAAAATGGGTATCCCTGACTCTGGTAACGGGTCACGGGTAAACGCGGAGCATGCAGGATACTGTCGATCTGAGCGTTATACGCAGCCTGAAACAGTATCGGGTATGCCGAACAGTTTCCTGGCATTGGTGACCAGCGCATCGGTTACCGCTTCGAATGGCTCCGGTCGGGAATCGGCGACAGCCCGGACGGTGTGAGCGACATATGCCGGTTCGTTCCGTTTGCCGCGCATGGGGACGGGGGAGAGGTACGGTGCGTCAGTTTCCGAAAGCAGGTCATTCAGGCTTACCGAAGCCACGACTTCCGGAAGGGGAGACTTTTTGTAGGTGATGGTGCCGGGAACCGAGATTTTCAGTCCGAACTTTATGCATTGCCGGGCGATATCGAGGTCTCCTGAAAAGCAGTGCATCATTCCCCTCAGGTTCGAGGAGCGCTCTTCGTCAAGTACCCTGAGCATATCCTGCCATGCATCACGGCAGTGGATGACCACTGGCAGGTCGAGTGAGATGGCCATACGCAGCATCTCACGGAATGCCTCTGTCTGGTTTTCCCGATCGTAGCCGGGCCAGTGGTAGTCGAGTCCGATCTCTCCGATACCCACGACCTTTTTCGCTCTGGCGAGAGCTGCGAGTTCGTCGATGAGCTCAGGTGTGCAAGGTGTCCGCACTTCGCTCGGGTGCAGACCGACATTTGCGTAAATGAAGTCGTGCTGATCTGCAAGCGCTATCGACCGGCGACTGCTGGCAGCATCGGTCCCCGGATCGATGAGCAGACCGACTCCGGTTTCCCTCATGCGGGCAATCACCACGTCACGGTCGGAATCGAACTCCGGAAACGAAAGATGGCAATGGACGTCAGCGTAGCGGCTCATCATTTGTTCACTTCCGGGGTAAATATCCGTTCGTAGAGGAAGATCAGCATACATGCGCCGATGGTGATGCAGGAGTCGGCCACGTTGAAGATCGGCCAGAGTGACACAGGTCTGCCGAACAGTATTCCCTGGTACAGATCGAAATTGATGAAATCGACTACATGTCCGAGAACCACACGGTCGATGAGGTTTCCGACGCCGCCACCGAGGATGAGCGCGAAAGCGGTCAGGAAGAGCGGGTTACGGTTCTTCGATTTCGAAACGTAGACGACGACGCCAACCGAGATCAGGAATGTCAGGAAGAGCAGGCCTTGCGGAGGGAGGAAACGGACCCCGAATGCGATGCCAAGGTTTTCGGCGTAGGTCAGCTTGAGCCAGTCATGCACGATGACAATGCCGTCCCCCATCTCCCTGAGGTAACTGATCGCGAGAATTTTGGTCAGCCGGTCGAATATGATGAACAGCAGGGCGAGGATATAGAAGAGCGCCATGGGCTTCCGGGTCGAAGTGAGTTCTTTGTGTCGATTGTCGGTCATCTGAGAGTAGATTTTCGAAAAGGAATGTATCACGGAAACCGGCTTTTTTCAAACCGGTTGGTGAGCACTCCATTCGTTTACGCTGAGGTTGCGCAGATTTCACGCATGAGCAGTTCCCGGACTTCATCGACAGGCATCTCCTGTCCGGTCCAGATGGAGAACGCCCTTGCCGCCTGAGCGATAAGCATCTCGATGCCCGATACGGTTTGGGCCCCGGCCGTTCGCGCATCGGCAAGCAGCCGCGTTTCGAGTGGATTGTAGACCATGTCGTAGACGATCTGGCCAGGCTGGAGCAGATCTTTGCCTGCCGGGACCACACTCCGGCCGGTATCTGGGCGTCCGGCAGTACCTACGGGCGTGGCATTGACGACAACGCTGCATTCGCGGAGCAGTCGGGCGCCTGCCGCCTGCTCCAGTTCGTCGGTGAAGCAGGGGGTGACCAGATCCCGGTGCAGGTAACCCTCGAGCATGTCGTCCGCCTTGTCCAGATCCCTGACAAAGAGCAGGACCGACGACGGTTCAAAGAAGAGACGGAATGCTTCGACTGCAGCAAGAGCGGCGCCGCCATTGCCGAAGATGCAGACCCGGGTGCCGCGAATCCGGTCAGACCATGGCTTGAGTGGTGAGGCGAACCCTTCGATGTCGGTATTGTACCCGGAGAGTCTGCCATTATCGTTTACGATGGTATTGACGGCTCCTATGGCCAGAGCTTCAGGAGAGAGCTCATCGAGATACGGAACGACGGTTTTCTTGTAGGGGATCGTCACGTTGAAGCCCGAGATGCCGAGCGCACGGGCTCCGTGGAGCGCATCCGCGATCAGTTCCGGTCCGGAGATATTGAATATCGTGTAGAAGCAGGGCAGTCCCAGCTTTTCAAACGCCGTGTTGTGGATGAGCGGCGACCAGGAGTAATCGACATTCCTGCCGATGAGCCCGAACACTTTTTTCGCCTGGCGTGAAGATACGACAGCCATCTTGATCAGGTCAGGAGAACCCGAGCAGTCTGCGTACAGCGTCCTGCTGGTAAAGCTCGGGGAAGGTGCTCTGGAAGAGCTGTTTCTTGTCCGGATCGATGTTGAATGCCTTGCTGAGCGCCTTGATCGTGCTCTGCTTGTCACCAAGTGCGAAGTATGCGGCGGCGATCTCGAAATGCGCATCCGCCGAAAGTGGCTGCAGCATGATCGACTGCTCCAGCGCATGTATCGATTCGTTCATGGCGCCCGAATCCCGAAGCACCATGGCGTAATCGAGCCAGATCTGCGGGCTTTCAGGATCGAGGGCGATCACGCTCCGATAGGTCTGCAGCGACTCTTCAATCAGGCTCAGGTTGTACTCGATCTCCGCCTTGAGCAGGAGGTATTCGATGCACTCAGGAATCTCTTCAAGCGCGTTGCCGATGGCAAAAAGTGACGACTGGTAATCTTCGACAGCTTCGTGACAGCAGGCGAGGGCGAACCATGCATCCGCAAAATTGGGATTCAGTTCGATACAGCGCTGATAACTGGCAATGGCCAGCTCATACTGTTCGAGCTCTTCCCTTGCGATACCGAGGTTGTAAAGGGCATTGATGTCATCCGGCTCGAGTTCGAGGGTTTTCAGGTAGCTTTCCGCTGCCTCCTCGATACCTCCCGTGATGGCAAGTACGTTGGCCCTGTTGTACCATGCCGATGCGAACTCGTCGGAAATGGCCAGCGCCATGTCGTAAGCGGAAAGTGCCTCCTGATAGCGTTTCAGTTTGCTCAGGACCAGTCCGCTGTTGTACCAGGCATTGATATTGTAAGGGTCCAGATCGATGGCCCGCCGGTAGGAACCAAGACTCTCCTCCATTCGTCCGAGTATGTCCTGCGAGTAGGCAAGTTCGTACCACCCTTCAGGGAATTCCGGATCAACCTTGAGACAGTTCCTGAAGTTCTCTTCGGCCTCCTCGAAGCGCTCGAGACGCTGGAGGACAAGGCCCCGGTAGAAATGGGTCTCTTTTTCAGTGGACGAATCAGTGATGACGCGATCGATCTCTTCGAGCGCCTCTTCGAGATGACCGGTATTGAAATAGGCGAGCGCCAGGTTGAGGGTCATTTCACCATCTGCCGGGCTGAGGATGACCGCATGTCTGAAAGCTTCGAGGGACTCGTCAAACATGCCGTTCAGCGTCAGGCAGTTGCCGAGGTGGAACCAGCTTTCCGCATTGAATGGAGCGATCTCTTCAAGCCTGCGAGCCGCCTGAAGGGCAGTTTCGTGCTCCCCCTCTTCGTTGAGCTGGTTGATGAGATCGATCAGCTCTTCGGTATCGTGGATTGAATCGGGGTCGGTCATGCCATCCGGCTGATTCCCGTAAGAATCTTCCGGTCGGGTATGTTCATCGTCGAAAAAATCAAGCAGACTCATACACTCAGGTTCATGGCATTGGACACAATCGCAAGCGCGATCATCGTCCAAATATAGCAGTTTTTTTTCAAAACCAGCGACCGGCGAGGCCCGACATTCAAGGCCGACGCTCAATATCGCCGTGAAAGTGACGGTAAATGCTTTCTGCGGTTTTCTTTCCTGTCACGGAAGAAATTTCTTCCATGGACTTGGTCGAGATGGTTTCGACCGATCCGAACTGGCTCAGCAGTCGTTCGGCCGTTTTTGCGCCGACTCCTGCTATATCCGTGAGTTCGGTACGGATGGTTCGTCCGCTTCTTACCTGCCGGTGGTAGGTAACGGCGAAGCGGTGAGCTTCGTCGCGCATCTGCTGAAGCAATTTGAGGGCCGGTGATGTTTTCGGCAGATTGTACGGGTGTCGCTCGAGCGGCAGCCAGATCTCTTCCAGACGTTTTGCAAGACCTGCGAGGGGCAGCTCGATACCAAGCTCCTGCAGGGCTCTGGCAGCAACGTTCACCTGCCCCTTGCCGCCGTCGACGATCAGCAGATCGGGCATGGGCAGTTTCTCCGACAGGGATCCTCCATATCGTCTCGTGATCGCTTCATGCATGGCGGCGTAGTCGTCGGACCCTTCGAAACTGGTGAGCCTGAACTTCCGGTAGTCCGATTTTTTCGGTTTTCCCGAGACGAACGTGACCATGGCACTGACATAATCAGATCCCTGGATGTGCGAATTGTCGAAGCATTCGATACGCTCGGGGAGGCGTTCGAGGTGCAGCACTTTTCTGAGCGCGTCGAGCGAAGGATTGACGCGGGCGATCTCTCCCCGCTTCTGCTTCTGTACCATGAACTCCTGCAGATGATGTTCGGCGTTTTTCTGGCACATGGCGATGAGCTGGGCCTTTTCACCGATTCTTGGCACGACGAAACGCACCGGTTTCCGGTCAGGTTTCCGCGACGCGATGAGCTGCCGGAGCGCTTCTGCCTCTTCTTCGGGCAGGGTCTCCTGGAGCATGACTTCTTCAGGCATCAGATCCGGAGTTTCAAGGTAATAGTGCTCCATGAAGGAGGAGAGCAGACTTGCCGTATCGTCATTAGCCGTATTGGACAGATAGAGGTGCTGCGAACCGATCAGCTTGCCTTCACGTATCTTGAAGACCACACCACAGGCATCGTCAGGACCGGCAGCTATGGCGAAGACGTCACGGTCGACCGGATCGGCGCTCACCACCTTCTGTCGTTCGGCGTAGCGTTTCAGTCCGTCGATCTGTGCCTTCAGCGCAGCAGCCTCCTCGAATCTGAGGTTTGCCGCCTTCTCCTGCATGTCACCAGTGAGCGTCCGGATGAGTGCGGCGGTTTTTCCCTTCAGGAGCTGGACGATTTCGCGGATCATCTCATTGTACTCCTCTTCACTCTGCAGTCCTTCACAGGGCCCCTTGCACTTATGAATATGGTAGTCAAGGCACACCTTGTATCTGCCCGAGGCAACAGCCTCTTCACTCAGTCGGTATTTGCAGCTGCGAACCGGGAAAATCGATCCGATCAGGTCGAGGATCAGGCGCAGCTGATGAGCTTCGGTATATGGGCCGAAATAGAGCGAGCCATCCCTTCTGACCTGGCGGGTCAGGAAAATTCTCGGGAACCTTTCGTTGGTGACAACCAGGTACGGATAGCTTTTGTCGTCCTTGAGATTGACATTGTATCGTGGACGCAGCTCCTTGATCAGGTTGTTCTCGAGGATGAGCGCCTCGACTTCCGAAGAGGTGATGATCACTTCGAGCCCGGTGATATGACCAACCATGACTGCGGTTTTGCCAGTCAGCTGCGATGCGTCCCGGAAATAGGAGCGGACACGGTTGCGCAGGTTCTTGGCTTTGCCGACATAGATCACCGTCCCTTTTGCGTTGATGAAGCGGTAGACCCCCGGAGATGTTGGCAACGTGGCGAGTTTTTCCTGCAGCGACGTGGCGATATTTCCGTCTTTGCCCTGATCGGTCATGAGATGTTGCCTGGATTACGGTTGGTGATAAGGCAATGTAGGGATTAGCGGGAATAAAAGGGCCCCTCTGAAAACTTGTTATGCGAACCGATAGCTGCGTTGTCCCGACATGTCGGGATCGAAATCCTCATGTACTCTGTGTACACTCCGGTTTCTGCGCTCCGTCCGCCTTGCTCTCGGGCCGCTCACGACACTTTTTAGAGGTGCCAAAAAAAGAAGGGGCGCCGTCTGGCAACGGCGCCCCTTCGAATCGGTGGGATTGTAAGGGCTCAGTTAATGTCGTCGTATTCACCCTTGAGGGCGAAAACTCCGAAGGTGATCAGGCTGAATGCGATGATCGGCATGAGCACGACGATGACAATGGACCAGAAGATCCAGTTCTCTTCGCTTGGCTTTTTGGCGATCTCGGTCATGGCCTGCCTGATGGCGAGCGGAACGATTCCCACGCCCATTGCTGCCCAGACGATACCCATTATTTTCTGAATTGCTGACATAGTGTACTGGTTTAGATAGTTACCTGTTTACTCGGTCTCGATGGCTGTCGGCCTGTTTTTCATGTACAGGACACCGATCACGCAGCTGACTGCAGCGATCAGGATCGGATACCAGAGGCCGGCGAGCGGGTCCGACGGAGGAAGGTCCGGTCCGGGACGGGTAGCTTCCACAAGCCTGGTCGAGATGAGCGGAACGAGACCGCCGAATACGCCGTTACCGATATGGTAGGGCAGCGACATGGAGGTGTAGCGGATCCTGGTCGGGAAGAGTTCGACGAGGAAAGCTGCGATCGGGCCGTACACCATGGTAACGAAGATCACCTGGATGAACACGAGGCCGATCATCTTCATGAAGATGTCCTGCGGAAGCACGGTCTCTTTCTTGGTTTCCGGTTTCAGCTTGTCCTTCGGCAGGGCAGCTTTTGCGGCCGGATCCACAGGGAACTTCTCTTTTTTGGTCTCCTTGAAGGTGGTGCCGTCAGTGAAGACTTTCTTGGTGATGGTGGTCTTCAGCGAGTCGGTGCCTTTGACTTCAGCTTTGTGTTCGATAACGGTTTTTTCCGTGATCTCGGTCTTTTTCTTCAGGTTGGCAGCGTCGTACATCACGGTGTAGATCGGGCGGTAGGAGACGACCGCGATGAGCATACCGGCCATCATGATCCACTTTCTGCCGATCTTGTCGGAGAGGGAGCCGAAAATCACGAAGAACGGAGTGCCGATGACGAGCGCGATCGAGATGATGATGTTGCTCTGGACGAACTCGACGTTACAGGCGTTCTGCAGGAAGGAGAGCGCATAGAACTGACCGGTGTACCATACGACACCCTGACCGGCGGTTGCGCCAAGAAGGGCGAGCAGCACCATTTTCAGGTTGTCTTTCTTCTGGAAGCTTTCGGCCAGAGGATTGGCAGAGGTCTTGCCCTCTTTCTTCAGCTTGGCGAAGAGCGGCGATTCAGACATCTTCATACGGATGAAGACAGAGACACCGACCAGGAAGATCGAGAGCAGGAAAGGAACGCGCCAGCCCCAGTCGTTGAAGGTCTCGAGGCCAAGCGTCTGGCGAACGGCCAGGATCACGCCAAGCGAGATGAACAGACCGAAGGTCGCGGTGGTCTGGATGAAGCTCGTCCAGTAGCCTCGCTGGTTGTCGGGCGAGTGCTCTGCAACGTAGGTTGCAGCGCCGCCGTACTCACCGCCGAGTGCGAGACCCTGCAGGAGTCGCAGGACGAAAACGATGGCTGGTGCCCAGAAACCGATTTGGGCGTAGCCGGGAACGAGACCGATCACGAAGGTTGAACCACCCATGATGACGAGTGTCACGAGGAAGGTGTATTTACGGCCGATGAGGTCACCGAGGCGGCCGAAGAAAAGGGCGCCGAACGGACGGACCACGAAGCCGGCTGCGAAGGTGGCGAGGGTCGCCAGCAACGCTGCGGTCGGATTGTCTTTCGGGAAGAACTGCTCGGAAATGATTTTCGCGAGCGAACCGAAGATATAGAAGTCATACCACTCGATGAGGGTACCGACGGAAGAGGCCGCAATGACCCTCCGCGTGCTGGATACCTCTTCGGTGTGGGAGGCTGAGACATTTTGTGCCATACAATAGCTCCTTAGTTAATGAACGGTAATACTGTTTAGAAAAAGTAATTGCAGTTTATCCAGTCGTTGGTTACTGGATGAACTCGTGCTCGTTTTCCTTGACGACGAGCACCGGACAGGGGGCGCGGCGGATCACATGCTCCGCGACGCTGCCGAGGATCATGCGCTTCAGACCGCGACGGCCATGTGAGCCCATGATGATGATGTCGGCTTCCTGTCGTTTGGCATAGTCGAGGATGCACTCTTCAGCGAACCCCTCGTAAATGACATAGTCGGCAACAATACCGGCCATCTGCTCTTCGTCGATAAGTGAGGCGAGCTTCTGCTCCTCATCGGCGCGCTCTTTTTCGAGGCCGTGCGAATAGTTGATGGTGGGGTCGTTCTCCACGACGCCTACCAGGAAGACTTTTGCATCCGACATGCGTGCGAACTCGTTCGCATACTGCAGCGCCTTGCGGGACAAGCCGGAAAAGTCAACCGGGCAGATGATTTTTTTGATTTTAATCATAGCCAGTCAATTGGTTTTGGTTTAATGAACTGCTGGATCCTTTGAACAAAAAGATGCAATCTTCCCCC
>JAAXWP010000038.1 GCA_013334925.1 Chlorobiaceae bacterium
CATGACTCCAGGTCACTCCGGGACGCCTCTCATTGAACACCTGTTGTTGCCGTTTCGTTCAGGGCAGGTTCGTGCAGCCCATCAGGAATCGGTCGCACTCCCTGGCGGCAGCGCGGCCTTCGTTGATGGCCCAGACGACGAGGCTCTGGCCACGGCGGGCGTCGCCTGCCGCGAAAACCTTCTCGACGTTGGTACGGTAGGTCTTCTGGTCGGCCTTGATGTTGCTCCTGCCATCCTGTTCGACGTTCAGGGCTTTCAGTGCATTGTCTTCAGGCCCGAGGAAGCCCATGGCGAGCAGCACGAGGTCGGCCGGGATGATCTCCTCGCTGCCGGCGACCGGCACGGGGATGAAGCGACCATCCTGCTGGATCCACTCGACTTTCGAGACTTCGACGGAGTTGACCTGGCCGTTCTCACCGATGAACTTCTTGGTCATCATGAGGTAGTGGCGCGGGTCTTCGCCCTGGACGGCAGCAGCCTCTTCCTGGCCGTAGTCGACCTTGTAGACCTTCGGCCATTCGGGCCACGGGTTGTCTTCCTGGCGCTCCATGGCCGGCTTCGGCATGATCTCAAGCTGGATGACGCTCTTGCAGCCCTGGCGCAGCGAGGTTGCGACGCAGTCGGTGCCGGTGTCGCCACCGCCGATGACCACGACGTGCTTGTCCTTTGCGGAGAGTGCCGGTTCGGTACCGTCGAGCACGGATTTGGTGCTCGAGCGGAGGAACTCCATGGCGAAGTGGATACCGCCGAGCTCGCGGCCTTCAGCCGTGAGGTCACGCGGGTTGGTGGCGCCGGTGCAGAGCACGACGGCGTCGAAATCGGCGAGCAGTTTGTCGGCCGGGCAGTTCACGCCGACTTCGGCGTTGGTGACGAACTCGACACCCTCCTGTTTCATGATGTCGACACGGCGCTGCACGACACCCTGCTTGTCGAGCTTCATGTTCGGGATGCCGTACATGAGCAGGCCGCCGATGCGGTCGTCACGCTCGAAGACGGTAACCGAGTGGCCGGCCTTGTTGAGCTGGTCGGCGCAGGAGAGGCCCGACGGGCCGGAGCCTACGACGGCGACCTTCTTGCCGGTCCTGACAGCGATCTGCTTGGGTTCGACCCAGCCTTCGCTGAAGGCGTGCTCGATGATGGAGCACTCGATGTTCTTGATGGTGACCGGCGGCTGGATGATGCCGAGCACGCAGGAGCCTTCGCACGGAGCCGGGCAGACCCTGCCGGTGAACTCCGGGAAGTTGTTCGTCTTCATCAGGCGGTCATACGCGTCTTGCCAGAAGCCTCGGTACACATGATCGTTCCACTCGGGAATGAGGTTGTGGATCGGGCAGCCGCTGGTCATGCCGGAGAGCATGATACCGGAGTGGCAGAACGGGGTGCCGCAGTCCATGCAGCGTGCACCCTGATCTTTGAGCTGCTCCGCCGGCATCTCGTCGTGGAACTCGTTCCAGTCCCTGAGTCGCTCCAGAGGCTCCCGATCTCCCGGGATCGTCCTCTGGTATTCCATAAATCCTTTGATTTTACCCATTGTAATGCTTTTTCAGGCTTTCCTTTAGTTCCCCGATACGCGTGACGGATCGTGCACGTTCTTTTCGAATGCGGCCATGACGGCTTCATCACCGGTCATGCCCATGGCTTCGACCTCTTTCATGGCCTCCATGGCGCGCATGTAGTCGTTCGGAGTCACCTTCACGAACCGCTGCACTGCGTTCTGCCAGTTGGAGATGAGGCCGGCGCCCAGTTCGCTGCCGGTGGCGGCGACATGACGCTCGATGCGCTCTTTCAGCCAGGCGAGGTCTTCATCGCTCTCGACGGGCGAGAGGCTGACCATGTCGTGGTTGCAGCGTCCGGAGAACGCTCCGTCCACGTCGTAGACGTAGGCCACACCGCCGGACATGCCTGCGGCGAAGTTCCTGCCGGTCCTGCCGAGGATAACCACCTTGCCACCGGTCATGTACTCGCAGCCGTGGTCGCCCACAGCCTCGACGACAGCTTCGGCACCGCTGTTGCGCACGCAGAAACGCTCGCCGGCCATGCCGCGGATGAACGCCTCACCGGAAGTAGCGCCGTAGAGAGCCACGTTGCCGATGATGATGTTCTCTTCAGGCACGAACTTCGAGGATTTCGGCGGATAGGCGATGATCCTGCCGCCCGAGAGGCCCTTGCCGATGTAGTCGTTCGCGTCGCCTTCGAGCTCGATGGTCATGCCTTTAGGAATGAAGGCACCGAGGCTCTGGCCGGCCGAACCGATGAATTTGACGTGGATGGTGTCATCCGGAAGACCCTTGCTGCCGTGAGCCTTCGTGACCATGTGGCCGACGATGGTACCGGCAACGCGGTTGATGTTCTTGATCGGCAGCGTGGTGTTGACCTTCTCGCCGCGCTTGATGGCCGGTTCGCAGATGGTTACCAGCGTCTTCATGTCGAGGCTCTCCTCGATGCCGTGCTCCTGCGAAGTGGTGCAGTACGGGGTGTCGTTGTCACCGGTGTCGACCTGGTGCAGGATCTTCGAGAGATCCACGCCCTTGGCCTTCCAGTGGTTGATTGAACGTGCCGTGACGAGCATGTCGGTACGACCGACGAGATCGTCGAGCTTGCGGATGCCGAGCTTTGCCATGTACTCCCTGACGCCCTCGGCGAGGAAGCGCATGAAGTTCTCGACGTGCTCCGGCTTGCCCTTGAAGTTCTTGCGAAGCTCCGGGTTCTGGGTTGCGATGCCGACCGGGCACGAGTCGTCCTGGCAGCAGCGCATCATGATGCAGCCCATGACCACGAGGCCGGTGGTTGCGAAACCGAACTCTTCGGCGCCGAGCATGGCCGCGATGACGATGTCACGTGCGGTCTTGAGCTGGCCGTCTGCCTCGACGACGATCCTGCTGCGCAGGTTGTTGAGCATAAGCGTCTGGTGCGCTTCGGCGAGGCCGAGCTCCCAAGGCATACCGGCGTGCATGATGCTCGAAATCGGCGATGCACCGGTACCACCGTCGTGGCCGCTGATGAGCACCACGTCGGCATGTGCCTTGGCGACGCCTGCAGCGATGGTGCCGACACCGACCGTGGAGACCAGCTTCACGTTGATCCTTGCCGACGGGTTGGCGTTCTTCAGGTCGAAGATCAGCTGTGCGAGATCCTCGATCGAATAGATATCGTGGTGCGGCGGAGGCGAAATCAGGCCGACGCCGGGCGTTGAGTGACGGGTCTTGGCAACCCACGGGTAGACCTTGGTGCCAGGAAGCTGACCGCCTTCACCGGGCTTTGCGCCCTGAGCCATCTTGATCTGGATCTCGTTGGCGTTGGTCAGGTACTCGCTGGTGACGCCGAATCGGCCGGAAGCGACCTGCTTGATGGCCGACATGCGCGAGTCGCCGTTGGCATCCTTCTGGAAGCGTTCCGGGTCTTCGCCGCCTTCACCGGTATTGCTCTTGCCGCCGAGGCGGTTCATGGCGATGGCGAGGGTCTCGTGCGACTCCTTGCTGATGGAGCCGTAGGACATGGCACCGGTCTTGAAGCGCTTCACGATGGCTTCGACCGGCTCGACCTCCTCGATCGGCACCGGCTTCTCTGGGTAGCGGATCTCCATCAGGCCCCTGATGGTGCAGTAGTGCTCGCTCTGGTCGTCGATAAGCTGCTCGTACTTCTTGAACAGGCCATAGTTGCCCGTGCGGCAGGACTGCTGCAGGAGGTGGATCGTTTCGGGGTTGAACAGGTGGAACTCACCGTCGTGGCGCCACTTGCGGTCGCCGCCAGCCTCGAGGCCGCGATTGACCTTGTTGCCGCCGGGCGGGAATGCCGCCTCGTGGCGTTTCCGGACCTCTTCGGCCACCGTTTCGAGACCGATACCTTCGATCCTGGACGGGGTCCTGGTGAAGTAGGTATCGACCAGCGCGGTGTTGAGGCCGACAGCCTCGAAAATCTGTGCGCCGCGGTAGCTCTGTACCGTCGAGATACCCATCTTGGCCATGGTCTTGACCACGCCCTTGACGACGGCTTTGACATAGTTCTTGACTGCCTTTGCCGGATCCATTTTGATGCGGCCGTTGGCAACCTGCTGGCTGACGGTCTCGATGGCCAGGTACGGGTTGATCGCGCCTGCGCCATAGCCGATGAGCATGGCGAAGTGGTGCACGGTGCGCGGCTCACCCGACTCGACGATCAGGCCGACTTTCGTACGGAGGCCTGCGCTGATCAGGAAGTGGTGGAAGCCTGCGACGGCGAGCAAGGCCGGAATCGGTGCGCGTGACTTCTCGAGCTCTCCCTTGTCGGAGAGAATGATGATGTTGACGCCCTGGGCAATGGCCTTCTCCGCCTGGCGGTAGAGGTCCTGCATGGAGTTCTCGATACCATTGCCGCCCTTCTCGACGTCATAGAAAATGGGCAGCGTGATGGCCTTGAATCCAGGCTTTTCGATGCCGCGGATCTTCTCGAGGTCCTCATCGGTGAGGATCGGGTGTGGGATCCTGACGCGGCGGCAGTTCACTTCGTCGGGTTCGAGAAGGTTACCTTCGGTACCGAGCATGACGGTCGTCGAGGTGACGATCTCCTCCCTGATCGAGTCGATCGGGGGGTTGGTCACCTGGGCGAAGAGCTGCTTGAAATAATCGTAGAGCAGCCTCGGGCGGTTCGACAGCACGGCGAGCGGGGTGTCGTTACCCATCGAGGCGATCAGCTCGATGCCGTTGGACGCCATCGGCCTGATCTGCATGGATATATCTTCGTTCGTGTAGCCAAACGCCTTCTGGCGGGCCGTGATGCTGTAGTTGTCCACATCCGGGTTCTTCATCTTCGGATGGTCCGGCAGCGAAGCGAGGTCGATCACGTTGCGATCGATCCACTCCTGATACGGCTTTTCGGAGGCGATGGATTTCTTGATCTCCTCGTCGGAGATGATCCTGCCCTCGCGGGTATCGACGAGGAACATGCGACCTGGCTGGAGACGGTCCTTCTTGACGATCCTCTCGGGCTCGATGTCGAGCACGCCGACCTCGGATGCCATGACCACCAGATCATCGCTGGTGATGTAGTAACGCGACGGACGCAGACCGTTACGGTCGAGCACAGCGCCGATCTGGACACCGTCGGTGAAGACGACCGATGCAGGACCGTCCCACGGCTCCATCAGGCAGCTGTGATATTCGTAGAATGCGCGCTTCTCGGCATCCATGGAGTCGTTACCGGTCCACGGTTCCGGAATGACCATCATGGCCGCATGGGCCAGCGATCTGCCGGAAAGCACGAGGAGCTCGAAGGCGTTGTCGAGCGTGGCAGAGTCGCTGCCGTCGACCAGCAGCATCGGCTTGATCTCTTCAAGTTTCTCGCCGAAGAGCGACGAGAACATATTCTTTTCGCGGGCCTTCATCCAGTTGACGTTGCCCCTGAGGGTGTTGATCTCACCGTTGTGGCTCAGGA
Source organism: Chlorobiaceae bacterium (assembly GCA_013334925.1). Taxonomy (GTDB): domain Bacteria; phylum Bacteroidota; class Chlorobiia; order Chlorobiales; family Chlorobiaceae; genus Chlorobaculum. The sequence goes on from JAAXWP010000038.1 coordinate 5,410, forward strand.
AACGGTATGGATGGGCACGGTCCCAGCTCGGGAAGGTGTTGGTGCTGAAACGGGAGTGCACCATGGCGATGGCGCTATCCATGTCCGGATCGGACAGTTCGGGATAGAACTCCTCGACCTGCTCAGGATTGAGCATGCCCTTGTAGACGATGGTACGGGCCGAAAAGCTGGAGAAATAGAAATAGCTGCTTCCAAGAAGGCCCGAAGTATAGCGGACCCGCTTGTAGATGCGCCTGCGAATGATATAAAGCTTGCGCTCGAACTCCTCGTCGCTGATGTCATCGGTCGCTTTGCCGACGAAGATCTGCTTCACGACCGGCTCCTGCGAGCGGGCAGTCTGACCGAGGGTCGAGTTGTCGGTGATCACCTTACGCATACCGAGGTACTTCTGGCCTTCGGCCTGTACCATCTGGCGGCAGATCTCCTCGATGGCGCGACGCTGTGAGAGGTCCGGCGGCAGGAACATCATGCCGACGCCGTACTGGCCGGGAGCGGGAAGTTCGATATTCCTCTCGGCACAAACCTTGCGCATGAACTTGTCGGGGATCTGCATCAGAATGCCGGCGCCATCACCGGTGTTCTTCTCGTAACCGGTGGCACCGCGGTGGGTCATGTTCACCAGGACCTGAAGTCCCTGCTTGATGATCTCATGCGATTTGACACCCTTGATGTTGGCGACAAAACCTACACCGCAGGCATCATGCTCGAACTGTGGATCGTAGAGCCCCCCTTCATGCTTTGCTTTCATATTTTCAGGCACATCAATTCAGAAAAATTCAAAAAAATAGGACCTTCTTCGTTCCAAGGCCAGAATATAAAGTATAAACAATAAAAATCCTGACCTTTTACTCCCCGGACCGGAACCCGGGGAGCGTGGCTTCAACCCTGAAACGGAGCGGCTCAGGCCTTACCCTGTTTCGCCACGGCGGCAACCGCCTGCTGCAGCGCCTCCTGGTCACCCAGGTAGTAGCTCCTGATCGGTTTCAGGTCGTCGTCGAGTTCATAGACGAGCGGAATGCCGGTCGGAATGTTCAGACCGACGATGTCCTCGTCCGAAATGTTGTCGAGATACTTCACCAGCGACCTGAGCGAGTTGCCATGGGCGGTGATGATCACCTGCCTGCCTTCGAGAATCATCGGAGCGATGGTGCCATGCCAGTAAGGCAGGAAACGCTCGACCGTATCTTTCAGGCATTCGGTTGCCGGAAGCTCATCCTCTGCGAGATTTGCATAGCGAGGATCCTTGCCCGGGAACATGACATCGTCTTTTTCGAGGGCCGGCGGCGGCGTGTCGTAGCTCCTGCGCCAGATCAGCACCTGCTCGTCTCCATGAAGTGCGGCGGTCTCGGACTTGTTCAGACCCTGCAGCGCACCGTAGTGGCGCTCGTTGAGTCTCCAGTTCTTGGTCACCGGGATCCACATCAGATCCATCTCGTCCAGTACCGTCCAGAGCGTCCTTATGGCGCGCTTGAGCACCGAAGTGTACGCCACGTCGAACACGAACCCCTCAGCTTTCAGCAGCTTACCGGCAGCACGGGCCTCTTCGCGACCTTTGTCCGAGAGGTCGACGTCGACCCAACCGGTAAAGCGATTCTCCCTGTTCCACTGGCTCTCGCCATGCCGCAGCAGGACAAGTTTCTTCATATGCAACGCTCCTTGTTATATGGACTTGTTAGAGTTGATACAGGACAAAACAGACCCGGCGCCATGCCGTTTGAAAAATCTGTGACAATTTTTCAGGACGATTTTAATTTAGCCCGTCAATTTAATATTCTGGTAAACCAATCTCAAACATTCTGTAGACCCTCGGCATGCCTTCCGAACGCTCGATTCTGCCGTTTTTTTTTGGCAACCCCTTGTGGTTTTATAAAATGAAATGTTCTATCTTATTTGTCCTTTAACGCTCGATCACCGGGTTGGACCCCTAGCCGCCCTTCAGTAACCAGCATGCATCAGATCTGATCTCACCATGAACGTCAACAATTTCAGATTACACCTCGGTGGAAAAGAGTATGTCCCCCTCGTGATCGGCGGCATGGGCGTAAACATTTCCACGACCGAACTCGCACTTTCGGCAGAACGTCTCGGCGGCATCGGGCACATCTCCGACGCTGAAGTGATGTACGTCTGTGACCAGCTGTTCGGAACCACCTATACGAGCGAGAAGCGCAAGAAGTACGCGAACAATATCAACAACGCCGATAAAGCGAGTGTACAGTTCGACCTCGAGCAGCTCGCCGAAGCGCAGAAGCGTTATGTCACGCATACGATAAGCCAGAAAACCGGCAAAGGCGGGATCTTCCTGAACTGCATGGAGAAGCTCACCATGAACAACTCGGCTGCGACCCTGAAAGTTCGCCTCGAGACTGCCATGGATGCGGGCATTGACGGGATCACCCTTGCCGCCGGTCTGAACCTTCGGACGCTTGACCTCATCAGCGGTCACGAGCGGTTCCGTGACGTCAAACTCGGTATCATCATCTCTTCGGTTCGCGCACTGGCCATTTTCATGAAGCGCGCCATGAGGCTGGAGCGACTGCCCGACTATATTGTAGTAGAAGGCCCGCTCGCCGGCGGGCACCTTGGCTTTGGACCTGACGACTGGCAGAACCACGATCTCAGGACAATCGTCGCCGAAACCATCGAGTTCCTGAAGAAAGAGAACCTGAACATCCCGGTCATCCCGGCAGGCGGCATCTTCACCGGCACGGACGCCGTTGAGTACCTGCAGATGGGCGCCAGCGCCGTTCAGCTCGCAACCCGCTTCACCATCGCAAAGGAGTGCGGACTTCCCTACGAAGTCAAGCAGCAGTATATCAGTTCCAGCGCCGAGGACGTCGTGGTCAACACCACCTCGCCCACCGGCTATCCGATGCGTATGCTCAGGCAGTCCCCGACCCTGCAGTACGGCATGAAGCCAAACTGCGAAGGACTCGGCTACCTGCTCGACAACGATGGCAAGTGCTCGTATATCGACGCCTACTACCGATGCCTTGAATCGAGAGGGAGCGAAGGCCGGTTCACCGTCGACGGTGCCACCTGTCTTTGTACCGGCATGGCCCGTTACGACTGCTGGACCTGCGGTTCGACGGTATCGAGGCTCAAGGAGACCACCAACCGCCTTGCTGACGGCTCATGGCAGATACCTTCGGCCGAGGAGATCTTCATGGACTACCTGATGAGCGAAGACCACACCATCAGGCGCCCCAACCTCTAAAAACTGCCGAGGTTCCGGGTTTTTGGCGCAGGATGGCGTACATTACAGTTGAGGATCCGGGCAGGTGACGCTTTCCGTCAAGCCCGGACAGAAACCAGCCATCTTCCGCCAGTATGAAGAAACGACTTCTCTCATGGGCGGGCCTTGCCGCCATATTTATCCTGCTTCTCGCAGCCGCCGTTACCGTTAACCAGCTCTACCAGCTTTCGCTGCTGCTTGGCCGCCTTCACCCTGTGGTTGGCCACCTCTTCCTTGCCGCATGGGCAATCTTCTTTCTCGCCGTCGCCATCAGCGGTTACCGGATATGGGACGCCCCAAAGAAACCGAAATTTCCGGAACATGAAGGAGGGCCTGCGTTCGACGCCTATGTTTCCCATCTCTCGAAGGTCATGCGAGTACATCCGTCCCACCCGGATGCGGCCAGAAAAAGCGGTGACCTGCGCTGGGTAAGGACCAATATGAAGTTCCTGGAGGTGGACGCCCTGAACGCCACGAAGCAACTGGCCACCAAGAACTTCTTTGTCGGAGCCTTTGCCCAGAACACTTCGTATGGAACGACCACGTCGCTCATCAACAACCTGAGACTGATCTGGCGTGTCTACGCCATGCATAACAGGCAGCATTCAGCAAAAGAGTTTCTGGTGCTGCTCAGGTCGGTATACAGCTGCCTGCCGCTTTCCGATTTCAGCAAGGACGAGATCCCTTCGCACATCAAGCCGATCATCCAGTGCGCCTTCAGCAACACCCTCGCCTCGCTGCTGCCCGGAGGTAACCTCCTGACGCCATTCTTCCTGAACCTGTTCCTTGCAGGGGCGACCAACACCTACCTGACCTGCCTGGCCGGAATCATCACGTCGCGCCACTGCCAGATGCTCTCCATGGAGGACCGGCAGGGTCTTGTGCAGCAGAGCATGTTCGAGGCTTCGTTCATGCTCAAGGAGATCGTCAAGGAGTGCAACCCCATCCTGTCGGTCACCATCAGCAATGCGGTCAAAAAGGCCGGCATCGACAGCCTCGACACCGTGCCGATGCCATCGGCCGGCAGCAGCGTCACCCAGGACATCCTTGCCCACCTCGCCAACTCGCTGCGGCATATCATCAAGGAGAGCGACGAGTAGAGGGGGGAGAAGAATGATGAGGGATGAATGATGAATGATGAGGGATAAATGGAGAGGGATGAATGGAGAGGGATGAATGGAGAGGGATCAGAGAATGCAGGAGTCTGTCTCAGAAGCAACAACAGAACCATTTATTGACGCTATCACGTTTATCCACTCTGTCATTTATGAGGCGGTTACGAATTTTCTGGATCCTTGACTTCGTTCAGGATGACATTCAGGAACAAACGCAAAACACATAGGTGAATCCCTTCTGAGACAACCTCGTTACTCCAGCTTCAGCCCCAGCCCCAAAACCGGTATCGTTTTTTTCTGCCAGGTGTTGACGGGCCGTGTGTGCGATCAAACGCAGGGCACGGCACGCCGTGCCCCTACAGTTTTCCTTGTCACTCGCACTCTTCATTCATAATTCATAATTCATCACTCATAATTCATCATTCATAATTCATCACTCATCCCTCATTCCTCAGTCCCCGGAAGAAATCCTGAAGCAGGGTTTCGGCCTTGCGTTCCATGATCCCGCCGATCACTTCGAGCTGATGGTTGAGCGAACGGTTGCCGGTGATATTGAGTACGGTACCTGCAGCACCCATTTTGGGGTCCCAGGCTCCAAACACGACACGTCCGAGCTTGGCGAGCACCATGGCGCCTGCACACATCGGGCAGGGCTCAAGGGTGACGGCAAGCGTACACCCCTGGAGATACTTGCTGTCGATGGTCGCCATGGCCGACGTCATAGCGATCATTTCGGCATGGGCAGTGGCGTCGGAGAGCGTCTCCACCTGATTGTATCCCCTGCCGATGATAATACCGTTGGGATCAAACACCACGGCCCCGACAGGAACCTCCTTCTTTTCATAGGCCTTGATGGCTTCCCGGAAGGCTTGTTCCATCATGTAATTCAGATCATTCATCGCAAATAAAGAAAAGTGCAGCACGAGCTGCACGGTGTTCAGCAAAACGATTAATTTTTAGTATACTGAAGTTTAGGCAGTTTTCTCTCCATTCCTCGCTTGCTGCCCGTGCAGTGAGGCCGTACATAACCATAGAACATCCGTTATGAACATTCATGAGTATCAGGGAAAGGATATCCTGAAAAAGTTCGGAGTGGCCGTCCCGAGAGGGTTTGTGGCTTATTCGCCCGAAGAGGCAAAACAGGCTGCGATCCAGCTTTTCGCAGAGCTGTCGAGCCCGGTGGTGGTCGTAAAAGCTCAGATCCATGCAGGCGGCCGAGGCAAAGCCGGTGGTGTCAAGCTGGCCAAATCACCCGAAGAGGCTTTCGATATCGCCCAGAAGATGCTCGGCATCACGCTGGTCACGCATCAGACCGGTCCGGAAGGCAAAGAGGTGCACCGGCTCCTGGTCGAGCAGGGCATGAACATCGAAAAGGAGTTCTACGTCGGCATCACCCTGGACCGCTCCACGTCGAGGAATGTGCTCATGGTTTCGACCGAAGGCGGCATGGAGATCGAAAAAGTCGCCGAAGAGACCCCCGAAAAGCTGCTGAAGATCCAGGTTGACCCGCTCTACGGGCTCCAGGGCTTCCAGGCTCGCGAAGCGGCCTTCTTCCTTGGCCTCCATGGCGTTCAGTTCAATAACGCGGTCAAGTTCATCCAGTCCCTCTACAAGGCTTACACGACCATCGACGCTTCGATTGCAGAGATCAACCCGCTGGTTGTCACGAAGGAGGGAGACGTGTTCGCTCTCGACGCCAAGATCAACTTCGACGACAACGCACTCTACCGCCACAAAGACTATATCGAGCTCAGGGACGAAAGCGAAGAGGATCCGCTTGAAGTCGTGGCATCGCATTCGAACCTCAACTATGTCCGCCTCGATGGCAACGTCGGCTGCATGGTCAACGGCGCCGGTCTCGCGATGGGCACCATGGACCTGATCCAGCTCGCCGGCGGCAGACCGGCCAACTTCCTGGACGTGGGCGGCGGAGCCAGCCCGAAGACGGTCGAAGAGGGCTTCAAGATCATCCTGAGTGACAAGAACGTCAAGGCGATCCTGGTGAACGTTTTCGGCGGTATCGTCCGCTGCGACCGTGTTGCCGGAGGCATCATCCAGGCTGCAAAGAACATCGACCTGAAGATTCCGGTCATCGTGCGTCTCGAAGGCACCAATGCCGAAGCTGCGCAGCAGATGCTCGACGAATCGGGCCTGAACCTGATTTCGGCCAACGGTCTGAGGGATGCGGCAAACAAGGTGCAGAAAGCGCTGGCCACTGCCTGAGCATCACAAGGAACGGCATAAAAACGAAAAGCCGTCCTTCACATCGAAGTGAAGGGCGGCTTTTGCGTTTCCGTCCGTCAACAAAATGGCATCATTGAATAAAAGAGGGGAGTGAAAAGAGCCACTTCCCAAATCCTCTTCCCACCCCGCTCATTTCAGCAACCGGCCAGTCTCCTCCATGCGGTCAACGTTCATCTTGCCTGTTCATCATCGTCTATCGGTCTCTGTCATATCATCCACGGAGAAGACCCGGCATGCTGCTGATATCCACAACAAAGAAAAGAGAGAAAGAACAACACACTCACAACAAAACACTGGTCTTAATAACTCACACACCATATAGGACGACTGCCGCCGTCAATCCTTGCGCACTTTTTTTATTTTTTTTCAAAAAAAATTTCTGGCCGGGTTTCGGGTAGCCTGGGCACGGCACGCCGTGCCCCTACAGTTTGTTCGTTTCCTGTCACTTATTACTTCCCCTGATGGGTCGGATGGGTGAAGATCTATGAAAAATGCCGTTATGCGAGGGAACAGCATTCTGCTACCTGGGCACGGCACGCCGTGCCCCTACAGTCACTCGTCACTTCACGCGATGGGTCAGATGGGTCTTATGAGTCAGATGGGACGGATAGGTGAAGATCAATTAAAAAATGCCGTCATGCGACGGACAGCATTCTGCTACCCGGGCACGGCACGCCGTGCCCCTACAGTTTGTTCTTTTCCAGTCACTTGTTACTTCCCTGATGGGTCAGATGGGGCTTATGAGTCAGATGGGACGGATAGGTGAAGATCAATCAAAAATGCCGTCATGCGACGGACAGCATTCTGCTACCTAGGCACGGCACGCCGTGCCCCTACGGTTTGTTCGTTTCCTGTCACTTGTTACTTCCCCTGATGGGTTAGATGGGGCTTATGAGTCAGATGGGACGGATAGGTGAAGATCAATCAAAAATGCCGTCATGCGACGGACAGCATTCTGCTACCCGGGCACGGCACGCCGTGCCCCTACAGTTTGTTCGTTTCCTGTCACTTGTTACTTGTCACTCGTCACTGCGTCACTGGTCACTCATACCTCAGCGCTTCGACGGGTTTCAATCCGGCTGCCTTGCGGGCCGGCCACAGGCCAAAAAAGAGTCCGATCATCACCGAGAAGGTGGTGGCGAGCAGTACCGAAAAGAGAGAGGTTTTCACCGCCCACCCGGCAACTGTCGAGAGAATCATCGAGGCGCCAACTCCTACGGCCACACCAATCAGTCCGCCAGTCAGTGTCATTCCGACCGATTCGATCAGGAACTGCAGCATGATGTCGCTCCTGCGCGCCCCGATCGCCTTTCTCAACCCGATCTCTTTTGTCCGCTCGGTCACCGAAACCAGCATGATGTTCATGATGCCGATGCCGCCAACCACCAGAGAGATGGCTGCAATCGAGCCAAGCAGCATGCTCATGGTCTGGGTCGTCGAGCTCAGCATCTGCTGGAACTGGGTCATGTCACGGATGTTGAACGAATCCTCGTCCGACGCCTGAAGCTTGTGCCGTTTCCTGATCAGGGCATCGATGGCCTCCTTGGCTGGCGCGATGTTCTCCGCGCTCGATACTTCGACAAAGATGCCGTCGAGGTAATCCTTGCCGAGCACCCGGTACATGGCGGTAGTCACCGGAACGAGAATCACATCGTCCTGGTCTCTCGGCCCCGCAAACCCTTTGGCCGGGGCAACGCCGATCACCTTGAAGTTGATCCGGTTGATCTTGACCGTACGGTCGATCGGGTTCTGGTTTCCGAAAAGCTGCGAAACCACGGTGGTACCGAGGATCGCCACCTTTTCACGCGACTGGATCTCATCACGGGTGAACCACCTGCCGACCGTCGGCTCTGCAGCGCGCATCTTGCCGAAATCGAAATCGACGCCTTCGACCCCGGTGCTCCAGTTTTTGTCGAGGTAGACCGCCTGGGCCGAGCCGGTGACATCGCCGGAAACGCGACTGACCAGTGGCGTCAGTTCGGCTATCGCCTGGGCATCTTTTTCGGTGAACCTGGTGACCGTACCCACACCCTGCGCGGCGCCACCGATCTTTGCGGATCCGCCTCTGACCGAGAGCAGGTTGGAGCCCATCGATTTGAGCTGCTCCTCCATCGCTGCCTTCGCACCGGAGCCCAGCGCCATCATGGCGATCACCGAAGCGACGCCGACAAGGATGCCCAGCACCGATAGCAGGGTCCTGATCTTGTTGGCCACGATCGAACGGAACGCCTGGATGACGAACCCCGCCATGCGGCCCGGCTGAAAGAGCGGCAGATGCCCCACATCGAGCACTCGTGCACCCGCATTTGCCTGTTGCGCCGAAGCCGTCTCTTTGCGCCGATCCTCCAGCACCTGCCCGTCCTTCATGGTGATCACCCTGCTGGCGTATTCGGCGATGTCCGGCTCGTGCGTGACCATGATGATCGTCTTGCCCTTTTCATGCAGCTCCGTGAGGATGCGCATGATCTCATGGGAGTTTTTCGTGTCGAGGTTGCCGGTTGGTTCGTCGGCGAAAATGATCATGGGATCCCTGATCAGCGCGCGGGCGATGGCGACGCGCTGCTGTTCACCGCCGGACATCTGGTTCGGGCGATGATCGGCACGATGACCGAGTCCGACCATCTCGAGACACTTCAGGGCCGCGCTGCGGACATCTCCCGCGTCATGACTGTAGATGCTCGGCAGCATGACGTTGTCGATCGTACTCATCCTGGTCAGCAGATGGAACTGCTGGAAAACAAACCCCGCCACGTTGTTGCGGATGCCGGCAAGCTCGTCTTCGCTCATCTTGCTGACCTCCCTGCCCATCAGGCGGTACTCCCCCGAATCGGGCACATCGAGCAGGCCGAGAATATGCATCAGGGTGGACTTGCCCGATCCCGAAGCGCCCATGATGGCCACGAACTCGCCCTGTTCGATCTTCAAGCTCACCCCCCTGAGGGCGTTCACGGAACTCTCACCGATCTGGTAGGTCCTGGCGATGTTGGTGACCTCGATCATCCGCGCTGGTTCTGTTGCGGGTTTCTGCGCTGTGGCATGAAGGGGTTGCTGCCGCCGTTACGTTTCGGCAGCACGAAGGTCGTATCCCTGACGACAACCACGTCGCCGGTAGCAAGGCCACTGACGATCTCGATGTTGTTGTCATCCCTGAGCCCTGTACGAACCGGGATTCGCCTGATCGAATCGGGTGACGTTCCGTTTCTGACCGTGACGAACGAGCGACCGTTCCGCTCCTTTACTGCGGCGATGGGAAGCGTCAGCACGTGATCCTTCTCACTGACGATGATATTGACATTGGCACTCATGCCCGACCTGAAGACATCGGGCACAGACGACGGCAGCAGATCGACCTTGTAGATATTGACGTTGTTGACCAGCGTCGACTCATAGTAGATGTGGTCGACCACACCATCCACCTTGATCTCCGGATAGGCGTCGAGGCTTATTTCGGCTTTCTGCCCGAGCCGGACATTGCCGATGTCGGTTTCGTCGACGTCGGCCTTGACGATGAGGCGATCGGAGAGCACCAGCACGGCGTCACTGGTTGTGATAGTCTGACCGGGATTGAGGCTGCTGACGATCACCTGGCCGTCGATCGGTGAGATCAGGGCCGTCTGGTTATAGACTTTTTTCCAGTAATCGGCTTCACCTGCACCCTGGCGTATGGCTGCATCGAGCAGCGCCGCACGCTCGGTCGAACTGACCAGGGCGAGCACCTGGCCTTTCTTCACGAAATCCCCCTCCCTGACCAGGATCTCGTCGATCCTGCCCCCGACTGGTGATTTGATTTCAAGACGGTTCTGCGGTTTGATGGTCGCCGTGGTAGACACGACCTCACGGATACTGCCAATATCGGCACGATACTCGCGCCAGACTGCTCCGGACTTCGCTTTGTTCCCAAACCTGAAAAAAAGCAGAGCACCTGCGATCACAAGCACGGCGATCACACTCCCCCAGATCACGGCCGGTTTACCTGGTTTCAAAACTCCCTCCTTTTGCCTGTACCCATGCAGCTTCAGAAGTCAGAAGCGTCGACCGGGCACTGAGATATGATTTTTTTGCAGTTACGAGATTGTCTTCGATGATGGTCCAGTCGTTGAAGGAGACCAGACCCGCAGAGTACTGGGCATCGGCAATCCTTGCCCGTTCATTGGCAGCATCGAGGTACTGCTTCTGGACACCGACATTTTCGGTTGCATCCCGGAATGCTTTCCAGGTCTGCTGCAGGGTCCTCATGAGCGAAAAGTAGCCGCTCTCCTCGTCGGCCTGCTGCCTGTTGAGCGAAGCCCTTGCCTGGGCAACGGTCGCACGACCGCTTCCGCCCTGATAGATCGGCACCGCCACGTTGACCCCGACCTGCCAGTCGACCCGATCAGGAGGCAGATTGCTGAACGAAGCGTTGCCTACCGAAGAGTTGAGCGAAACCTTCGGCACAAAAGCGCTTTTGGCAGCCTGGAGGCTGTAACGGGAGGCCTCCTTCTGGGAAGCCAACTGCAGGTACGACGGATGCTCCCTGACCAGCCGGTCGAAATCGGGCGTACTTCTGGTGGTTTCTGTTGAGGTGAACGGAGCCGTGACCTGTAACGAAGTGATGGCTCGTCGGCCAAGTTGCGTACAGAGCACTGCCTGGGACGACTCCAGGCCACGCTTCGCCTGTGCCACTTCGTACTCCGCTTCCGCCAGGTCGGCCCTGGCTTTGCTCAGTGCGCCACTGTTCTCGGTACCGGACTGGTAGAGCAGACCGATCAGGCGAAGGCTCTGCCGACGACGCTGGGCGATATCGGCGGCAAGGGCAACCTGCTGCTGGGCTGTGAGCAGCTGGACAAAAGCCGTCCGCAGCGAATATCTGGTGGAAGCCGAGATAACCTCGGCTGCATGCCGTTTGGCTTTGATAGTCTCGGATGTCGAGGCGACCGTGTTCCTGGTTTTGCCGCCATCGAAGAGAAGCTGCGAGGCACTCGCGACCATGGACCAGGAGCCGTCGTTCTGGACTGCGGGATCGTTCGAGAAATTTCCCGAACGGCTGCCACCGCTCGATACGCTCACTGTGGGCAAAAGACCACTCCGGTCGATGGAACGCTGCGCTTCTGACTGCCTGACGGCTTCGGCCGCAGAACGCAGGTCAGGATGGTTCTGAGCAGCCTCTCGAAGGCACTGCTGCCAGGTCAATGTCTCTGCTGCCTGCAGAGGGGAGAAGGGGATGGCCTCGAAAAAAAGCACTGTCAGCACAACCCCCAGCATCAGCAATCGTCTCATAGTCGGTATACGGATGGAGATGACATGTCGGTATTCTGCCAGTTTGACGCCTGAAGCAAGCATTTCCAGCGTAACAAGCCTTAAAAAAACGGCAATTCAGCAAGCCGCTTCTTTCCTGAACACATCGCGTTTTCTGAAGGTGCCGGTAAGCAGGCGAAAAAGCACCTTGCTTCTGGTCAGCCAGACAATGCGGGGCGCAGATCCGGTTGCCGAAAGCACTCCGTCGACGAGAAATGCCGAGACCGTATCGACATGGTCGGCGAGCAGATTGTAGATCTTCCGGCGTTTGGCGCTCTCCGGATCGTTGCCGTCAAGGGTCTCCATAAGCAGGTCGGTCACGACCATACCAGGCTGCAAACGTCCTATGACAACGCCGCTGCCTCTGGCTTCGTGCGCGAATGCCTTGGTGAAATAGGTCGCCGCGCTCTTGGTCATACCGTACAGGGACATGCCATCAATAATACCGCCGTCGCTGCCATGCCCCTCCATGTTGAAAATCATCCCCGAGCCGCGCGCGCTCATCCTTCTGAACGGGACGATGGTGCCGTGCACCACTCCCATGATGTTGACGCTGGCGATCCTCTCCGGCAGGCCGCTTTCGAGCATCCATACCTTGACTGGGGGCTGGCCGAGCCCGGCATTGTTGATCCAGATGTCGACACACGAAAACCTGCGTTCCGCCTCACGATACAGGCGCTCGACATCGGCTTCGGAAGAGGTGTCAGCGACCACTCCGGCGACCCGGTCCGAAAACTCACGCAAGTTATTCATGGCCCGGTCCAGGCTCTCCTGCCGGGTGCCATTGAGCACGACGTTGCAACCTTTTTCAAGAAAACGCTTTGCAAGGCCGAGGCCAAGGCCCCTGGTGCTTCCGGTAATGACCACTGTTTTCATAAAAGGGACAGTGACGTATTGAAAAAATTCGTGACACGTAACGTGTTACAACTATAATTACAGGGCACCTCTAAAAAGCGTCATGAGCGAGCCTAGTGCAAGGCGGACGGAGCGGAGAAACCGGAGTGTACACAGAGTACATGAGGATTTCGATCCCGACATGTCGGGACAACGCAGCAATCGGGCCGCGCAATAAGTTTTTAGAGATGCCCTAAAGTTATGAGTTTTCAGATGAATATGACCACTTCATCCTGAACGAAACGAAGTATCCCTGAAAAATGAAACTGCCTGTCGGCGCTTCCCGTCTCTCGACATCCCTTAGGGCACGTCACGCCGTGCCCCTACAGATCTCCCGCCGCTCATCATATGTCACGCGTTACGTGTCATGCGTAACGGATAGTTGATTCTCTGTCCGAAATCGTATCTTCAGGGCAAACAAGAACTCTCTGTACATGCTCGAAGCAAGAAATCTCTCTCTCACGGCAGGCACCAAGGTGCTCCTGCGCGACACCTCGTTCAGGATCGGCGACAAGGACCATGCCTCGCTCGTCGGCCTGAATGGCACCGGCAAATCAACCCTCCTGCGACTGCTCAGCGGCCAGCTCCACGAGGACGGACCGCAAAGCGAGGGCCAGATCATGAAATCGTCCACGACCACGATCGGGTACCTGCCCCAGGAGATCTCCTTCGAAGGGGATCTCGAGAAAACCGCCCTGCAATACTCGCTGGAGGCGAACCAGACCCTGCACGAGCTGTCGGAGCGGATTTCGAGGATGGAGCTGGAGCTGGCCGACCCGGACCAAAACCACGAAAGCGAGGCATACCACAAGCTGATCGAACGTTTCAGCGACGCCTCGCATGACTTCGAGCGCCTCGGGGGCTATCGCATGCAGTCGGATGCGGAGAAGATCCTGTCGGGTCTCGGTTTCAGCGAAGCCGATTTCCATAAAAAGGTGAAGGAGTTCTCCGGCGGATGGCAGATGCGTCTCCTGATCGCCCGCCTGCTTCTGCAGAACCCGACGCTCCTCCTGCTCGACGAGCCGACCAACCACCTCGACATCGACTCGCTGCGCTGGCTGGAGCAGTACCTGATCAACTACGAGCACAGCTACCTGATCGTGTCGCACGACCGGTTTTTCCTCGACAAGCTCACCACCAAGACGCTGGAGATCGCGTTTCAGGAGATCACCGAGTACAAGGGCAACTACTCCTTCTACGAAAAGGAGAAGGCTGAACGTTATCAGCTGATGATGTCGCGCTACGAGAACGACATGAAGAAGATGGCCGACCTGAGAGCTTTTGTGGACCGCTTCCGCTACAAGGCCACCAAGGCTCGGCAGGCGCAGAGCCGCCTTCGCCAGATGCAGAAACTGGAGGAGGAGCTGCAGGCCCCCGAGGAGGACCTGTCTCAGATCTCCTTCTCGTTCCCGAAAGCCCAGCCCTCGGGACGTGAAGTTTTGAGGCTTGAAGGGGTTTCGAAATCGTTCCGCCTGCCGGACGGCACCGTCAGGGAGGTGCTCAGGAATATCGACCTCGAGATCATGCGCGGCGACCGTATCGCCATTGTCGGCTCCAACGGCGCCGGCAAGACAACATTCTGCCGTATCCTCGCCGATGAGATCGAATTCGAGGGCAAGCGCCAGACCGGCCATCACGTCAGCATGAACTATTTCGCCCAGCACCAGACCGAATACCTCTCGCCCGAAAAAAGTGTCCTTCAGGAGATGCTCGACTCTGCACCATCCTCTGAAGCACAGCGCAAGGTGCGCGACATTCTCGGCTGCTTTCTGTTCAGCGGCGACGCCGTCGAAAAGAAAACCGGCGTGCTTTCGGGAGGAGAGAAGTCGAGGGTCGCTCTCGCCAAGATCCTGCTGCAGGCATCTAACCTGCTTATCATGGACGAACCGACCAACCACCTCGACATGCGTTCGAAAGAGATGCTGATCGATTCGCTCGAAAACTACGACGGCACCCTGCTTATCGTGAGCCACGACCGTTACTTCCTCGACAGCCTCGTCAACAAGGTGTTCGAGATCAAGAACGGCCGGATTCAGGTCTATCTCGGAACCTACGCCGAATACCTTGAAAAAGCCGAAAAGGCTTACGAAGAGGAGCGGAAACAGCTGGCTGAAGAGGAGGCCGCAAAGGTTGCGGCAAGAAAAGCGGCAGAATCAAAAAAACCAGCAAAGCCCGTTGCGCCGAAAGGAAATCGCAAGAAGATCGAGGCGATCGAAAAAGAGATCCAGCGGCTCGAAGACTCCAAGCGTCAGCATGAGGAGATGATGGCGCAGGCATCATTCTACGACAAGTCGGCAGATGAAGCCCGCAAGGCGACCGAAGAGTACCAGGAGGTCTGCCGGGAGCTGGAAGCGCTGTATGTGTGCTGGGAAGAAGAGGCCGGGTAAGGAGAAGGAAATGGACGGGATGGACAATGTAAAAAGTCAGCAGGCCCTTTGATTTTGTCCATCAAGTCCATACCGTCCATAGCGTCCATTACCGTTTCGCCTGCTTCCTGGCAGTACCCTTTTCAATAGCCCCGGGCTGCAGCCCGGGGTCGACCGGCGATGCCCCCCTACTTCCCCGCCAGAATCCTCAGGCCGGCGACGCCAGCGATGATCAGGAAAATGCAGAAGATGCGGGCCACCTCCCTCGACTCACCGAAGAGCAGCATGCCGGCTACGGCCACCCCTGCCGCACCGATCCCGGTCCAGACCGCATAGGCTGTCCCTACCGGCACCGTCTTCATGGCGATCGAAAGCAGCCAGAAGCTCGCCACCATGGCCACCACGGTCAGCACCGATGGCACCGGCCGGGTGAACCCTTCGGCATACTTCAACCCGACAGCCCAGGCACACTCGAGCAGCCCGGCGATGAACAGGATTATCCATGCCATACGTTCCTCCCTGATATTCCACAGCATCTCTTCATCATCATTTCTTCCGCTTTTATCTGCCTTGTCATTCCAGCCATAGCAAGTCGCAAAAAAGGTCTGTCATTCTGAATGGAGCGTAGCGGAATGAAGAATCTATCTTATTATTAATAAATCAGTTCTGGATTCTTCTCCTGTCAAGTCAGGCTCAGAATGACCTTTGGAAAACCCTTGTTCGAACAATGATTGATACCTTGAACATCCATTGTGAAAACAGGAAAAACATACATCGTGACTGGAAATGATTTTCGTGCCATCCGTCACTCAAATTTTAACCCATCGATGTTCACGATCGGAGTCGAGACCGGCTTGCAGAACCTTCTGGATCATCAGCCCGTCCCTGAAGCTCGCCGCGTCCTGAAGCACCACGGGATCTCCGGTTTTAAGCGCCTTGACGATCCGGTGCGCGAGGAAGGCGAAACCGACGGCAAAAATTCCGTGCACAGCCAGGGACGAAAGCCTGATCTTGGCCTGCAGCACCAGCAGGTCCCAGGGAAGAATCGGTTCGACCAGCTTCCAGCGCGGTGCATCGATGAGGCTTCGCCCCCCTTTGGCTTCACCGTTGGCAATTTCCCAGAGCCGGCCGGCGCCATCGAGCCTGATGGTTTTCAGGCTGCCCACCACTTCGAGCGAAAACCAGGTGTAGGCTCCAACGGTCGTGACATGCATGAGTGAAGAGGCTCCGAGGGCAATAGACGATGGCCCGAACTTCATGAACATGGCGAAGCTGTCGTCCGAAGTCACCGGAAGTGACGATCCGGGTCTGCTCCGGTCTGGACGGTGATTGATCGAAGTCGACAGGTTGCAGCACACTTCGGAGATTTCTCCGACGAGAAAGCGGTTGAGGTCGACCAGATGCGAACCGATCGCGCGGAGTGCGCCGCCGCCCTTGTCGGCATCGCTCCACCAGGACCAGGGCTGGTCGGTGCGGTTGCGTGTGGCGAGATTCACTACGGCCCGGACCTCGTATACCCTTCCGATGTCCCCACCGTCGATCATCTGCTTCATCATGCGCACGCCGGGATGGAACCTGAGCTGGTGGTCGATCAGTGCGATGCCGGGCGACCGTCGGGCGAGATCCGCCATGCGCTGGGCTTCATCGACCGTCAGGGCGAAGGGTTTCTCGCACAGCACGCTCCGGCCGCTCTCCAGCACGCCGCTGACCATCGGTTCGTGCAGAAAGGTAGGCGTCGTGACACAGACCAGGTCGAGCTCGCACTGTTGCAGCATCTCCCGCCAGTCGGAAAATCCATCCCCGATACCGAAACGGTCCATGAACTTCTGTCGGTGATGCTCGGTCGGGCTTGACACGGCTGCCAGTTCGACATCGTCCATCAGTGAAAAGGCAGGCGCCTGGGCTACCTGAGCCCAACCGCTGCCGATAAAACCTATCTTGATGCGCTCTTTCATCGTTGCATACATAAAAAAAGGGTGACCTGCAGATCACCCTTTACATTGTTTGGTTACTTCCTCATAGTCAACCGACCTGCTGGGCTTCCTTGGCCTTGCGTGCCCGCTCGATGTACTCCTTCTGGATGTCCCTCGAAACGTTGTAAGCCTTGGAGAGACTGTCCGACCGCCAGAGGTGGGCATCGAAAGCCATGCAGATGTTCCTGAGGAACGGCACGCCAATCTCGGTAACCCTGACGCTCTTCTCGCCGAGTTCGACGATGCCGTCGTTCTCCATGTCCTCGAGACGGTAACGGGCTACGTCAAGCTCTTCGGTATACATGGCCGGGTCTTCCCAGGAGGTCTCCTGGCGGCACATGAGGTTGAGGATGTGGCGGCGAAGCACAAGATCCTCATCGGAAAGCAGGTGACCGCGCATGATCGGGAAGCGGCCTTTGTTGACCTCTTCGATGTAGCGGTCGTCGTCGCGCTCGTTCTGGGCGAATGCGTACCAGGTATCGCTGATCGACGATGCGCCGAGGGCGAGCATCATCTGGGTGGTGTTCTCGGTATAGCCCATGAAGTTCCTGTGCAGCGAACCATCCTTTAATGCCAGGTAGAGAGCATCACCCTCGACGGCGAAGTGGTCCATGCCGACCTCGTGGTAGCCGATCGACTCGAGCATGGCACGACCCTTGTCGTAGAGCTCCTGCTTCACGTCACCCATCGGCAGGTCCTCGACCTTGAAACGGCGCTGTCCTTCGTAGAGGTGCGGGTTGTGGCCGTAGCCGTAGAATGCGAGACGGTCGGGTTTCAGCTGCATCACCTTCTGGATGGTGTCGGTGACCGTGGCGAGCGTCTGCTTCGGCAGGCCATAGACGAGGTCGAAGTTGATCGAGGTGAAACCGATCTGGCGGGCCAGGTCGATCTTCTCCTTCACCAGCTCGAACGACTGGGGACGGTTGATCTCTGCCTGCACGGTTGCGTCAAAATCCTGGATACCGAAGCTCATGCGGCGGAAACCGACGCTGTAGAGCGCCTCGAGATGCTCTTTCGAGGTCGAGCGGGGATTGGTCTCGAAGCTGAAGATGTGGTTGTCCATGCGGTTGACATCCTTGAACAGGGTGTTGACCAGGCGGACAAGGTTCTCGGGGCTGAAGAAGGTCGGCGTACCGCCGCCGATGTGCAGTTCTTTCACGTTCAGCGTGCCGGGGAAAACGTCCAGATACATCTGCCACTCCTTGATGAGGGCATCGATGTAAGGTTCCTCGAATGAATGATCCGTCGTGCGATGGGCGTTGCAACCGCAGAAGTAACAATGGTTCTCGCAGTACGGAATGTGGATGTACATGCTGATACCGGACTTCTCGTTGCTTTCGTTGAAGCCTTTGACCATGGCCTCTTTCCACTGTTCCTGGCTCACGCCGTCGGGGCTCCAGGATGGAATGGTCGGATAGCTGGTATAACGCGGACCGGGATTGCTGTACTTTAATGCGAGAGCTGCGAGATTTGTTGTCATTGTAATCTTCCTCGACATGTGTTATTTTTTTGTTGCACTGGGGAAAATACATAAAACTCGGCAAATTCATAGCCTTGTACCTGCAAACCGGCCGCCTGAAAGCGGCCTGATCAATTTTTTACATGACACCAGCTCGTACTGAACAGCAGGCCCCGCTCGTGGGCATTCTCATGGGTTCGGACTCCGATTTCGACATCATGAAAGAGGCTGCCGACGTCCTCGCGGAGTTCGGCATTCCGTATGAAATTTCGGTCATTTCGGCACACCGCACGCCTGCCGATCTCGAAACCTATGCATCTTCGGCTCAGGATCGCGGCCTGAAGGCCATCATCGCAGGTGCCGGCGGCGCAGCGCACCTTCCGGGCGTCACGGCGGCCATGACCGTGCTTCCCGTCATCGGTGTGCCGATCTACAGCAAGAAGCTCAGCGGCCAGGATTCGCTCTACGCCATCGTGCAGATGCCAGCGGGCATTCCCGTGGCCACGGTCGGTATCGACAACGCCCGCAATGCCGCGCTGCTTGCCGTCCAGATGCTCGCGCTGGCCGATGACAAGCTCATGCAGGCCATGAAAGCCTTCCGCGAAAAGCTCGCCGAGGCATCACGCCAGAAAACGGCAAAAATCCGTGAAAAGCTCCATGCCAAAAGCTGAGCACTGGATCGAAAGCCTACGGCTCGATCCGCATCCTGAAGGGGGCTGGTATCGCGAAACGTACCGCAGCAGCGGCAGCTACGATTTCAGCGGCACCGCCCCTTTCGACGGACCACGGGCGTACGCCACCTCGATCCACTACCTCCTCAGGAGCACGGACCGGTCGAGGCTGCACCGCATCCATTCAGACGAACTCTGGTACTTCCACGCCGGCTCGCCGCTCGAGGTGCACCTGTTTTCAGAGGATGGCCACCACTCTTATTTCACCCTTGGCGCAAATCCCGACCGCGGCGAACTCCTGAACTCATGGGTTCCGGCCGGGTACAGCTTCGGCGCACGCCTGGCCACCGGTGCCGGACCGGAGGATTTCTCCCTCGTCAGCTGTGTCGTCGCCCCCGGATTCGACTTCCGTGATTTCACCTTCTCCGACAGAAATGAACTGCTCGACCGGTCACCCTCCTCTCATGAGGTCATTATTGCACTGACCTGATCCCAATCCTGCCCTACTGCGGAATTTTTACGGATTCCTGCCGATTACCAGTTTCATCACTTTTTTTTATTACCTTGCGCAGTTTGTATACTAAAGTATGATTGAAGAAGAAAAAGAGAAGAGATGAAAAAGCGGGTTGTAATCGTAGGCGGCGGTTTTGCTGGACTCCATGCGGCAAGAACGCTCGGAAACAGAAACGACGTCGACGTGACGCTCATCGACCGGAAGAACTACCACCTCTTCCAGCCGTTGCTTTACCAGGTAGCCATGGCGGCACTCGGCGAAGGCGATATCGCGACGCCGCTGAGAAACATGCTGGCCGAATACGACAACGTGACCGTTTACAAAGGGATCGTCCTGAATGTCGACCTCGAATCGAAAAAGGTGAATACCGATTTCGGCGACCTCGACTACGATTACCTTGTCCTTGCCTGCGGTGCCCAGCACCACTATTTCGGCAACAACGACTGGGAGGAGTTCGCTCCCGGTCTGAAGAACCTCGCCCAGGCGACCGAAATCCGTCGCAGGGTCATGGAGGCTTACGAAGCTGCCGAACGCACCAACGATCCGATCGAGCGCAAAAAGCAGCTCACCTTCGTGATTGTCGGCGGCGGCCCGACCGGTGTGGAACTTGCAGGGTCCATCGGCGAGATGAGCCGCTACACCCTTTCGAAGTTCTACAGGCACATCGACCCGAAACTGACCCGCATCTTCATCGTCGAAGCGGCCGACCGTATCCTCGGCACCTTTTCCCATGAAATGTCGAGTAAAGCCACCCGCTCACTTGAACAACTCGGCGTGCAGGTCTGGACATCGAGTCCCGTCAGCAACGTCGATGTCAATGGCGTGCAGATCGGACGGGAACGCATCGAGGCAGCGACCGTACTCTGGGCAGCCGGCGTGCAGGCTTCAACGATCGGCAAAACGATGGGTATCGAAACCGATCGTAGCGGAAGGATCAAGGTGGAATCGGACCTGAGCATTCCCGGTCATCCGGAAGTCTTCGTGGGCGGTGATCAGGCCTGCTATACCACTGACGACGGCAGGACCCTGCCCGGCATGGCTCCGGTAGCCATGCAGGAGGGCAACGCTATCGGAAAGATGATCCTCGACGACCTGAAAGGCAGGCCCCGCAAGCCGTTCAAGTATCGTGACAAGGGACAGATGGCCACGATCGGACGCAACAGGGCGATCGTCGAGTTCGGCAACCTCAAGTTCGACGGTGCGGTCGCATGGTTCACCTGGCTTCTGGTGCACATCTACTATCTTTCGACCTTCAGGCACAGGGTCTTTGTGCTGATGCAGTGGGCATGGTCCTACTTCACCTTCGGATTCGGCGCAAGGCTGATCGTGAACAAGGACTGGCGCTTCTATGGCAGCGACCGGAAATCCTGCACCTATGACCGCCCCGACTGACCCTGACGGCCAACGGCAGGGAGTTCGGCTGTCGGTAGCAGGAGTGATCAGCGCGCTCCTTTCACTGACATTTCTGGTGCTCGCTGCGTATATTTGGTGGTCGTCGACACTCCTGTCCGGGCCGGACCGCACCGAGCTGCGCTGGTTTGCCGCGCTGGTCGGAGCCTATGGCATCTGGCGATCGGTCAGAACGATGCTCAAAAATCGTACGGAGGAGCCCTGACGACCTTCGTGACAATGTTTTCCCATGTTTTTTTCAACTGTCAACTTTCCACCGCAACATGGTGACGAAAACTCTTGAAATCTGTAGTGACACCGAGCAACAGCTCTTTTTCCACAACTACTCGAGAATGCCGATAGACATCGAGTATGGCAAAGGCTCCTTCCTGTACACTTCGGATGGCGCCCGCTACCTCGACATGATCGCCGGCATCGGCGTGAACGCCATCGGCTACGGCGACGAGCGCCTCCTCAGGGCGATCTCCGATCAGGCCGCAAAATATATCCATGCATCGAACCTCTTCATGCAGCGCCCGCAGTTCGAACTGGCTGAAAAGCTGATCGAGCTCTCCGGCATGTCGAAAGTCTTTTTCTGCAACAGCGGCACCGAGGCTATCGAAGCGGCGATCAAACTTTCGAGAAGATGGGCTTCGCTCAGCGGCAATGCCGAAAAGCGCGAAGTGCTCTCGCTCAGCAACTGTTTCCACGGCAGGACCTATGGAGCCATGACCCTGACGGCCAAGCCGAAATATGTCGAAGGGTACGAGCCGCTGCTGCCTGGCACCGGCATGATCGAATTCAACGACATCGAGGACCTCGAGCGCAAGGTTTCCGGCAAAACCGCCGCGGTATTCCTCGAGTTCATTCAGGGTGAGGGCGGCATTCACCGCGTCAGCGAAGCTTTTGCCAAAAGGCTAGGTGAGCTGGCGGCAGAGCACGGATTCCTGATCGTTGCCGACGATATTCAGGCTGGATGCGGACGTACCGGCACCTTCTTCAGCTACGAGCAGTTCGATATCAGACCGGACGTGGTCTGTCTGGCCAAACCGGTCGGTGGCGGACTTCCGCTCGGAGCCGTTATCGGTGGAGAAAAAGTTGCGGAGGTGTTCACCCCCGGCAGCCACGGCACCACCTTCGGCGGTAATCCGGTAGCCTGTGCCGCCGGCAGTGCCCTGATCGAGGTGATCCATGCGGACGGCCTCATGCAGAAAGCGGTCGAAACCGGCAGCATGATGCGCAAGGCGTTTGAGGAGATGGCCGGCAGGCACAGCCAGATCCTCGAAGTCAGGCAGTACGGCCTGATGATCGGTATCACGGTCAGCCGCGAGGCGAAATATTATGTCGAAGAGGCGCTGAAAAGAGGCGTGCTGGTCAATGCCACCAGCGTAAACGTGATCCGTCTCCTGCCGCCGCTGTCGCTCAGCGAGGAGGAGGCTCAACTCTGTATCGATACGCTCGATGAAATCTTCAGCGAAGAAAAGCCCTGAGAAAGGGCCGAAAACGGTCGCAAAGACAGTTGAAATGCCACTCGGCGCGGTGAACTACCTGTTCATCGCGCTGGGCGCGCTGGTTATCGCGCTCAGCTATGGAGGTATGTACCTTGAAAAAGCGGTGGACGGGTTCTTTTCACTGAAGGTGGCACCATTCACGCTTACCGGTGCCTATCTGTGGATCCTGTTCGCCATCTTCTACAGACCGAAAAAAAATGCTGAGTGCTGAGTGCTGAGTGCTGAAAAGTAAATTTCTTCATTCACAATTCATCACTCATCACTCATCACTCATAATTCATAATTCATAATTCATCACTCATAATTCAGCCTTCTCAACTCACCCCTCGTGCAGGGTAAACCTGACCGGTATGGTCATGTACACCCGCACCTTCCTGCCAGCCTGCTGCCCGGCGGAGTACTTCGATTCCCTGGCGATACGTATGGCCTCCTTGTCAAACATCGTGCAATCCGCCGGAACGCGTTTGATCACCTCGGCCGACATCGCGCGTCCATCCTCACTGATCA
>JAAXWP010000083.1 GCA_013334925.1 Chlorobiaceae bacterium
AGGCAGCGCAACGGAATGAACCGGAAGTTGGTGTTCATGGCGATCCTGTTCAGACCCACCATGTCGAAGGCCGGATAGGCGTCGTTCTCGCAGACAAAGCCGACGATGAAGGTTCCCTCGTCAGGCACCTCGATCGACTTCAGCATCGCTGAAATCATATCGACGCTGTAATCCTTGAAGGAGATGACCCTCTGCGGACACGCGCCCATGCAAGTTCCGCAGCGGCGGCAGCGGGAGGCGAAGTCGAGCGGCGTGCCGTCCGGCTTTTCGTTATACGCGCCGAAGGGGCACTCGACCGTGCAGCGACGGCACTGGGTGCAGCTCTCGAAGCGAATCTCGGGAAAGGTTCTGTCCCAGGTTCTCGGATGCACCGCCCGGCCCTGCGCCGTCAGCTCCATGCACTGGATCGCCTTGAGCGCCGCGCCGGTAGCGTCGGCGGTGGACTGCACGGCATCCATCGGATGTCGAACCGCGCCAGCCGCGTAGATGCCGGTCCTGCGGGTTTCGTACGGGAAGCAGATGAAGTGCGAATCGGGGAAACCCCATTTGAGATGCGGAATTTCCGGCCCCTGACGGTACTGGAGATTCAGCATGAGGCTCTCGGGTTCGAGGGACTCGATCACGCCGTCGGAGGTCTCTTTCTTGACGATATTGCCGATATACTCCGGCGTCAGATTGTTGACCGACATCTCGTCCGGCACCATCGCCGACACCATACCGGCTGCGAGCACGAGGATGTCCGCCTTGATCTTCATCTTTCTGCCGAGGAGCTGGTTGTCGATCTCGACGACGAGCGTGCCGTCGGACTCCTCCTTGATACCGAGAATCTCCCCTTTGGTGAGGAAGATGCCCTCGTCATCCTGCGCTTTCTTGTAGAAGTTTTCGTACAGGCCGACGGTGCGCATGTCCTTGTAGACGATGAAGGCTCCCGCGTCGGGATCGGATTCGCGCACATATTTGGCCTGTTTGAGCGAAACGTTGCAGCAGACCGAAGAGCAGTAGGGCACATGCTCCTTGTCACGCTGACCGGCGCACTGGAGGAAGATCACATTCTTCACCGGTTTGCCGTCAGAGGGACGGGTGACCTTGCCGTTGCATTTGGCGACATTCTGCTCGAATTCGATGTTGGTCACGACGTTGCGGTGCTTGCCGTAGCCAAGATGACGGAGCTTGTCGGCATTGTATGGTCTCCAGCCGGCGGCGAGCACGATGGAACCGGCGGCGAAGCTCTCCTGCGAGCCGTTCCTTTCGACGGTGACCTGGTATGCACCCGGGCCGCCTTCGACGGAGGCGATGGTCGTGCCGGTGTGTACGGTGATGTTGCCGTCTTTTTTGACCGCGTCGATCTTCGTGCCGATGGTCGGCTGTTCGATCTCGGCGAACGGCGGTTTGGTCGGGAAGACGCGGTACATCTTTTTGGCCCAGCCGCCAAGCTCCTGCGCTTTTTCGACAATCACCGCCTTGTAGCCCGCCTGCGACGCTTCGAGCGCCGCGGTCAGGCCGGTCACGCCGCCACCGACGACGAGCACCGTGCGGTTCACGTCGGCAATTTTCGGCTCCGGCACCGAGGATTTCTGGATTCTGGTGATGCCCATCCGCAGGTAGTCGTCGGCCATCATCTGGGTGCCCTCTTTGTCATCCTTCGGAGCTACCCAGACCACCTGCTCGCGCAGGTTGACCCTTTCGGTGACATACTTGAGCGGATCGAAATTGAACACCTCGTTGTTGACCCTCTGCGAGCAGGCGGCGATAACGATCTTGTTGACCTCTTCGCTGTTGAGGTCATCCTTGATGATCTGAACGCCTTCGTTGCTGCACAGGTTGGGATGCTTTTTGCAGACGGGAACCTTGAACTCTTTCCTGGCGACCGCTTCGAGTTGATCCACATTCAACGCCTCTCCGATCCCGCAGTCGGTACAGAGGTATACGCCTATTTTTTTATCATCAGCCATAGTTTAACTCCTCACGAGACTTTGAATGCTTTTCAATGCCATGCCGGTCGCATCCTGAATGGATGTGGTCACATCGGACGGCCTCTTGGCCACGCCGGTCGAGTAGATTCCGGCGGCAGTTCCGCCATTGATGAAGCCGTTCTCCTCGAAACTCAGCATGGAGTGCGTCTTGACCGAAGGCTCCATGCCGGTGGCGAGCACGGCCATGTCGGCGCGTTCGTGCCGCTTGCCGCCGCCCTCGACATCCTCGAACTCAAGGATGACGCCGCCGGTCGAGGGATCTTCCTCGATCTTGGCGACTTTGCCCTTGACCATCGTGACGTTCGCGTCACCCTGCACCTTGTTGAGGAACTCCTCGTACTTGCCGGGGGCTCGCAGATCGATGTAGGCCACGACCACCTTCGCGTCAGGAATGCGCTCGCGGATATAGGTTGCCTGCTTGAGCGACGCCATGCAGCAGATCGCCGAGCAGTAGTTGAGATGGTTCTCGTCCCTCGATCCGGCGCACTGCACGAAGACCACCTTCTTGACCTCTTTCTTGTCCGAAGGGCGCACGATTTTGCCGCCCGTCGGGCCGTTCGGCGCGGCGAGCCGCTCCAGCATCATGTTGGTGATGACGTTCTTGACGCGGCCGTAGCCGAGATTCTCCATCTTGGTCGCATCGTAGGGATTCCAGCCGGTGGCGTAGACGATGCTGCCGACCTTCATCTCGATGGTCTGCGGCTTCATGTTGAGATCGATGGCGTTGAATTTGCAAGCCTTGGCGCACTTGTCGCACGACTTGTCCTTGCAGGCGTTTCTCTCTATGACATATCTCATGGGATAGGACATGACGTGCGGCAGATAGGCCGCCTTGGTCTTGTCCATTCCGAAATTGTATTCGTTAGGCCTCTCCGAGGGACATGCCTCGGCGCAGGCGTTGCAGGCAGTGCACTTTTCGTTCACATACCGCGGACTGACTTTCAGCCTGACGCTGTAATTTCCTTCCTGACCGCTCACCGATTCGACCTCGGTCATGGTGTAGACGGTAATTTTCGGATTTGGTTTGATGCGCCTGAAGTTCATCTCCAGACCGCAATACGGGGGACACAGTTTGGGGAAATACTTGTTGAGCTGCGCGACCCGACCGCCAAGGTACGGGTTCTTCTCGACAAGCACGGTATTGTAACCGACCTCGGCAGCCTCTACCGCCGTGGTAATTCCGCTGATGCCGCCGCCGACAACTAAAATGGTTTCAACTGACATGATTTTCCTCTGCGGATAAACTCTCAAAAATCAACACCTACAGGAGCCACGGGAATATAACCTTTCTACGGGGAATCCTGGCACTGATAAAGCAATCCCCGAGGTTCTCCCTCGGGGATATGCTGAACGATACGATTAGTCCGGAACGACCTGAACGTAGTCCCTCTTGGAGAGCGACCACTCTTTGCTGTCCCTGTCATACTTCGAGATGGTGAAGCACTTCCAGTTCTCGTCATCGACGTAGAAGTGATCGGCTCTGAAGTAGTAACCGGGGTAGCGGCTGTCCTCTCTGAAGAGGATGTGACGTGCGTGGGCTTCACCGGCCATCAGGCGATGGTAGTTCTCCCAGGCGCGCATCAGCTCGTGCAGATCCTCGGCGGCCATCTTCTCAGCGTCCTCCTTGAGGAGCGACAGGTGCTCAAGACCCTTGTCGAGCATGGTTTTGCTGGTGGTGTACCAGGTGGCGACACCGGCAACATACTCGTCCATGATCTTCTGGAGACGGGCCTGGAACATCCTCGGGCGGATGTAGTTCGGGTTGACGTTCGGATCGGTGCTGTAATCCTTGTTCTTGGCGAAGTTCTCCATCGGAGCGTAGATCTCAGCGATCACTTCGTCAACGTCGCGGCCCAGTTCCGGCTTGTAAGCGGCATTGTCGAGGCAGAATGCGGTCATGTTCTTGCCCGCGATACGGCCTTCGGCGTGTGAACCGGAGGAGAACTTGTGACCCGATGCGCCAACGCCATCACCTGCGGTGAACAGACCATTGACGGTGGTCATCCTGTTATAGCCCCAGCTCCATTCCGCCGGGATACCAGCGATGTCGCCAGGACCGCTGACCCAGATACCGGCGCAACCGGCGTGCGAGCCGAGCAGGTAGGGTTCGGTCGGCATAAGCTCGGACGGGGTCTTCTCCGGCTCGATGTTGTTGCCCGCCCAGACGACAGCCTGGCCGATGCACATGTCGAGGAAGTCTTCCCATGCCTCGGCTTCGAGGTGCTTGATCTGCTTGGGGGTCATGGTCTCGGCAAGCGCGGCCATCGCTTCGTGAGTCCTCATGAGGATCGGGCCTTTACCGGCCTTCATGTCGATCATCATCATGTGGTTCCTCATCGCGGTGGTGAGCTTGTGCGGATCGGATGCGTACTTGCCGAAGTCCTTGTTGGCAGTTTCGAGGTTGGTCACGCAGTAGTCTTCGCCAAGGGAGTTGGTTGCCTTACACTTGAAGAAGAGGAACCATGCGCCGACCGGGCCGTAGCCGTCCTTGAAGCGGGCGGGCACGAAACGGTTTTCCATGAGCACGAGTTCGCAACCGGCCTGCGCGGCGAGCGCGTAGGTGGTGCCGGCGTTCCAGACCGGGTACCATGCGCGGCCCTGGCCTTCAGCCGTTGAGCGGGGACGGTAGACGTTCACAGCGCCGCCGCAGGCGAGCAGCATGGTTTTGGCGGTGAAAACGTAGGCTTTGTTCTCGCGAACGCTGAAACCGATAGCGCCAGCGACCCTGGAAGGATCGTTTTTGTCATGGATCAGCTCGCTGATGAAGACGCGCTCGAACAGGTTCTGATCGACGCCAGTCTCCTTGCGGTTGTATTCGAGGGCTTTCTTGGCGGCCTCGGCAACGATGACCTTGTAGGATTCACCGTTGATCATGATCTGCCAGCGACCGGAGCGGACGGGCTTGCCGCCTTCGGAGAGCTTCGGAGCCGGTTTCGAACCGTCCATCGTCGAACCATCCTCGTCGCGCTTCCAGACCGGAAGACCCCACTCTTCGAACAGATGTACGGAGTTATCGACGTGGCGGCCAAGGTCATAGACAAGATCCTCGCGGATGATGCCCATGAGGTCAGCGCGCACATATTTTACGTAATCGGCGGGATCGTTCTCGCCGCAGTAGGTATTGATAGCAGAAAGACCCATGGCGACCGCACCGCTTCTGTCAACGGATGCCTTGTCGACCATCGTGATTCTCAGACCTTTCGGGGTAGCCCATTTGGCGGCTTCGTACGCTGCGCCGCAGCAAGCCATGCCACCGCCGATCAGCAGAATATCCGTATCCACATAGACAACTTCGGGCTTCTTGCTAAACTTGAACTCGTTTTTTTCAACTCCCATGGATAGAACCTCCTTGAGTGATTTGATTGATTACAGGGTAGGATATTCGGTCATATTGAAGAAGCCCGGCTTCTTGAGGTTCGCGTAATCGTGCTCAGGCTTGCCCGAGTACAGATCGATGGAACCTTCGGAGGTCGTTCTGATCGGGAACTTGTAGCGCTTCAGAATACCGTTCCTGAACTTGACCGTCCACATGATGGCGTCGGTGCCTCTGAGCGGGATGACGCTGCCGCCCAGCGGTACGAAGTCGGCGTAGCCCCTGACCTCGATGGCCTGCTGCGGGCAGATCTTCACGCAGTTGTAGCACTCCCAGCACTGGTCGGGCTCCTGGTTCCAGGCCTTCATCCTTTCGACATCGAGCTTCATGAGGTCGTTCGGGCAGATGTACATACATGCTGTCCTTTCCTGACCTTTGCAGCCGTCACATTTTTCCTTAATGACGAAACTCGGCATAATTTGTCCTCCTTTAACCGAAAAATTTGCGGGAAAAGCCCGCGATTTACTAAGCCATTGGATATAAGAGAGATAAAAAAACCCTTGTCTTCCCGGTCGCCCGGAAACCGTTATTTCCCAAC
>JAAXWP010000084.1 GCA_013334925.1 Chlorobiaceae bacterium
GCGGAGGCAGAAGCTGAACGGCTGCTCAGGGAGTTCGGAATCTGGGAACTCAGGGACAAACCGCCATCACATCTTTCACAGGGCCAGAAACGATTCGCTGCACTGGCGGCAGTGCTCGTCATGAACCCCGCGATTCTGGTCATGGACGAGCCGACCTCGGATCTCGATCCCCGAAACCGGCGCAAGCTCATCGATCTGGTCAACCGGCTGCCTGTCACAAAAATTACGGTTTCTCACGATCTCGATTTCATCTGGGAGACCTGCGAACAGGTATTCATCCTGAACGCCGGAAAAATCGCAGCCGGAGGTAACTGTCACGAGCTGCTGTCAAACCGTGAGTTGCTGGATCGTAACGGACTCGAACTGCCCCTCAGACTGCAGGGAAGGTGAGAGGAAAATGGACGGAATGGACGAAGAGATCATGGACGGAATGGACTGAATGGACCTTGAAAAATAACCATTGATCCTATCTTTTTTTGAATCCCCGGTCCATAACGTCCATCTCTTACATTCGGCCATTCTCTTCTCGCCCCCCTCTTCATCCACACCGTTTTGCAAATGCCGAGTGGAGCTGCTCTACCCTTCCCTTGTTCACCCCGAGATCGGAATAACCCATTCGTGAAGCCGAACGGACATGGATCATCTTTGCGCCCGCATCGAGCCGGAACTCGACGTCATCCGTGAAGCCGAAAAGGGGAATCAGAAACGTTGTCCAGAGGTAACCATCCGATTCGTGGCGCACGGTGCCGCCCAGGTCGGCGACAGTCTGCTTCAGAGCGCTCCATGCAGCATCCGGAGTGCCGCTGAAGGTCAGCGGATCGACCTTGCCACCGGGACTGTCACCCTCGCTGCAGACACAGTTTGGTGTACCAGTACACGGACGAAGCCTGCCGTTGATGAGTTGAGGTTTTTCGGCTGGCTGAGGCCAGAGATTGGAGGTCACGCCGGTAACACCGGCTAAGAGGTCGTCGATGAGGCCCATGGTTCAGATTCCTGTCGTTCGGACGTTACGGGAAGCGACGCATTCAGATGTTGAACACCTGCTTCCCGTTTACGGTTCCAGCCAATCATCTGCACGCGGCCTCAGAAAGATCATTCCTCCGAAACAGGAGTCTCCCCGGACGAGGCTGCTGGCGGCATTTCAGCTTCGGCTTTTTTGCGCGCCGGTCTCCGTGGCTTGCGCCTGGGCCGTTCCTGCGGCTCCGCAGGTAACGCGGAGTCCTGCTTTTCCGGTTCGGCTGTAACCGACTCGACTGCAACCGGTTCGACGACAGAAGGCTCGGCAGCAGCGGGTTCGGCAGGCACAGACTCAGTACGCACTGCCGGTTTTGAACGCGTGGGTTTGCGTCGTGCAGGCTTCTTGCGCGCGGGTTCCGAACTTACCGGCTCCTGGATGACCGGTTCAACTGCAGCGGATTCGACGATAACCGGTTCGATAACGACGGGTTCGGCAGGTGCCAGATCCTCAGCTACCGGCTCCGAAACCACGGGTTCCGTGCGGAGGGTCGTGGGTCGCATCGCTTCGGCAAACGAAAGCTCTGCTTCCGGCTCGCTCGTGCCCTGCTCGGGCCGTTTGGCCTTGCGCTTGTCACGAACATAGAGTTCGGAATTCTTGTTCCGGAACTCGAACTCGAACAGGTCGATGGAGCGGACCAGATCGGACAGACGTTTGAAACCGTAATTCCTCGGGTCGAAAGATGCCTGGTTGGAAATATTCTTGCCGATCTTGGCCAGGTTCGACCAGCCATCCTCCTCCTGTGCGCTGTCGACGGCGTTCCTGATCAGGGTCAGCAACTTGCTGTCCCCCTTGAGCTCCTGCCCGGACTTGCGCCGTCCGCCGTCACTCTTCGACTTCTCCTGGACACCTACCGATTCGAGGTACAGGAAGGTCGAGCAGGCGTTGACGAATGGAGAAGGAGTAGATTTCTGGCCGAATCCGTAAACATGCAGCCCTTCGGCGAGAATCCGCATGACGAGCGGGGTGAAATCACTGTCGCTCGATACGATGCAGAAGGCGTCGAGCTTGCTGCCGTAAAGCAGGTCCATGGCGTCGATGGTCATGGCCATGTCGGTCGCATTCTTGCCCTTGGTATAGTCGAACTGCTGGATCGGCCGGATCGCATAGTCATGCAGTTTGTCCTCCCACCCGCTCAGCGATCGGCTCTTCCAGTTTCCGTAAGCGCGGCGGATGTTCACCACCCCGTATTGGGCCAGTTCGGCCAGAATGAAGTCGATCTTGTCGCTGGGGGAGTTGTCCGCGTCGATGAGCATGGCTATGGTATCTTTGCTCTGCTCCATAATGATGGTTCCCTTGTAAGTAGGTTGGCCCCGGCACCTGCACGCAGCAGTAACCCGGATAAATATTCAGAAATGACGAGCCGACTGTCGCTGTAATTATGGAAATACAACCGTGGCCTGTCTTGTAATATAGCCTCCAGACGCCAATCTCAGGCATCCCCCCGCACATCTTCTCCTGAAAAACCGAGAATCTGCGTAGCGGCAACGGCAACTTTCGTAGCCAGATAATCTGCGAATACAGGTGAATCGTTCAGGCACGGTATCGATTCTACATGGATTCCCGGATAGAGCAGACTCAACCGCTCAGCCCTGTGTATGGTCTCGTTACCGTCGGAAAAATACCCGGCTGCGAAGAGCGATACGTCACCAAACCCGTCCGTTCCGATTTTCCGAGACACCTCTTCGATGGATGGGGTCGTCCACTCGCCACCAACATCGTGGTTGAGATAGGCTGTCAGGATCGTATTCCAGGGATTTCGCGGGTCTGCGGCAATATGCCCGGCGAGTGCCTTAGCGAAGGCCTCCGTCTCGGCACGGCCGGTATGGAACGATGGTTCGTTCCCCTTGCTGTCCCTGACGAGCGTCCCGTGGAACATCAGGACCAGCGCCTTGCCGACGCCGCTTTTTTCCGGTAGCCTGACGCTTCCGCCGAACAGATGGTCGAGACAGGACCGGTACAGCGCCTCATCCGTCCAGAGCCGCCCGATCACTTTGACCCTGTGCAGTCGTTCCGGTGCCTGAATCTCCGAGATATGCCGGCAGATCTGCCCGCAGCTGAGACTGTTGTCCACCGGGGCCATCGGCACGACAATCTGGCCGTCATGCTCCTTCGTGCCGGCCAGGACCTTTTCAAAGCTGGGATCCGATGCCATATGGGCCGCATGGACATCGAACTCGATACGCGATGCCAACGGATGACGTTCGAGATGATGCCGCAACCGGTCAGCCTGACCTCTGGTCAGCAGGTTCTGTGGAGAACCCGCGCTCCCGGGGGCCAGGTGAAGCCGTTTTTTCAGCGAAGCGCTGAACGAGATGAGATGCTGCAGTGGCACCGGAATGGGCATAACGGCCGATGCTCGTGAAAGCGTGTGGAGGCTGACACGGTAGTTCTCGATGAAACCGCCGGTTTCAGCCTCTCCGTGTGATGCCAGGATCACGGCGATACGTTTCTTCGTTCCCATGGCTTTGCCGGGTGAGCAGCTTCAGAACTTGCCTTTTTTACCTGCCACGATCCGGGCCTCCATACCGTTGCGGAACCGCTCCTCGGGCGAGTTGACCACCAGGTCGCCAGGATTCAGGCCGCCGACGACCTCAACAAAGGTCAGATCGCTGTCGCCGGTCCTTACCTGCTGCTTCTGCAGGCGGCCGCTCTCGACTTTCCATACATAATCGCGACGATCTTCCTGGAATACCGAGCTCTTGCGCACCAGCAGCGCGCCTTTCCTGGTGCTGTAAATGATATTGGCCGTTGCCGTCATGCCGGCCTGCACCGACTCGACCGGACGGTCGAAACGGAGATAAACCCTGGATGTCTTGGTCACACGATCGGTCTGGGGCACAATACGGGTCACCTTTGCCTCAAACCGCTTCTCCGGCATGGCATCGAGCGCAATGACCGCAGGAAGTCCGACCCTGAGCCTCGGAACATCCAGCTCGTCGACCTCCACGGTGACAAGATAGGCCCCGGTGTTGGTCACCGAAGCGACCTGAGTGTTGACACTGACATAATCCCCCGCCTTGACGTTCTGCAGGGTAAGCGTTCCGTCGAAAGGAGCCCTGACGGTCAGCTTGTCCAGGTCATCTTCGCGGCTTTTGAGCTGCAGTTTCCTCTGGTTGAGCATCTCGACTGCCTGAACGCTGTTACGTTCCGCTTCGTCAAGCTGCTGCCTCGATACCGCTCCTTCCTGAAAAAGTCGACGGTTGCGTTCAAGCTTCAGTGCATTGTCCCTCGAGATCGCCGCCTGTTCGGCTACTGCCGCACGGGCTTCTCCGACTGCCAGTCGGGGCTGATCGATGTCGAACTCGATGATGACCTGCCCTTTCCTGACCTTCTGCCCTTCGAGAGCGCCGATCGATCGGACCTTTCCTGAAATTTCAGCGCTGAGACTGGCCACGTTTTCAGCTTCGATGTATCCGGTTGCATACACCGCCTCGACAAGTTCCGACCGGTTGACCTTGCTGGCATCTACGTTCACCGTATTGCCCCTGGTCAGCAGGTATCCCACGGTCACAGCCAGCACAACGGCAAGCGCGATCGAATACTTTGGGAGTATTTTCTGCAGATTCTGCATACTGATAAGGGGATTAGAGTTGAAGACTTATGACAGCGGATACCAAAGAAAAAGATATGACTGGCGACAGCGGTTCTGAAGAGCCGATAAGCGGGACTGAAAGAAGTTCATGGTACGGATTTGGCCGGTTGCCACTTTTTATGGGGCGCAACCTTGATTTTTCCATATTTTTGTCAATCTTTAAAGTCTTTCGCCGGCAGATTTGCACTTGGCAGTAGTACGGCAAAAATTCTAATCTACATCTTCAATGGGCGAGAATCAAGATTTGCAGAAGAGCTTTCTTGAAACGGTGAAGTTCGACGAGAAAGGTCTGGTACCTGCGATCGTTCAGGACCATGAAACCGGCAAGGTGCTGATGATGGCCTGGATGAACCGCGAGAGCCTCGAAATGACCCTCGAAAGGAAGAAGGCCTGTTACTGGAGCCGCAGCCGCCAGAAGCTCTGGCTGAAGGGCGAATCCTCCGGCAACATGCAGGAGGTGCACGACATCCTCATCGATTGTGATGGCGACACCCTGCTGCTCAAGGTTTCACAGAGAGGCGGCGCCTGCCATGTCGGCTACCACTCCTGCTTCTACCGCAGAACGGTGGACGGCAAGGCGATGGAGATCTGCGACACCCTGATGTTCGACCCGGAAGAAGTCTACGGGAAAAAAAGCTGACCTCCGATGAGTAGTTCTAAAGAAACCGCAAAGTCCCTGATTCAGTCCAAATCCCGTTCGTCGATCAGGAACATGTTCGACGAAGTCGCACCGACCTACGATTTCCTGAACCATCTGCTGAGCCTCGGCATCGACAACTACTGGCGTGCCGCAGCCTCTTCCAGGGCCAGGAAACTGCTTGAAGGGATCCGCGAACCCAAAATCCTGGACGTCGCCACCGGCACCGGCGACCTGGCTGCTTCAATGGCCAAAATACCGGGTGCGAAGGTCACCGGCTTCGACCTCTCTCCCGAAATGCTTGCCATTGCCCGGAAAAAGTACCCGGGGATCACCTTCCTGGAGGGCTATGCCGAAAAGCTGCCGTTCAGCGATGCGAGCTTCAACGCCGTCAGCGCAGGCTTCGGCGTCAGGAACTTCGAGAACCTCGAACAGGGCATGAAGGAGTTCAATCGAGTGCTGAAACCCGGCGGTTGCGCGCTGATCATCGAACCGATGATCCCTCGCAATGCTGTCATGAAGAGCCTCTACCTGATCTACTTCAAGAAGGTGCTGCC
>JAAXWP010000004.1 GCA_013334925.1 Chlorobiaceae bacterium
TTTCGTCCATTCAGTCCATTTGGTCCATCAAGTCCATTAAGTCCATTACATCCATTCCTGCCCCAGCCTCAAGGCCGCTCCTGCAGCAAGTCACTCTTACCCAGTAGCCCCGAATTTGCCAGCAACCTCAACAGAGCATTTCACAATGAAGTTTAGTTTGTTGTGAATGTCCCCAAATACATTCAAACTTCTTCTCAAAATCAATGCCCATAACTCCTCCGCGAATCTAGTGATTAATTTAATATTCTCAGTACTCACATGCTCACAAAGAGCAACAATCCGCTATTCACTCACATACCCCCATTTATTATCAATTAGAACAACGATAAGACTTTCACTTATAAATCGTATTTCTTCACCAAACTCATCATGATATATTAGTGTAAAACGAGGAGCTAGTACCATTTCGCCAGATTTGTCAATAAAACCATACAGCTCACCAACTCTGACTTGAGCCAATTCATGTTGAAATTCAAATGCCGCATCATATTTCGGAGCAATGACCCAATCACCTTTCTGATTTATATACCCCCATTTCTTATTAATACGCACAGGAATCAACTCATCATAAACCGGAAAAATATCATCAAAACGAAAATCAACAACCATTTTTCCATCTTTATTAATAAGTCCCATTTTTCCATACTGCACCAAGCAAATAGCAGCCAATCCGTATTGAAACATCTGCACTCCCGAATATATTGGTGCAATAACTACCGCACCATGCTTATCGATAAATCCCATCCTCATGGTACGTTTATCCCTAAATGGCGCCAGACCTTCGTGAAACCTTAAAAATATGCGCTCACGAGATTTTATAACAACTTGACCACTTCTATTGATAAACCCCCATTCATCACCCAACCTATAACCAGACAGCCCCTCATAATAAGAATCCAGCATATCATAGACAGGCCTAACCACCAACTTCCCTTGCTTATTAATTATACCCCACTTATCCCCCACTTCTACACGAGCCAGGCCCTCGTGGAATGAATCAGCAAAATCATATTCAGGCAGTATTGTCATCTTCCCGTATTTATCGATAAATCCCCATTTTCCATCTTTCTCTATTTGAACAACGGCTACTCCCTCATGAAATGATTCCGCGTAATAATATTTTGGTTGAATCATATAAACGCCATCCTTATTGATAAACCCCCATTTACCATCAAATAGTACCGCCGCCAATCCTTCATGAAAAGGAAAGGCATTATCAAATTGCGGAGGAATAACAATCTCGCCTGTTTCATACTTTTTTGAGGATATTGTTGTACCAACAATATCTTTTTGTTGCTGGCACCCTGTCAATATCATCAATAATACTACCAGGAAAACAGGTTTAGCAAACAGCTTAAAATCATGTAATGAAAAAATTTTCATCATGGTTGTAATCTCTTTGATAATTTATCCACAAGCACGATCATCCTCACGATGTTGCCTCTCGCGTCCACTCGTCGCTTCTCGTTTCGCCATCTGGTATTGCAACCATACCGTTACCTCTTGCCCCTCAGCTGAACGCTTGCGCGGTGCCTGCGATTCGGAGGTGGCTCCGCAAGCCGGGCGGCTTGCTCCGTGCTCGGTGCCTAAGCACCACGTATGGCTGGCTCTCGTCATATCCGTGAAACTGAGTGGGGTTCAGTGGGCTTCAGGATAATATCTTGACCGCATTATAAGTATAAAATATCACATAAAAAACATATTATTAATACATTCATATATTACATATACAACAAAACGTAAACACACATATATCGCATTTACGCACTCATTATTCTTTGTTTTTTAACCGCTGAAATACTCTTTCAACCGTTATTCTTCATCTCACGTTATCACATCATTCAGTAATCAATTCTTGCTGATTGCATTCAGCTCATCAAGCTGCCTGTTGCCAGCTCTTTTGCATTACCTCGGAACTGGCCACTTCGACATAGAGCGTATCGTTGCCCGTACCACCCCAGATGCTGCCGTTGCCGGTCGATCAAACAACCATGTCGTCACCGCCGCCAGCCATGAAGTTCGTCAGAACCGTCGGGAACCATGCCGAATAGTTCCGGTAATAGCTCGCATCGAACACATCGTTGCCGTCCGTACCGATCAGGGTATTCCGTGTACCATTATTGATCTTGATCTGGTTCGGAGCCCAATCGATCCACTGGTAGCCATTGATCCAGTACCGATTATCCGTGTCACGCAACGCCCGGTAATTGCTGCAGAACACACCGGCCGCCATTCCACGATGGCAGGTGTCAATCGGTAGTTTAGTTTGTTGTGAATCTCCCCTAAATGTCCCGGATTGATAGGGTATAAAAAAAGGCCGGGCACCTTTTGGGGACCGGCCTTTTCGGATTCTATGTCGAGTTTCCTCAGACGAGCGGACCGTAGCCGTCGAGCGGGAAGCTGAGGCAGAGCTCGCGGATCTCTTCCCTGACCTGGCGGCAGACGTCGGAGACGTTCTCGCTGTTGGCTGCGGAGATGACGCGGTCGATCAGTTCAGCGATCTTTTCGCTCTCGGCGACCTTCATGCCGCGGGTGGTCATGGCCGGGGTGCCGACGCGGATACCGCTGGTCACGAAAGGAGACTTGTCGTCGAAGGGCACCATGTTCTTGTTGACCGTGATGCCGGCTTCGTGCAGCAGGTTCTCGGCGACCTTGCCGTTGACATCCTTGTTGCGAAGGTCGAGCAGCATGAGGTGGTTTTTGGTGCCACCGCTGACGATGTGGTAGTCCATCGCGATGAATTTGGCGGCCATTGCTGCGGCGTTGTCTTTCACCTGCTGTGCGTAGACCTTGAATGACGGCTGCAGCGCTTCGCCGAAGGCGACTGCCTTACCGGCGATGATGTGCATGAGCGGGCCGCCCTGGATACCGGGCATGACCTCGGCATCGAGCACTTCGGACATCATCTTGACGCGTGAGCCGGTCTTGGTCTTGATGGTGATGCCCATCGGGTTCTCGAAGTCCTTACCCATCATGATCATGCCGCCACGGGGACCGCGAAGGGTCTTGTGGGTGGTGGTGGTGACGAAGTGGCAGTGCTCCATCGGATTCGGCAGCACGCCTGCTGCCATGAGGCCTGCCGGGTGAGCGACGTCGGCCATGAGCAGCGCACCAACCTTGTCGGCGATCTGCCTGAAAGCTTTCAGGTCGAAGCCCTGCGAGTAGGCGCTGGCACCGGCGATAATCAGTTTCGGACGGACCTGCATGGCCATCTCCTCGACTTTGTTCATGTCGATGATGCCAGTTTCGCGATCGACGCCGTAGGAGTGGGCATCGAACATCTGACCGGAGAAGTTGACCGGGCTGCCGTGGGTCAGGTGGCCGCCATGGGAGAGGTCGAGGCCCATGATGGTGTCGCCCGGCTTGAGCACGGCGAACAGCACCGCCATGTTGGCGCTGGAACCGGAGTGGGGCTGAACGTTGACATATTCAGCGCCGAAGAGCTGCTTGGCACGGTCGCGTGCGAGGTTTTCGGCCACATCGACATATTCGCAGCCGCCATAGTAGCGCTTGCCGGGGTAACCCTCGGCATATTTGTTGGTCATCACCGAGCCGCAGGCCTCCATGACCGCTTTGCTGGTGAAGTTTTCAGAGGCGATCAGTTCGAGGGTCTCGGTCTGGCGCTTCACTTCGTTGACGATTGACTCATAGACCTCGCGGTCCTGCATTTTGAGGATATCGTGGTTCATCGTGCTTCCTTCTCCCGTGGGAGTTTTCTATTGTTTTTGCTGTTTCAACTTTTCATCGGCCATCTTTTCAAAAAGGAGCTGGTCGTTGCCGGTCACCGATTCGATCATGTGACCGAGCTTGTCGCGCTTGGTCTGCAGGTAATGGCGGTTCACTTCGTTCGGTTCGATCTCGAGCGGGATGCGTTCGACGATCTCCAGGCCGTAGCCTTCGAGACCGACGATCTTTTTCGGATTGTTGGTCAGGAGCCGCATCTTCTTGACGCCAAGGTCCTGCAGGATCTGGGCTCCGATGCCGTAGTCACGCAGATCGGCCTTGAAGCCGAGCTTTTCGTTGGCTTCGACCGTGTCGAA
Organism: Chlorobiaceae bacterium; assembly: GCA_013334925.1. Lineage (GTDB taxonomy): Bacteria > Bacteroidota > Chlorobiia > Chlorobiales > Chlorobiaceae > Chlorobaculum. The sequence continues at coordinate 4,041 of JAAXWP010000004.1, forward strand.
CCCTTCGTCCTGAAGGTTGTAGGCCTTGAGCTTGTTGATGAGTCCGATGCCGCGCCCCTCCTGCATAAGGTAGACAAGCACGCCTCTGCCCTCTTTTTCGATCATCCTGAGTGCGGTGGCGAGCTGGTTGCCGCAGTCACAGCGCAGCGATCCGAAGGTGTCGCCGGTGGCGCACTGGGAGTGGACCCTGACCATGACCGGTTCCCCGTCGTTGACGTCGCCCTTGACGAAGGCCATGTGGTTCTGCTGGTCGATAAACGATTCGTAGGCGATCAGGCTGAACTCGCCATGAGCGGTGGGCAGCTTCGACTCGACGGCCCGGTTCACGAGCTTGCACTGCTGCATGCGGTAGGCCACGAGGTCCTTGATGGTGATGAGCTTCAGGCCGAGCTTCTCTTTGAGCTTGAACAGTTCGGGAAGCCTGGCCATGCTGCCGTCATCGTGCAGGATTTCGCAGAGCAGCCCGGCAGGCTGGCAACCGGCGAGCCTCGCGAGATCTACAGCGGCTTCGGTATGGCCGACGCGCCTGAGCACGCCGCCGTCCATGGCGCGAAGCGGGAAGATATGGCCCGGTCGCGAGAAGTCGTCGGCTTTGCATGAAGGATCGGCGATCATCTTCAGGGTCATGTATCGATCGTAGGCCGATATGCCGGTGGTAACCCCTTCGGCGATGGCGTCGATCGAGACCGTGAAGTTGGTTTCGTGCTGCGAAGTGTTGCGCTGAACCATCGGCTCGAGCTGCAGCTCCCTGGCCCGCTCCATGGTGACGGCTACGCAGAGCAGTCCGCGAGCCTCCTTGGTGATGAAGTTCACCATCTCGGGGGTGACATGTTCGGCCGCGGCAATGAAATCGCCTTCGTCTTCGCGATCTTCGTCATCGACGACGATGACCAGTTTGCCGTTTCTGATATCCTCGAGGGCTGACGGAATGGAATCGAAACTTTGTTTGTTCATCCTGGTAGGTGTAGGTACTTGGCGGTGCTGTCGTTCCCGATGCGAAACCCGCCTGCTTCTGGTCGGGAAGTTACATGAATTCCATGTAATGTAAAAAAACTTCACGACTCCGGTACCGCAGCGGACGACCATCGGATGCAGCCTGCTCCTGAACCTCGTTTTTGACAATGGAGCCGCTTTTTTTTATACTAGTCGGATTTTTTTGAACGTCGCTTAAATGTTACCTTTGCGTACGGTCGATTTTCCAAGTTTTTTACCAATACGACACCGCATGACCACTCCAGTCACTGACCTTTCCCGGGAGGCACAGCAACTCTCCCGAAAACTGTCGGCTAAACACCTCAGAAAAGCCAAGGAGAACGGGTTTTCCGACTTCCAGATCGCTACGATATTCCAGACTTCAGAAAACACGGTACGAGAGCTCCGTAACCATTATGGCGTGATCTCCGTCTTCAAGACCGTCGACACCTGCGCCGCCGAGTTCGACGCCAGGACGCCCTACCACTATTCGACCTACGACGAGGAGAACGAGTCTGTCCGTTCCGACCGCAAGAGGGTCATTATCCTCGGTGGCGGACCGAACCGTATCGGTCAGGGTATCGAGTTCGACTACTGCTGCGTGCAGGCTGTGTTCGCCCTCAGGGAGGCCGGTTACGAGACCATCATGGTCAACTGCAACCCCGAGACCGTCTCTACCGACTACGACATTGCCGACAAGCTCTACTTCGAGCCGCTCACCTTCGAGGACACCATCCGCATCATCGAGCACGAACAGCCGCTCGGCGTCATCGTCAGCTTCGGCGGCCAGACCCCGCTCAAGCTCTCGACCAGGCTCGACGCTGCCGGAGTGAACATCCTCGGCACATCCTCGAAAGGCATCGACCTTGCCGAGGACCGCAAGAAATTCGGGGCACTGCTCGAGAAGCTCGACATCCCGCATCCCGATTACGGCACGGCGACCACTTTTGCCGAAGCGCAGGAGATCACCCGCCGCATCGGGTACCCGGTGCTGGTCAGGCCAAGCTATGTGCTCGGCGGACGCGCCATGAAGATCATCTACAGCGACGATTCCCTGAAGGAGTACGTGGACCAGGCGCTCTTCATCACTGAAAAGTACCCGCTCCTGATCGACCGCTTCCTTGAAACCGCCGTCGAGTTCGATATCGACGCACTTGCCGACAGCACCGACTGTGTCATCAGCGGCATCATGCAGCACGTCGAGGCCGCCGGTATCCACAGCGGTGACTCGACCTCGATCCTGCCGTACTACAACATCGACCCGGCTGCCATCGCCACGATGAAAGAGTACACGCGCAAACTCGCCGAACACATCGGCGTGATCGGCCTGATGAACGTGCAGTACGCCGTGCAGAACGGCAAGGTCTACGTCATCGAAGTCAACCCGCGCGCCAGCCGCACCGTACCGTTCGTCGGCAAGGCCACGGCAATCCCGGTGGTCAAGATCGCCACGCGCGTCATGCTCGGCGAAAAGCTCAGTGACCTGCGCAAAGAGTTCGACCTGAAGGATTGCGACGAGCTCGGACTGAAGCACCTGGCCATCAAGGAGCCGGTATTCCCGTTCTCGAAGTTCGTCAAGTCGGGCGTCTACCTCGGTCCGGAGATGCGTTCGACCGGTGAAGCCATGAGCCTCGCCGAAGAGTTCCCCGAGGCGTTCGCCAAGGCCTATCAGGCAGCCAACATGCACCTGCCGCTCTCGGGTACGGTGTTCATCAGCGTCAACGAGCAGGACAAGAACCAGCGGATCATCAACGTCGCTCGCGAGCTTTACCGCATGGGCTTTGACCTGGTCGCCACCACCGGCACGCACGCCTTCCTGACCGGACACGGCATCGACTGCAAGAAGGTCTTCAAGGTCGGCGAAGATGGCCGACCGAACATCTTCGACATCATCAAGCTCGGCAAGGTGGACTTCGTGATCAACACGCCAAGGGGCGAGAGAGCCCTGCACGACGAGGAGGCCATCGGATCGGCATCGGTCCAGAGCGGTGTGCCGTTCGTCACGACCGTCGAGGCTGCTGAAGCATCAGTCCAGGCTATCGATTGCATCCGCCGCCAGGAGTTCGGTGTGAAGAGCCTGCAGGAGTACGCGACCTACCGGTCACGTTAAAAAGCTATTGCGCAAGCCGATTGCAGCGTTGGGCGGTGCTCGAAATCCTCATGTACCTTATGTACACTCCGGTTTCTGCCCACCGTTCGCCTTGCACTCGGCTTGCTCATCACGCTTTTTCAACGCAACCAGGACCTTGGTAAATAAATCCTTTGCTTCTGCATGGATGCCCGGTGCCGAACTCTCCCTCGGTCCGGCCACATTCAGCACCGCAATCTCCCGTTCCGCAATCCAGTTCAGAATCTCAGCGGTATGGTCTTCGCCATCGAGCATGACCACGAGATACGGCCGCCCCAGGCGACGTGCAAAATCGAGCGTCAGACGGGTACCACCCGAAAGTTCGCCTCTTGAGAGTATGAGGGTACCGTCCGAATCCCGGGCATTCAGGAAAGTCCTGACTGCGTAATTTACCGACGAAGCCTCGACCAGCCGGTAATGATCCGGAATCGTTCCATCTTCCGCCCTGCCTCCCCGCGGGCACCATCCGCCATGCGGCAGGCCTGTCGATATGGCCGCATCGAGCGCTGCCCGATCCACTCCGGTCTGGCCTCCTGAGACGATCTTCGACAACATCAGCTCATGATTTCGATTACAGACGACGGTTGATTATCTTTTTTAACCGTATCATCCACTAACTCATACGCATACCCATGGCACCGACCTTAGCGACCCTTCTCGACGAATCGATACAGCTTGAACTGAACCTTGCGAAGCTCTACACCCTGTTCAACGACCAGTTCAGCGAAGACGAGGAGTTCTGGTGGCAGCTCTCCATGGAGGAACGCAGCCATGCCGCCCTGCTCCAGCAGGAGAAAAAGCAGCCGCAGCCGCTTCAGTTCTTCCCGGAAAACCTGCTCGCCAAGGATCTCGATGCCCTGAAAGCCAACAACGCATTCATCCTCGAACAGTCGAAGCGGTTTGCCGACGCGCCCTGTTCCCGAGAGGAGGCGCTCAACCTGGCACTCAAAATCGAGATGTCTGCGGGAGAGGCCCACTTCCAGGAGTTCATGGAGAGCGAAACCGGCTCACTGACCGCAGATATCTTCAAGCAGCTTGCCAGCGAGGATCAGAACCACGCCAGAAGAATCCGTGAATACATGAAGGAGAATGGCGTCGAAGCCAGGCACCTCGACTGAAGGATAAAATTACTTCTCTGCTGAAACGTTCTGTCGATAAGTTCGGTTGACCAGTATCGGAAACACAACCATATCACCACCAATCGCAATACGTTAACAGGAGACACCATCATGCTCAGTGAGAAGCTTCAGCAAGCATTCAACGATCAGATCAACCATGAAATGGCATCGGCATACCTTTACCTGTCGATGGCTGCCTATGCTCATTCAATGAACCTGCCTGGTTTTGCGCACTGGCTTGAACTCCAGACCAAGGAGGAGAACGAGCATGCCATGAAGCTGTACAAGTTCGTTAACGAACGTGGTGGTCGGGTTGTGCTCATGCCCATTCCTCAACCTGCATCGGATTTCAGATCACCTGCCCATCTTTTCGAAGAGGTACTGAACCACGAACGAAAAATCACCTCACTCATCAACCGCCTTTATGAAACAGCACTGGAGGAGAAAGATTACGCAGCCCAGGTCCTCCTGCACTGGTTCATCGGTGAACAGGTAGAAGAAGAGGCCGCCGCATCCGAAATTCTCGAAACCATCAGGATGGCGGGAGAGAAAGGACACGCACTCATCATGATGGACCGTCAGCTTGCCAGGCGTGGAATGCACTGAACCTTAACTGCATTTCAGGCGGACACGCCGTATCACGTATCTCCGCACCGCAGAGCGCGAACCCTGACGACCATGTCAGGGTTCGCCGTTTTCGCCCTTGTTCAGGAACCGGTGCGTCCAGGTTCCGTCAGCATCAATCACGATTTCGCCGTACCGCTCCGGGCTGTACCTGAAGCTTCCGCCGTTGATGAAGGTCAGACCATCGGCCATGTAGACCTGGAAACGGTGAAAATGCCCGTGCATGACGAGGCGGACCTTCAGCAGCTTCATCGTCGCCAGAAATTCGTCGCGGTTCTTGAACTCCATGGTCCAGTCGAACGCCTGGTCGATCAGCGCATCGGTGCCGTAGACCTTGTAGGCATGATGGCACAGCCCGATGACGAAACAGCCATCCAGCGCATCGGCAACCGGTTTCGTTTCAAGCGCCCTGAGCGCCTCCGGAGAAACATAACCGCGCGCGCCGAGCGGATTGTCCGATCCCGACCAGGGAAGGATGCTGCTGACCGCAGCAAAGGCCAACGCAAGATCGCCGAATCGCAGGACTTTCACCAGCGGATAACCGGCACCTGCGTCGCCGTCATCGGTAATCAGCGGCCTGAATACCTCGGAGAACTGCTGCAGACGTTCCAGGACCCTCCGGCGCCGTCCACTGTCGTCAGGATTCAGCGCATGATAGAAGCGCATCTCCTCTTCGAGATTGATCAGGTCATGGTTTCCCGGCAACACAGTCGTTTTGGCCAGTTCGAACAGCCCCTGCCGGGCAAGAGCCTCCCTGAGAACAAGCCAGTCTGTTGGGTTGGCCGTATCGATCAGGTCTCCGGTAAGTACCAGATGATCATACCCTTTTCGGACGATCTCCCCGAAGAGGATATCGAGCCGTTCGAGCTGTCGACGGTCGTTCCTGCCGGTCAGATGCAGATCGGACACATGCGCAATCTTTACTTTCTTCTCATTCGGCACTGGCGTGTTGAGGTTTTACGGCTTTATTGCCTTAAATTATGATTGATAAAATGATTGTCGAATCGGACCCGTTCAGGAGACCCCCTCAATCTTTCAGTAGCGAGGGTTTTCCGGGAATGGAAGTTTCCGATGACCATAAGATACAGCCTTTTCCGAACCTGCGCCATTGAAGGCGTTCAGCAAAATTCAGCAAAATCCTCAAACACGCAATGTCCAAAAATACCAGCGCCGTCAAGAAGCTCTCCCGGAACCTCTGGTGGTCATGGGACACAGAAGCCAAGGAACTCTTCAAAAGTCTCTCTCCCCTTCTCTGGGAAAGGGTAAACCACAACCCGGTCGAGCTGCTCAGGCATATCTCGACTGACGAGCTCGAGGCCCGCTGTTCCTGCGAATTCGAGCACCGGATCGCTCACGTCATGCGCCGCTTCGAGGACTACATGTCCGAAGCCAACACCTGGACAGCGAAACACGCTCCTGAACTGGTTGCCAATCCGGTTGCCTATTTCAGCGCAGAATTCGGTATCCATGAAAGCCTTCGCATCTATTCAGGCGGTCTCGGCATTCTCGCCGGCGACCATCTGAAGTCCGCCAGCGACCTCGGCATCAACTTCATCGGCATCACCCTGTTCTACCGCGAAGGTTATTTCCGGCAGTACCTCAACCATGACGGATGGCAGATCGAGGACTATCCGTTGCAGTACCCGGAGAGCCTGCCGATCGAGAAGGTCACCACCAAGGATGGCAAGGACCTGATCATCGAGATCACCATCGCCCAGAGCACCGTATACGCACAGGCCTGGAGCCTGAGGGTCGGTCGCGCCACGCTCTACCTGCTCGACACCAACATTCCCGTCAACGAATCCCACTACCGGGAGATCTGCTCGAGGGTCTATGGCGGCGACCAGAACATGAGGATCAACCAGGAGATCCTGCTCGGCATCGGCGGCGTCAAGCTGCTCGAAGCCCTGCACCTGACCCCTGCCGTGTATCACATGAACGAGGGCCACTCGGCGTTCCTCACGCTCGAACTGCTCAAGAGGCAGCTGGAACAGGGCGTTGCGCTCGAACAGGCAATGGCGCTGGTTCGCGAACAGTGCGTATTCACCACGCACACGCCGGTACCTGCCGGTCACGACCGCTTCTCGAGGGACATGATGCACTACACCTTCGACAAGTACCTCACCCAGTGCGGTATCGGGTTCGACGAACTGATGCGCCTAGGATCGGAAGATCCGCAGAACACTTCGGGACTGTTCACCATGACGGTCCTTGCCCTGAGACTTTCGAGAAGTGCCAATGGCGTCTCGAAGCTGCACGGCGAAGTCTCCAGAGAGATGTGGAAGCACCTCTACGGAACCTCCGATCCGAAGCAGGTGCCGATCGGCCACATCACCAACGGCATTCACACCCGGAGCTGGAGCAGCGGTTTCACCGACCATTTCTGGAGAAACCATACCGACGACCTTTCGGATCTGTTCGATTCGCGGGAATCGACAGAAGCCGTGCTGGCCAGAGTATCCGACAGTGAACTCTGGTGCATGCGCTATCGCCTGAAACGGAACCTGATCGATTTCATCACCAGGTACCTGTCGAACCAGCTCTACCATCAGCACCAGTTCATACCGTACAAGCCTGCTGATTCATCCCGCTCGGTCAAGAGCACCCTGTCACCTGATGTGCTGACCATCGGCTTCGCCAGACGCTTCGCGACCTACAAGCGCGCTCCGCTGATTTTCCAGGACCTCGACAGGCTCAACGCCATCATCAACAACCGGAACATGCCGGTGCAGCTCGTCTTTGCCGGTAAAGCTCATCCGCATGACGACGCCGGCAAGGAGTACATCCGACAGATCGTCGAGTTCTCGCGCCGTCCCCAGTTCCTTGGCAAGGTTATCTTCCTCGAGAACTACAATATGGGCGTGGCAAAACGCCTGATTTCTGGCGTGGACGTCTGGCTGAACAACCCCGTCAGGCCGATGGAAGCCAGCGGAACCTCAGGCCAGAAGGTCGTGCTGCATGGAGGCCTCAACCTCAGCATCATCGATGGCTGGTGGTGCGAAGCCTATAACGGCACCAACGGATGGTCGATCGGCAGCGGCGAGCAGATGGACAACTACGACGAGCAATACAGGTTCGACGCCGCCAAGCTTTACGAAGTGCTGGAGAACCAGATCATTCCGACCTATTACGAACGCAACGAACACAACATTCCGGTCCGCTGGCTGAAAAACGTACGCAACGCCATCGCAACCATCGCACCGGTCTACAACACCGACCGTATGGTCAAGGAATACACGCTGCGCTACTACCTCAAGGAGCCGCGCAACTGATTCCAATCAAATCGGTAACATGACGTCATCAACTGAAATCAAGAGATCCCCTGCCGCAGTCAGACTTGGCAGGGGTCTCGACCTTCGCTCGCCGGTCATGCTCGCATCCGGCACCGTATCTTACGGCGAGGAGCTTTCCGGCCTCTGCGACCTGGGCAAAATCGGAGGACTGGTCACGAAGGCCATCTCGCCTGAACCCCGCATCGGTAACCAGCCGCAGCGGATCGCTGAAACATCCTGCGGCATGATCAATGCCATCGGGCTCGCCAACGTCGGCCTCGACAGGTTCGTCACCGACAAGGTGCCCTTCCTGCAGCAGCTCGACACGCGGGTGATCGTGAACATCGCCGGAAAATCGATCGACGACTACTGCCAGGTGGTCGAACGTCTCGACAAGGTCGAGGGAATCGCTGCCTACGAGCTGAACCTCTCCTGCCCGAACGTCAAGGGCGAATGCATGATCATGGGCGTCAGCCCCGATGCCACGCGCGAAATCGTTTCGACCCTGCGCAAGCTCACCGGGCGTCACCTGATGGTCAAGCTCACGCCGAATGTGACGTCCATCAGCACCATAGCCCTTGCTGCGGAAGAGGCTGGCGCAGACTCCGTATCGCTCATCAACACCGTTGTGGGCATGGCGGTCAATTATCGCACCCGCAAACCGCTGCTCAGAAACGTTACGGGCGGACTCTCGGGACCGGCAATCAAGCCGATCGCCCTGGCGAAGGTGTGGGAGGTATCCAATGCTGTGAAGATTCCGGTAGTGGGCATGGGCGGCATCGCAAGCTTCGAGGATGCCATGGAGTTCCTGCTCGTCGGAGCCAGCGCGATCCAGATCGGCACCATGAACTTCGTCTATCCGGACATCGGAGAAAAGATTGCCGTCGCCATCGAAGAGTTCTTCTCGCAGCCTGGCGCACCCGCGTTCGAGGAGTATGTGGGAAGCCTGATAACCGGATAGTGACAAGTGACTGGTAACAAGTGACAAGTAAAAAATGAAGAAGCCGCCTGAATCAAAACAGGCGGCTTTTCTTTTGTAGACCTGAAGGGTTGCAGGGAATCGAACCGATAAGAGCGTTTCTGTCCTGCCCCTCATCACTCATCACTCATCACTCATCACTCATAATTCATAATTCATAATTCATAATTCCTACCTCCCCATCCTGCGGTAACCTACCGTTTTGTGGCGGTACTTCCTGCCGGCGCGGAAGCCGAGCGTGCGGTACTGCCTGACCATGCGGTTCCTGTTGAGGAAGGTGGTGTTGGTGAGCTGTGCGATGATGCGCGATTCGGTCTCCTGCAGGTCCACATCCGAAGGACCGGCATCGGACAGCAGTTTGACGATCAGCGGAGCACACTCGAAAGCGACAAAAAGCAGGGTGATGAAGGTGATGGCATTCGCTGAAGAGCGGCTGACGTCGCTGGTGGCATGGGATAGGGCCCCCAGTGCCCAGTTGCGATCGGCGAACCCGGCCCGTGACGCCTTTTTGTCGAGAAGTTCGTCGGTCAGCATCATCTGGTTGTTGATCCCTTCAGCCCCCTTCTGGCGGTTCAGAAAATCCTGAAGAAGGGCAAGCTCCCGCGACAGGTAGGCCAGACGCGCCTCCTTGCCCTGCACCACGGCCTCCTTGTTTTTCGCATACGGGCCATACCCCACGACGCCTGAGGTGGTGCCGGTCCTGGTGCCGAACACTTCCGATTTGAGCTCCTCGCGCAAGCGCCCGGTCTCCTTGCTGAGCTCGTCATATTCAGCCTGGTACTTGGCGATCTGCGACATCTCGAGCGCGTATTTCTCCTTGAAAGACTCCTGCACTTTCATGATCTGAGCCTTCTGGTCGGTGAGATATCGCTCCTTCAGCTTGTCGTGGATCTCCTTGTCGAAAATCTTGAGCTCGAGCGGTCTGGCGATGACGACGGCGATAAGGATGGCCAGCACCAGCCTCGGCGAGGCCTGATAGAGCTGTTTCACCCCTTTGGAGGTCTTCTTGATGCTCGAAACGATGTATCGGTCGATGTTGAAAATGGCAAGGCCCCAGAGGATACCGAACAGCAGCGAGGCAAACCATGCCGCCGGTGACCCGGAAAACACGAAATAGAGGGCATAGCCTCCGGAAAGACCCGCAAAGAGCGCCGTGAAGAAAATGGTGGCACCGATGCCCAGAAACTTGGCATGTTCGGTGGGGTATTTGTCGATGATCTCAACCGGCGTACCGGCACAGATCCAGAAAAAACGCTGCAGCTTTTCGAAGTTCATGAGTAAAGTACCGTGTCATTCCGGTAAGGGGGAATTGGTGTACCGCTCAGCTCGCAATTTACGTCCTCTTTGCGTAACCACCAATTCCCCGGGCCCTTTCGTCGAAACAGCCTGAACGAATTCCGTAATTAGGGGAATTGTTCTATCTTTGACAGCACCAATCACTTTCAAGCAATCCTCATCATACCCGCATGCGCATAGGAATTGGCATTGACGTCCACCCTTTCGCCGAAGGCCGTAAACTGGTTATCGGCGGTGTTGAAATCCCCTCTCCGACCGGCCTTGACGGCCACAGCGACGCCGACGTGCTGCTGCACGCGGTCAGCGACGCCCTGCTCGGAGCCGCCGCACTTGGCGATATCGGCCTGCACTTCCCGAATACCAGCCAGGATTACAAGGACATCGACAGCATGATCCTGCTCAAACATGTTCGCCGCCTGCTCGACAAGGAGGGATTCAAACCGGTGAACGTCGACGTGATGCTGCTGCTCGAAGCGCCGAAAATCGCCCCCTACATCCTCGACATGCGTAAAAACATCGCCCGCTGCCTCGAGCTGGATATCAACGCCGTGTCGGTGAAAGCGACCACCAACGAGAAGCTGGGCTACATCGGCCGCGAGGAGGGCGCCTGCGCCCACGCGGTGTGCATTATCGAGTAAAAAAATGACGAAGCTGATGGACAGCATGGACCAGATGGACAGTGAACAAGGTAGATCCTTTTTTGTCCATCAAGTCCATTCTGTCCATAATGTCCATTTCGTCCATGAGGCGCTTACCCGACCTCTCCCCTCAGCACCCTCACCGGCGGATAATTTGTCGCCCGCCTGGCCGGCCCGACCGACGAGATCACCGCGATCAGGATTCCGAACACAATCACCATCACATAGGCGTCGGGCGTTTCGACGATAAGGAGCCGGTCGCTGCTGATCACTCCCGCGCTGCTTGGCCTGAACCTGACATCAGCGATCAGCTTGCAGGCCAGATGGCCGACCGGGCTGCCAAGCAGTACCCCCATGGTCCCCATCATGAGTCCCTCGAGCATGAATATGCGAGTGATGCTCTTGCGCTGTACCCCCATGGAGCGCATGATGGCAATATCCTTGACTTTCTGCAGCACGACGGTGGTCATGACCGACGCCACGCCAAGACCGGCAACGACGAAAACGAATCCGACAAGGACAAGGGTGATCGTACTGTTGCGGCTGTAGAATTCGATGACATTACGGTTGGTTTCGTCCCAGCTCTCGGTGTTGTAGCCGGTGATGCCTTCGATACGGGCAGCGATCTTTCCCGCCAGGGCGATATCGGTGACCCTGATGCCGATACCGGTCACGGCATTGGATGCGAGGGACTCCATGCGCTGGGCAAGAGCGAGATTGACAAACGCCTCACGCTGGTCCTTGACATTGAAGCCGCTCTTGAAGCGTCCGACGACCGTGACGGGATACTCCTCACCGCTCTTGGTGACCAGCATCACCCGGTCACGATAGCCGACCTTCAGCTTTTCAGCAAGCAGGTCGCCGAGAATGATCCCGTTTGGCGTCCAGGTAAGTTCCGAAAGGGCGTCGGGTTCGAGAAGGTTTTTCTTCAGGTTGGCCATGTTTGCTTCCTGGAGAGGATGGACTCCCTTGGCGATACATGGTTCGAAACGCCGCTTGTTTCGCACGAGCAACTTGCTTGAGACGAACGGTGAAACGTCGATGATCTCTCCGACCGGCTCGATCTCGCGAAGCACCTGCTCGTAATTTTTGATCGTCTCTTTCCTGTCGGTGGTGACGTTTTTCTCGACCATGGCGACTCTGCCGGTAACAGCGCCGATCAGATTGTCCGGCACCAGCGGAACGACACGGTCGGCACCGATGACGATGTGGGGCACAATATCGATCAGCTTCGTGAAAACGTTCTTGGTCGATCCCCTCGCCACGGCGATCGTGGTGATCATCATGGCGGAACCGACAGCCACACCAAGCGCGGTAAGCATGGTCTGACGCTTCCGTTCGCGAAGATGCACAAAGGCGATGCGCAGATGGTCATAAAAGGTCATGCCAGAGTGAAAACAGGGGTTGGTCGAACCGGTATTTGATCGTGCAGCAATGAAATATCGGGTAAATCCTCTATCTTGAACGAAACAGGTTGCACCGTGCAAGTCATGGTGTAATTAATCAAATTAAGCCGTTAAAAACTAACCTGAGCAACGAGGAGAGCAGCGTGAAAAAAATTGGTATTCTTACCAGCGGAGGCGACTGCGGCGGTCTGAACGCCGTCATCAAGGGCGCCGCGCTCATGGCCCTGAACAAGGGGCTCGAACTCTATGTGATTCCGAACGGTTATGCAGGACTGTACAACCTGCTGAACCAGGAAAAACTGGTAAAGCTGGACCGTGCGCGACTCGATCAGTTCGATGCCAACTTCGCCGGATCCGAAGCCGGTCACTCCCGGGTCAAGATCAAGGCGATCAGCAACCCCGACAAATACAATCGCATCAAGGCCGGCATGAAAAAGTTCGACCTCGATGCGCTCATCATCAGCGGTGGCGACGATTCGGGCAGCGTCATGATCGACCTGAACCAGAATGGTATCCAGTGCATCCACGCACCGAAGACCATGGACCTCGACCTGCAGACCTACTCGGTCGGCGGCGACTCGACCATCAACCGTATCGCCCAGTTTGTCGAAGATCTGAAAACGACCGGCCGCACCCACAATCGCGTGCTGGTCACCGAAGTGTTTGGTCGCTATGCCGGCCATACGGCATTCCGCAGCGGTGTCGCCGCCGAAGCCGACTGCATCCTGATCCCCGAAATTCCGGTCGACTGGGAGATCGTGTATGAACATGTCGTCGAGCGCTTCACCCGTCGTATCCGCCAGAGCGACGTTCACAGCGGCACCTACACGATCGTCGTCGCTGAAGGCATGAAGAACGCCGACGGTACGGATATCGTTGACGAGTCGGCAGGCGTGGACGCATTCGGCCACAAAAAGCTGGCCGGAGCCGGTAAATTTGTCTGTCAGCAGATCCAGAAACGGTTCAAGTCCGACCCGCGCATGCCCCTCTTCATGAAGGAGACCGGTATGTTCGTCGAGGGTGTCTACGAAACCCCGGAAGTACGCGAGATCCATCCCGGACACCTCGTACGCGCCGGCAACTCGTCAGCCTACGACATCAACTTCGGCTTCGAGGCCGGTGCAGCCGCCGTGCTGCTCCTGCTCGATGGCAAGACCGGCGTTACCATATCGAAAGTCAAGGGACGCAAGATCGAGTACATCGAGTCGTCCAAAGCCATCGCGCAGCGCTACGTTGACCTCGACCAGGTAGCCATGTACGAATCGATCGGTATCTGCTTCGGCAGGAAAATCGGCAACTACGATCCGATTCTTCGAGAAGTGGAAGGTGTATACGAGCGTATCTACTGATCCCGCGTCGAAATAACTCTGGGGTCAGGCCTTGCAGAAGTTGCGTTTTTCGAAAAATGCAACTTTTGCAAGGCCTGACCCCATTCTGGCGTTCCGCTTTAAAAAAAGGCAAAACGGACTATCTTACAGGTTTATAGCAAAACAGTTTTTCAACCCAATGCATTTGTCATGGTCATGAACAAGTCTGCAAAAATATGGATGAACGGGGAGCTGATCGACTGGAATGATGCCAAGATTCACATCATGTCCCACGTCGTCCATTACGGTTCTTCAACATTTGAAGGCATCCGCTGTTACGAGACGGCAAAAGGTTCAGCTATCCTCTTCCTCGACGAGCACATTCGCCGCCTCAAGGACTCCTCGAAGATCTATCGCATAGAGATTCCCTACTCCGAGGCTGAACTGAAAGAGGCCTGCATCGCCACCATCAGGGCTAACGGACACAAGGCCTGCTACATCAGACCGCTGGTCTACCGCAGCCAGGGTGCACTTGGCGTCAACCCGCATCGCGCAGCCATCGAAGTTGCCATCGCCACCTGGGAGTGGGGTACCTACCTCGGCGAGGACGTGCTCGAAACCGGCGTCGACGTCAGGGTCTCCTCGTGGAACCGCATGGCGCCGAACACCCTGCCATCCTGGGCCAAGGCCGGCGGCAACTACCTGAATTCTCAGCTCATCAAGATGGAGGCCCTGGCGGACAACTACGCTGAAGGTCTCGCCCTCGACGTGAACGGCTACGTCTCCGAAGGCAGCGGCGAAAACATCTTCGTCATCAGGGACGGCGTCATCTACACGCCGATGTCCGCGCAGTCGATCCTGCCCGGCTTCACCCGGTACGCCGTCATGCACATCGCCAAAGAGCTCGGATACGAAGTCCGCGAAACAATGATTCCGCGTGAAGCGCTCTATGTGGCCGACGAAATCTTCCTTACCGGTACGGCAGCAGAGATCACTCCGGTCAGAAGCGTCGACAAGTACCCGATCGGTAACGAAAAACGCGGCCCCGTCACCGAAGCGCTGCAGCACCATTACCTCCGCATCGTGCAGACCGGTGAAGATCCGTACAACTGGCTGACTTTCATCTGAGCGGCAGGGCATGAGCTGGAATTCCGTTGTCGGACATGAACATCAGATCCGGGTGCTGAAAAAAGCACTCGGTACCGGCCGTCTTGCTCATGCCTATCTCTTTGCCGGCCCGGAAGGGTCGGGCAAGGAGACCGTGGCTTTCGAGATAGCCAGAATCCTCAACTGCAGCCATCCGGACGCTGCCGGTGAAAGCGGCTCCTGCGGCGTATGTGAAAGCTGCCGCCAGGTGGAGCGATTCCTGCACCCGAACATCGAATACCTCTTCCCCGTCGAAGCCGCGCTTCTGGAGAGCTCGGACCCGTCGAAAAAGGAGAACAAAAAACTTGCCGAGGCCAGGGAACGCTATGAAGCCCTGATCGAGGAGAAGCAGCGCAATCCGTTCTTCACCCCAGCCATGGAGCGTTCGATGGGAATCCTGACCGAACAGGTGGTGATGCTGCAACAGAAGGCGTCACTTGCCCCGAGGGATGGCGGCAAGAAGGTGTTCATCATATCGCAGGCAGAACGGCTCAACCCTGCTGCTGCCAACAAACTGCTCAAACTGCTCGAGGAGCCACCGGAACACGTGGTATTCCTGCTTGTTTCATCGAAGCCTGAATCGGTACTCCCCACGATTCGCTCCCGCTGCCAGACCATCACGTTTTCTCATGTGAAACCGGCAGAACTCGAGGCATGGGTCACCAGAACCGCCCCTGAAATCGACGAAACCGAACGCCGCTTCATTATCAGCTTTTCACGTGGCAACCTCAGACATGCTGCCGAGCTGCTCGAAGAGCGGGCGCAGAATGGTTCCACACCAGTGCTCGTGCGCCTCAGGAACCAGGCTATCGACTATCTGCGCAATCTCGTCACCCCATCGCGATTCCACGAAGCCATCGGGACCTGCGAGGAGGTCTCCAAAAATTTTTCACGCCCGGAACAGCTGATGTTTCTGGGCTCCATGCTGCTCTTCTTCCAGGATGTCGCCCGAAGGGGTGCCGCTCCGTCCTGCCCCGAAATCAACAACCCTGATATCAGTGTTTCGGTAGACCGTTTCGTCAAGGCATTCCCGGCACGCGACCTGCTGCGGGCTTCAAGCGCCATCGAGGAGGCTATCCGCTCGATCGAACGCAACGCCAGCGTGCTTCTGGTGATGGCTGGGCTGACTTCGGAACTGAAAAAAGTGCTGGCAGGAAAAGGCTGAAGGAGCCGAATGGGTCCGATGAGTCCGATGAGTCCGATGGATTCACACAATCCCCATACGACCCATACGACTTATACGACTCATACGACCCATAAGAGGTATACGACCAATCTTACCTGTTCCCATCCTTTATTTCCCCGTCGTCTCGTCAAGCCACGACAGATACCCCGGCAAACCACCCGTTACCGGAATCTGGATGATCTCCGGAACGTCGTAGGGATGATAGTCGCGGATGTAGTCCGCGAGTTCAGCGTAACGCTTCTCGGTCGTCTTGATCGTCAGCACGACCTCGTCTTCACGCTGCAGTTCATCCTCCCAGAAGAACATGCTCCGGATATCTGACATCTGGATACAGGCTGCCAGTCGATTGCGCAGGATACCCTCGGCAAGCCGCTCCGCCTCCTGACGGTCAGGTGTGGTCGTAATGACAACACAGTAACTGGTATTCATGACGCCATCTCCTTCGTTTACAACTCGATGAGTTCTTTGGTGAACCGCTGCAGCGGTTCGGCACCATCCGGTCCGAGCACGACCATATCCTCGATGCGCACACCATACCGACCTTCGAGATAGATGCCGGGTTCGATCGTGAAAACCATTCCCTCCTGCAGAAACTCGGTGCCGGCGGTACCTACCCTCGGCGCTTCATGCACCTCGACGCCGACACCATGTCCAAGGCTGTGTCCAAACTCACTGCCGTAACCTTCAGCAGCAATGAACGAACGAACTTCCGCATCGAGCTCTCTGGCACCCATGCCGGATCTTGCCGCATCGATTCCGAGCTGCTGGGCGCGCCGGACAATCGAGTAGATCCTTCTGGCTTCTTCGGGAATCCTTCCGAGCGCGACCGTGCGGGTCTGGTCAGAGGCGTAACCGTCGACCAGGCAACCCATGTCGATGACGATCAGGCTGCCCGGCTCGAATTTCGCCGTTGTCGGCCGAGCGTGCGGCATGGCCGAACGGATGCCCCCGGCGACGATGGGATCGAAGGAGTCCTTTTCGGCACCGAGTTTCCGGTGGCGGTAGGAGATCTCTGCGGCGATGTCGATCTCGGTCACTCCGGGCGAAATCATGGGAATGACCTCTTCGAGCACCTGCTCGCTGCAGGCAACGGCCCGACGCATCTTTTCGAGTTCGGCGACATGCTTGAACTCACGAAAGCCATCGAAAAAAGCCGATACCGAAATGAATTTCCGGCCGTTCAGCCCCGAAGAGAGTTGCTGCATCTCCTGCCAGGTGACGTGGTCCGCCTGCAGAGCCATGCGCTCACCAAGCCTGACAGGACCACCCGAAAGCTCTTTTGACAGACTCTCCTTCATGATGACCGTCGCGATACCGGATGTCTCCCGGCGCACCTGCTCCTGATAGCGAAAATCGGTGAACAGCACAGCTTTCCCCTCCGCGAGCAGCAATCGTGCACTTGAACCGCTGAATCCTGTCAGCCAGCGGATGGTCGGCAGATCGGTCACCAGCAGCGAATCGATCGCCTCCGAGCTCATTTTTCTGTAGATCTGACCGAGCAGGTCTGCCCGGTGTGCCTGAAGATGATGGTGCAACATGAACGAGGTACTCCGTAAAAGTGCAATTCAGAGCGGTAATGGTTAATAGAACAGATTTTAGTATACTTCAATTTCGTTGATTTTCTCATCTTGACATCTATCAGCACATGCTCCAACAGGAACTGCTTCAGAGACTGCTGGGAGGGGCGCGCCTTTCCGAGCAGGATATGGAATCTTGCATGAACTCGATCATGGAGGGCCGTTTTACCCCTGCAGGAATCGGCGCCATCCTTGCCCTCATGCAGCAACGGGGAATCGATGCCACTGAAGCTATCGGCGCCTGGGATAGCGTCATGGACAAAGCCACGCCCCTCACCCTCGACCTGAATGCCGTCGATACCTGCGGCACTGGCGGCGACCATACCGGCACCTTCAACATATCCACCGCGGCTGCGCTCATTGCCTGTGGTGCAGGTGTTCCGATCGCCAAACACGGCAACCGTTCCGTGACGAGCCGTTGCGGCAGCGCCGACGTGATCGAGGTACTCGGTTACAAGGTCGATCTTTCGCCCGAAGCCTCCGAGGAGCAGTTCCGTGAAACCGGTTTCGCATTCCTCTTCGCCCCACTCTTTCACCCCTCCATGAAGGCGGTCGCGCCCATCCGGAAAGAACTCGGCATCCGCACCATCTTCAACATGCTCGGTCCGCTGCTCAATCCCGCAAGGGTGCGGCGTCAGCTCATCGGCGTTTTCGATCCGGGTATCATGGATCTGTATGCCGAGGTGCTGATGCATGCCGGATGCGACCATGCCATGATCGTGCATGGAAAAACCGATACCGGAGTCGGCCTCGACGAACCGAGCGTTTGCGGTCCGACGGAGATGCTCGAGCTGCAGAACGGCGAGCTCACCCGGCATACGGCACAGCCCGAAGATTTCGGCCTTGGCAGATGGACCATCGAGGATCTCGAAGGTGGCGACAGCGAGGCCAATGCCAGGATCATACTGCAGATCCTCGACGGTTCCGCCTCCCAGGCAAAGATCGATGCATCGCTTTACGCAGCGGCCATCACCTGCTATCTGTCAGGCATGGCGACCTGCATCGACGACGGCCTCAGCAAGGCCAAGGACAGCCTCGAGGGTGGCCATGCCTCCCGGAAGCTCTCGAGGATCATCGAGGTCAACCGGCGCCTGGCGTCAGAGTGACGGCCGAGGTCGAAAACTCAAGGTTTACGATTGTTCGGAAAAACATGTATAATGAGTCTCTTATTTCCGCAGAAGCGAGAATCAGTACAACATGAACGGAAGCGACACGGTCAATCCCGAGCTGCAGCATAACCTCAACGAGAAACTGCATCGGTCGGGCATAAGCCCCTCGAGGCAGCAGCTTATCCAGCAGGCTCTGGAAAACGTCAACAGGCCAGGTTTCAGGATCGAGCCGTCCGCTATCCTGCCGCTCATGAAACCGGTCACCTGGTTCCCTCCGATGTGGGCCTTCGCCTGTGGCGTTGTCTCGACCGGACAGAGCGTCGGCGACAACATCTCGATCCTTGTCCGCGGAGTCATTCTCGCGGGACCGCTGATGTGCGCCATGTCGCAGACCATGAACGACTACTTCGATCGCGAAGTGGACGCCATCAATGAACCCGAGCGTCCCATTCCTGCAGGCAAGATCTCCAAGCAGGCCAGCTGGCTGATCACCTTCGGGCTCATCCTGACCGGTTTTCTCGTCGCCCTGTCGATCCACCCCTACGTCGTGGCCATCGCCTTCGTTGGCGTGCTCATGTCGCATGCCTACTCTGGCCCGCCCATCCGCGCCAAACGTAACGGATGGTTCGGCAACCTGATTGTCGGACTCGCTTATGAAGGGGTTGCCTGGCTGACCGGCAGTTTTTCGATCACGCAGGGTGTGCCGTCAACCGAATCGATCGCCCTTGCGATCATTTTTTCACTCGGGGCACACGGCATCATGACCCTGAACGATTTCAAGTCGATCGTCGGAGACAATATCCGCAAGGTCGCTTCGATACCGGTACAGCTCGGTGAAAAGAAAGCGGCCATCCTCGCCTCGGTGGTCATGGACATCGCCCAGGTGGCTGCCATAGCGATCCTCGTGGCCAAAGGCTCGATGATGAGCGCTGGCGTAGCTACGGTCCTTCTTGTCATGCAGTTGCCCATGCAGAAAATCCTGATCGCGGATCCGGCCGAAAAGGCGGTATGGTACAACGCCTTCGGCACGCTGCTGTATGTGCTGTCGATGATGGTGTGTGCGGTCGGAATAAGGCCGTGAGGCTGATTTATTGACCTGTTGCGCGATTCGATTGCGTCGTTGTCCCGACAAGTCGGGATCGACGTCCTCATGTATCACGTATTGGGTATAAGGCCGTGAGGAAAAAATGACGGGAAACACGGTCGAGTGCTCCTGATTTCCCACAGGACCCATCGGACCCATTGGACCCATAGAACCCATAGGGCTCATGGATCAAGATCGGGGACCCCGCTTCGAAGCCTGCTATCCTGCTTCAACAGGAATTCCGCATTACACGTGACGAATAAATCCCTCTCCGGTTTTCGTTTTTAAGAACGAATCCGTATATTCCGTATCGAATTTTATAACGACAATCGAGAGTCTATCATGTCCAAAGTCTGCGTGCTGACCGGCAAAAGCCCGAAATACGGCAATAACGTTTCCCATGCCAACAACCACACCCGCACCCGCTGGGAGCCCAACCTCCACACCAAGAGGATCTGGATCGAGGAGGAGAAGCGCTGGGTGAAAGTCCGCCTTTCCGCCAAGGCCATGAAAATCATGTCCAAGACCGGCACCGCCGAACTGGCCAAGCTCCTGAAGTAATCACGCTCCTCAGGGACTGCTGAAGCAACTCGGAAAATTTGAAGGCTCATCGTCAGGTGAGCCTTTTTTTATCCATGGAAAAAAAGATCATCATCTACACGGACGGCGCCTGTAGCGGCAACCCTGGCAGAGGCGGTTGGGGCGCGCTGCTCATGTACGGCACCACGAAAAAAGAGCTTTCGGGGTACGATCCGGCGACCACCAACAACCGCATGGAACTCATGGCGGCCATCAGGGGGCTCGATGCCCTGAAAGAGCCCTGCCATGTCGATCTGTACAGCGACTCCGCTTATCTGGTCAACGCGATCAACCAGAACTGGCTGACCCGGTGGGTGAAGAACGGCTGGAAAACCGCTGCCAAAAAGCCTGTGGAAAACATCGACCTCTGGCAGGATATCCTGAAGTTGATTAGATTACACCGCGTTACATTTCACAAGGTCAAGGGACACAGCGACAACCCGTATAACAACCGGTGCGACGAGCTGGCCCGCATGGCCATCAAGGACAACTCCTAACCCTGTCTTCCCGTATGAACGGCAACGAAGAGACCAAAGCGGCTCCAGTTCTGCAGACTCCGAAAAAAAAAGGTCCCCGGGTCATGCTGACGCTGTTCATCGTCGGTCTGACGGGATTCCTCGCCGCACTTGTCTGGCTCAACTGGCCAAAACCCAGAATGCAGCCCGAGACCCTGAGCCCCGAGCTTTCGACGATCATCCAGAATATGCCCGGCACCTCCGATGCGATGATCTACGTCGGCCTGAAAGATATAAGGCAGAGCCGTTTCTGGAATGAAGCGCTCCCCGATTCCCTGAAAAACGCAATACCGTTCAGCGCCGGCAAACGGGTGGACGAGCTCATGAAGCAACGGGGTATCGACCTTTCCCAGGATCTCGACACACTCCTTATCAGCTACCAGCGATCGGGGAGAAAGCAGCAGAAATTCATCGGCATGGTCTGGGGTTCATTTGCCTCCAAGGCCCCGGCACAGGCGCTCCAGGCCGCGAGCCTCAAAACTGCCGATATTGCCGGACACCATGCCTACGCCCTCGACAGTACGCTCTGGGTTGCACCGATAGGACCAAGAAAGATGGTCATTGCCAGCAGTACCGAGATGCTTGATGGCTTCTTCAGGCCCTCCGGGCATATGCTTGAGCGGGACTCGGTCTCATCGGCCATGATCAACAAGGCCATTTACAAATCTCACCTCTGGTTCACGCTCTCTTCCCCGCAGTGGACGGCAAGTGCCCTGCAGAGCCTGACCTCGAAAAACGGAGATGTCCGTTCGGTGGGCAACCTCAACAGGCTCCAGCAGCTGGCCATGTCGGTCAGATTCGACGACGGGCTGAAAGGGGAATCCGAATGGGTTTACCGGGACCGGAAGAGCGCGTTTTTCGCATCATCGTTCCTCTGGGGAACCATTCAGCTCACCAGCGCCGCAGGCCCCAGGACCTCCGAATCAGCCAAAACATTCCTGAAACATGTCAGGGTGCATCAGAACCTCGAATCGGTCATCGTCGATGCTGATCTGCCATTGTCGGCCTTCAGGAAACAAGGAAAGTGAGGGAGTGCTGAGGGATGAGTGCTGAATGCTGAATGCTGAATGCTGAATGATGAGGGATGAGTGCTGAATGCTGAATGCTGAATGATGAATGATGAGGGATGAGTGCTGAGGGATGAATGCTGAGTACTGAGGGATGAGGGATGAGTGCCAGTAATGAGAGCTGGACTGAATGGACGAAAAAACTATGGACGATGTGGAGATCATGGACAATGCAGGAAGGGAAACCTCCCTTAAAATTTTTGTCCATCATGTCCATTTTGTCTTTTCAGTCCATCACGTCCATACCTGATTCAGAGTCAGTTCATTAACTCGTCACCTCTTCCAAACACCAGGAAACCCTCCTTTTTGATAACGGTGATTCCGCGCCCGACAGGAACGCTGCGTCCTGGCTGCCGCTCCAGCAGGTCGTCAAGGCGTTTCAGAACCCGTCCGTCGACCGATACTCCCTGAGCCATGAGTGCCCTTTTGAGCAATTCCTTGCGCTCAAAGGTCGTCAACCGCTGCAAGGTCACCACATGAAGCCGCCCTCCCGTGATGTCCAGCATGGGATGCATCCTGAGCAGTCGTGCGATATGACACTGGACAAACTCGTCGAACTCACCCACCTGTTCCGACAGTCGCTGAAGCGCCGGGCTGAGTTTAGCTCCGAAACGCTCCTCGATTGCCGGAATCACCCGGTGCCTGATGAAATTGCGGTCATGAACGGTCTCGTGATTGGTGTGGTCGACCCGCCAGCCGAGCGATCGCCCTTCAAGATAGTCGAGCACATCGACTCTGCTGAAAGAGAGCAACGGACGGATGATATTGCCATTGACCGACCTGATCCCCCTGAGACCGGTCATACCGGTTCCCCGGAACAGGTTGAACAGCAGGGTTTCGGCATTGTCGCCGGCATGATGCCCGGTCGCGACAAGGGTATAGCCGTACTCATGGCAAAGTTCACCGAAAAACGAATAACGGAGCGATCGGGCCGTCTCCTCGATCGAACGTTTCGAGGTTTTTGCTTCGGCCAGGGTATCGAACTGACGTACATGGCATGTCAAACCGGACTCCCGAGCTGCATTCAGGACAAACTGTTCATCGCCCTCGCTCGCTTCACCCCGCAATCCGAAGTTGCAGTGGGCAATGGCGAGACGGCAACCGAGCACCGGCATGACAGCTATGAACAGATGAAGCAGAGCCATCGAGTCCGGTCCTCCTGAAATGGCAAGAAGCACCGCATCTCCTGAAGTGACAAGCTCCTGCCGCCTGAGGTTTTCCAGGAATCTTTTTTCGAATGGGTTCACGTCAGCGTGTCCGAGAATTCAGGTTTTTTGGGTATTCACCTCGCTGTCAAGATAGCGACAGGGGCCCACTTCACCCAACACGCCACGAGAAGTTCATGCCACCGAGCTCTTTTATGCGTGAATTACAGGACAAAATAGTATCATTGTCTCCTCTGAAAAGAACAGGTACAAGCTCTTATGCGCATCACTTCGTACGGAACAGGCAGCGTAGTCACCACGGCTATCGTCTGCACCATCATTGCAGGAGCAGGCTTACTCCTGCACTCCGCCGGCGGGGCGACACTTACCGCTGCGGCAGCACTCTATCTGCTGTTCAGCCTCTTTTTCTACCGGGACCCGGAACGCTCGTCACCTGCCGATCCTGATGCCATCATAGCACCTGCTGACGGCAAGGTTCTGCTGATCAAACCGGTCGATCATCCGCTGACCGGCGAGCCATCGACACTTGTCAGTATCTTCATGTCTCCGTTCAATGTGCATGTCAACCGCATACCGGTGAGCGGCAGGGTGTCTCACCTTCGATACCATAAAGGAAAGTTCCTTATGGCATTCGATCACCGGAGCATGACCGACAATGAGCGCATGGAAATTGGCCTCGACTGCCGCTTCGGCTCCCTGTGGTTCTGCCAGGTTTCCGGATTTCTCGCCAGGAGAATCGTCTGCAGGCTTGAAGAGGGCCAGGCAGTCACCGCGGGAAAACGGTTTGGCATGATCAAGTTCGGTTCAAGGGTTGACATCGTGCTCCCCCGTTCGGTTTCGGTGCAGGTCACCGAGGGAATGAAAACCCTCGCCGGAGAGACCATCATCGGATATGCGGGCTGATTTTGATCGAAAACGCTTGGTTAGACACCGCACTTTGAGTATATAACTCTTCAGGCATACATCGCCCTCGTTTTACCCATTTTCCGGAGGAATACCTATGTTTGGATTAGGCGGCCAGGAACTCATACTTATCCTGCTTATCATCCTTGTGCTGTTCGGCGCCAAGAAGCTGCCCGAGCTTGCCCAGGGACTCGGCAAAGGTATCAAGGAGTTCAAGAAGGCTCAGAACGAAATAGAGGATGAATTCAACAAGGCCATCGACGAAAAGCCGACCAAGGGTAAAAGCGTCTGAAGCGGCCCGTTTCAACCCACTGATGAATATTCAGGGGATCCGTTGAGGGTCCCCGTGTAAGTATTTTGGAGGCATCGGTAACTGCTCTTCCCCCAACCACCTGAGCAGCCCCCTGCCCATAGCAGTACCCTTCGACATAGCCATAACATATCAGGAGAAAAAGATGCACCCCCACCGTCTTTGCGTCCTGTCGTTGCTGCTGCTGTCTGGCTGCAAGGACGAGCCCGAAAAGAGTTCGTTTTCGGAAAATCTCACCATTCAGGCTGACCACTCGGGTCCGGTCATCAATGAAATCCTGTTCGACCCGCTGAGCGATGCGAAAGATGCGCTCCCCGACCAGCCGGAATTCATCGAGATCTACAACGCCGGCACCAGGGCTATTGATCTCACCGGCTGGAAAATCAACGGTTCACCGGCCATAAAAGGAAGCCTCGCTTTCGTTAGCTCGAGCGGCTCCAGTGTGATAGAGCCCGGTCAGTACGCCGTGATCACTGCCGAAAACAACGGAAAGAACGCAGGAAGCAGCCTGACCGCCTACTACACCTATCTGCCTGCAGAAACCGGCACCAGGATCTTCATCGTCAAAGGCAAAACCACCCTGTCGCTCAACAACAGCGGCGACAGCGTCTACCTGCTGGACAACAAAGGTAATGTCATCGACCAGGTCGCCTACCTGCCCGCATGGCACAACCCGGCTAACAAGGAGTCGAAACGCATCTCCCTCGAAAAATACAATCCCCTCATGCCCTCCGACTCTCCCCTGAGCTGGAGCTCTTCCACCGATGCCTGGTTTGGAGGCACTCCGGGCAGGATCAACGCCATCTATGTCGCGCCATCGAGAACCGAAGAGATGTTCCGGATTTCGCCGATTCCGTTTTCGCCCGATGGAGACCTGAATAACGACCTGCTGAAGATTTCAGTCACACTTCCGGTGGACACCTACCAGCTTGTCGTGGAAATCTATGACACCGTCGGCTCGAAGGTCAGAACCCTCGCGGCAGGGTTGCCCGCAGGACCTGCCACCCTGCTGACCTGGGACGGCTGCGACAACTCGGGTCAGGCGCTGCCTGCCGGGACCTATCGGGTGTCGATAAACGCCGCAGGCTTCTCGGGGTCGAGATACAACGTTACCGAAAGCGCTGTGCTGGCGCGTTAATGGAGGGATGGCATATTTCAAACCTGCGGTTTTCGGAGTATCTTCAGTAAACCTTGTTCAGGCACGCCAAACGACTCCCGAACCATGCTGCAGAGCCTTTACGTCAGGGATTTTGCGCTCATCGACGAACTGTCGGTCGAATTCGCTCCCGGACTGACCATCATCACCGGCGAAACCGGCGCAGGAAAATCGATCCTCATGGGAGCGCTGAACCTGGTGCTCGGCGAACGGGCAAGCGCCGAACTGGTGCGCAGCGGCGCTTCGAAGGCGGTCATCGAGGCCACCTTTACCGGCAGCCATTACGAAACGGTAGCTCCCCAGCTCGAAGAGGCAGGCATCGAATGCACCCCTGAACTCATCCTCAGGCGGGATATCGCGGCAAGCGGTCAGTCGCGCAGTTTCATCAACGACACTCCCTGTCCGTTAAGCCTGCTCAAGCAGGTCGGCAGGGAGCTGGTCGACCTGCATGGCCAGCATGACCACCAGTTGCTGCTCCACCCGGAAACCCATGCAGGCATGCTGGACGGATTCGGCCAGCTGAAGGATGAAGCTTCACGGTATCACAGCCTCCTGCAGCGCTACCGCCAGCTCCGCCGCACCCTCGACGAACTCCTGGCGCAAGCGGCGGCTCTCAGGGAAAAACGGGATTTCATCGAGTACCAGTATCGTGAACTCGAGTCTGCAGGCCTTGCGACCGGAGAGGAGGCTTCGCTCGAAGAGGAGATCAACCTGCTTGAAAATGCCGAGACACTCTTCAGCCTTGGCACGGAACTCGGCGAACGATTGTATGAATCCGACGATTCCGCCTACGCCTCGCTTTCGGTTTCAGTGCATCTGCTTGAAAAACTCGCCTCGATCGACAAGCGCTTCGAGCCCTCTCTCGAAGAGTTGCGCGGCGCCATGTCGTCGATCGAAGAGGCCAGCCGCTTCACCGGGCGATACACGTCAGGTATCGAATTCAACCGCGCCCGACTCGAAGAGCTCCGTGAGCGCCAGATGATGCTTCAGCGACTCAGCAAAAAGCACGGCAAAAGCATCGATGAACTGATCGGACTGCGTGACCGGCTTGCCGATGAGCTGTCGATCGAGGAAAACGTGGAGGCCGACACCGTGCGGCTCAGGGCAGAGATCGAAGAGGCGCGTGACGGCCTCTCGTCCACGGCCATCGACCTTCATGAGATGCGATTGCGTGCGGCCATCCTGCTGGAAGAGGAGATCTCCTCAGTGCTGAAGGAGCTCAGCATTCCCCATGGCAACTTCAGAGTGGCGATAACGCATGAGGAGAGCCCGGAGGGTGACATAACTTTCGATGGACGCAGGTACCGGGCATACGACAACGGGTTCGACCGCATCGAATTCATGATTTCGACCAACATCGGAGAGTCGCCGAAGCCACTTGCCAAGGTCGCCTCGGGCGGTGAAATCTCGCGAGTCATGCTGGCCATGAAAAGCGCACTGGCCCGGGCCACGCACCTGCCCATCCTCGTCTTCGACGAGATCGATACCGGTATCAGCGGAAAAGCGGCCCAGGCGGTAGGATTCAGCCTGAAACAGCTCTCCCGTCTGCACCAGATCATCGCCATCACCCATCTGCCCCAGATTGCGGCCATGGCCGACCTGCACCTCTCCGTCTCGAAACGGATCGAAGATGCACGCACACTTTCCGGCGTAACGACACTTGACGACGCCGAAAGGGTCGAGGAGGTCGCCCGCCTGATCAGTGGTCATACCATCTCGGAATCATCGAGGAAACTTGCCGGAGAACTGATCGAGGCCGGAAATTCCGTGTAGCAATTCAGGAAGTTTTGCCTTATTATTCGGCAATATCGATCCTACGACACATTCATCCATGAGTTCTATGTCCAATCGTCTTATCACCGGTTCCGCCGTCGCCCTTGTCACACCGTTCCACCAGGACGGGTCGGTCGATTTCGAAGCCATCCGGCGGCTGGTGCGCTTCCACCGCGAGGCAGGAACCGACATCGTGCTTCCCTGCGGCACGACCGGCGAGTCGCCCACCCTCTCGAATGAAGAGGAGGCGGAGATCATCCGCACGGTGCGCGAGGAGGCTGGTGATTCCATGATGGTCGCCGCCGGAGCGGGCACCAATGATACCCGGCACGCAGTCGAGTTGTCGCGCAACGCCGAAAAGGCCGGGGCGCAGGCCATCCTTTCCGTCGCGCCATATTACAACAAGCCTTCGCA
The DNA here is from genome assembly GCA_013334925.1 of Chlorobiaceae bacterium. Classification (GTDB taxonomy): domain Bacteria; phylum Bacteroidota; class Chlorobiia; order Chlorobiales; family Chlorobiaceae; genus Chlorobaculum. The sequence goes on from JAAXWP010000004.1 coordinate 31,766, forward strand.
GGAGGGATTCTACCAGCACTTCCGGCATGTGGCCGAAGCTGTGTCGATTCCGGTGATCATCTACAACGTGCCGGGCCGCACAGGCAGTAACGTGAGCGCCGAGACTATTTTGCGGCTGGCCCACGACTTCGGGAACGTGCTCGCAGTCAAGGAAGCGTCGGACAATTTCGATCAGATCATGACACTCATCGATGGCCGACCGGAGAGGTTCTCGGTGATGACCGGCGAGGACGGTCTGATACTGCCCTTCATGGCGCTCGGCGGTGACGGCGTGATCTCGGTGGCGGCCAACCAGGTGCCGAAAGCGGTCAAGGGGCTGATTGACGCCATGAAGGCGGGCAACCTCGAAGAAGCTCGCGAAATCAACCGCAAATACCGCAAGCTCTTCAGGCTGAACTTCATCGAGAGCAACCCGGTACCGGTGAAGTATGCCCTTTCACTGATGGGTATGGTGGAAGAGATCTACCGCCTGCCGCTCGTCCCGATGTCGGACGCCAACAAGGCAATTCTCAGGGAGGAGATGCAGAAGCTGGGGCTTGTTTAATGCTGAGTGATGAGTGATAAGTGATGAGTGCTGAATGATGAGTGATAAGTGATAAGTGATGAGTGATGAGTGATGAGTGATGAGTGCTGAATGATGAGTTATGAATGATGAACGTTCTCAATTGAGCATTCAGCATTCATAATTCATCACTTGAAAACAAAAAACCCCGGCGAACCGGGGTTTTTTGTTTTTCAGAGAGCCGCAAGCTCCTGGACGAACATGTCCAGCTCCTCGCGGGTACGTTTTTCAGTAACGGCGACAAGCAGACCGTTGTCTCCGAAACGGGAGAGATCGATGCCGGCAAACACTTTTTTCGCAAGCATTTTCTCGACGATCTCAGCCGGTGCGACCGGGGTTTCGACCGCGAATTCACGGAAGAACGGTCCAGTAAACTTCAGAGAAAATCCAGGGATAGCGGCGATCTTTTCAGCCAGATAGTGTGCTTTCTGAGTCGAACGCAGTGCGACATCCTTAATGCCCTCCCTGCCGAGCAACGACATCCACACCACCGCCTGCAATGCGCAAAGTGCCTGGTTCGAGCAGATGTTCGAGGTCGCTTTCTCACGGCGGATGTGCTGCTCCCTGGTCTGCAGCGTCAGGATGAAGCCGTCCTCCCCGTCCTTGTCTTTGGTCATGCCGACAAGGCGTCCGGGAATCTTGCGAACATGCTGCTGCTTCACGGTGAATATACCGAGGTAGGGGCCACCGAAGCTCTGGGCGTTACCCAGCACCTGACCCTCACCGACCGCGATGTCCGCTCCGTAGTTGCCGGGTGCTTCGAGCACGCCAAGCGAGACCGGATCGGCAGAAACGATGAAAAGCGCACCGTGTTCACGAGCGATCCGGCCGATCTCTTCAACCTCTTCGAGGCGTCCGTAGAAGTTCGGCTGCTGAACGATGACCGCGGCGGTCTCGTTCGTAACGAGCGCCCTGAGCGCCTCGATGCTGCCGATGCCGTCCTCGAGCGCGTTCTGCACGATCGGACGCTCACATGAGGCTTCGAGGTAGGTCTCCAGCACCTGGTATCCGTAGGGATTCAGCTTGCCGGCCACCACGACGCCGTTGCGTCCGGTGATGTTCACGGCCATCAGAGCAGCCTCGGCCAGTGCGGTCGCGCCATCGTACATCGAGGCGTTGGCCACATCCATACCGTACAGGCGGCATATCATGCTCTGATACTCGTAAATCGCCTGCAGGGTACCCTGAGACACTTCAGCCTGGTAAGGCGTATAGGCCGTATAGAATTCACTGCGCGACGAGATGGTCTTGACCGCTGCAGGAATGAAGTGGTCGTAAGCTCCTCCGCCGAGGAAACTGACATGGTCAGCCGTGCTGGCGTTGCTCATCGACAGCTGCTCGAGCAGTCGCCGGACCTCCGGCTCACCCATGGCCGGAAACAGGTCGAGAGCCCGCTTCAGGCGGATCTCTTCAGGAATGTCGACGACGAGATCTTCAAAGCTTCCGACCCCTATCTGCCGGAGCATTTCAGCTCTTTCGGCATCAGTATTGACAATGAAAGGCATGTGTTGTGATGCTGGATACGGTTTGTTGAGTCTTTACTCGCCGATGAGCGCACGATAATCCGCCGGAGAGAGCAGCGAACCGATGGCATCGGGGCTGTCGAGCTTCAGCTTGACGATCCAGCCATCTGCGTAGGGGCTGCTGTTGACGATCTCCGCAGCGTCGAGCGCTTCGTTGACGGCTACGATCTCACCGGCTACCGGCGCGTAAAGATCCGCGACGGTCTTGACGGCTTCGACGGTACCGAAGACCTCGTGAGCGCCGACTTTCGTGCCGACCGGCTTGGTTTCGACGAACACGATGTCGCCGAGTTCGGACTGGGCGAAGTCGGTAATACCGACCAGAGCGGTGGCGCCGTCTTCGAGGAGCATGATCCATTCATGGTCCTTGGTATAGCGGAGATTGTCAGGGAAGTTCATGGCAGAACAGATTAAGAGGTTACGGGTGAATACGATCGATGAACAGGAAGGTAACATTTTTTCGCTTGCAGGGAAAGCGGGCGGCTACAAGGAGGGATCATTCACTCATGGGATCTCTGGTTCTCTGGGTCCCGCAGGTCTCATCAGACCCACAGGCCCCATAAAAAAATCCGGGACTGAAACTCTCAGCGCCCCCCTTTCGTTAATAGCGTTAAAACAGATTGAACAAAGAGAGAACAGGGGTCTCAGTGCATCGTAGTGAGCGGTTCGAGGGCAAGGCGGACGGAGCACAGAAACCGGAATGTACACGGATTACATGAGGATTTCGAGCACCGACCAACGCTGCCATCGAGACGCGCAACAGATACACTGAGATCCCTACCCCAGTCGCTGGCGCATCGCTTCGAACAGCAGCACCCCGGTCGCGACACTGACATTCAGCGATTCGACGCAACCTGCCATGGGAATCCGAACGACCGAATCGCAGCGCTTTCTGGCCTCGGGGTTTATACCGGTGCCCTCAGCACCCATGACGAGTGCGGTAGGCCGGGTCCAGTCCATATCGGTATGGTTCACCTCGGCCTCCATATCGGCGACGGCGATACTGAAACCGCGATCGTGCAGCAGGTCGAGACACCTGACAAGACTCTTGACCTTGCAGACGCGCATGTGTGAAAGCGCACCGGCAGATGCCTTGTGCACGGTGGCGTTCACCGGAGCTCCCTTGCCCTCGATCATGATGACCGCGTCGGCGGCGACGGCTTCTGCAGTTCGGATGATGGCCCCGACATTGTGCGGATCCTCAAGTCCGTCGAGAATGACGAGCAGTGGTGCGGTGTTGCGCGGATTTGCGAGCACCTCGTCGAGACTGTAATAGGTGACGCTGGTGATGAGGGCGCAGACCCCCTGGTTCTTGGCGGTGCCGGCAAGCTCGGTGAGCTTTTCCATCCGGGCCTTTCCGGTGGGGATCTTCAGCCGCCTGGCGGTGATGAGAATCTCCTTCAGCTTGGGGTGGGAGGTGTTGAACTGAAGATAGATCTTCTCGACACTCCCGGGTTTCTGCTGCAGCAGCTCGATCACGGCATTTCGCCCATAGACGATCTGCTCTGATTGTTTGTTGTCCGGGGTACCGGCATTACCTGATTTTTCCAACTGAAACCCTCCGGTTGTGCTTGATTTCAACAAAATGAATGCCAACTGGTGGTGTCGGCAAAAAGTTAACAGAATTGAAGTATATCAGTTTTTTTGCTATCTTCGAAAGCGCACTCAAAGCTTTCTTACCTGCGATCGGAACCATCCTGTATCTGCGTGGCCTGCAAAGGCACCGCATCTATCGTGGTAAGCAGTTCGTGTGCACGTCGGACGGCGCGCTGAAACAGGGGTTCTCCAGGAACAATTCCACCTTCCTGACATTAGGAACTTTTGCACTCATTTCGCCCTGGATCTCACTCCGGGGAGAGGCGGGTTTTTCAGGTACCGGCCTGCGATGCAATCGAATCGCGGAACAGGCAGTTTGAGTTACCATCGAGGATCGCGCACGTCCAATCAAATCATAATCCAGTTATTGATCGTATGACCCGGACATTCAAGACAATGGAGGGGAATGAGGCTCTCGCTCATGTCGCCTATCGTACCAACGAAGTTATCTCCATATACCCGATCACTCCGGCATCACCCATGGGTGAATATTCCGATGCCTGGGCCGCAACGGATCGCAAAAACATCTGGGGATCGGTACCTCTCGTCGACGAGATGCAGAGCGAAGCCGGTGCTGCTGCCGCAGTGCATGGCGCGCTGCAGACCGGAGCGATGACCACGACATTCACCGCATCGCAGGGTCTCCTGCTGATGATCCCGAACATGTACAAGATCGCCGGTGAACTCACCCCCTGCGTCATCCATGTCTCGGCACGTTCGCTCGCCGCTCAGGCGCTCTCCATCTTCTGCGATCACGGCGACGTCATGTCGGTCCGCGGTACAGGCTTCGCCCTGCTCGCGTCGTGCTCGGTCCAGGAGGTCATGGATATGGCCCTGATCTCACAGGCTGCGACCCTCGAATCGAGAGTGCCGTTCCTGCACTTCTTCGACGGCTTCAGGACTTCACACGAGATTTCCAAGATCGAGGTGCTCTCGAACGAAGATATCCGTGCCATGATCGACGACGAGCTGGTCATTGCCCACCGTATGCGCCGCATGTCTCCGGACGCGCCGATCATCCGTGGCACCTCGCAGAACCCGGACGTCTACTTCCAGGCCCGCGAGAGCGTCAACAGCTACTACAACGCCTGCCCGTCCATCACCCAGAAGGCCATGGACAAGTTCGCCGAACTGACCGGGCGTTCCTATAAACTCTACCAGTACTATGGCGCTCCGGACGCCGACCGCATCATCATCATGATGGGCTCGGGCGCTGAAACCGCTCTCGAGACCGTCGAGTACCTGAATCGTCAGGGCCACAAGGTCGGCCTCGTCAAGGTTCGTCTGTTCAGACCGTTCGATATCGCATCGTTCGTCGCCTCGCTTCCTTCTACCGTCAAGGCCATCACGGTTCTCGACCGCGTCAAGGAACCGGGCAGCGCCGGCGAACCACTCTACCTCGATGTCGTCAACGCCATGGCGGAATCGTACCAGGGCGGTCAGTGCACCATGATGCCGAAAGTTGTCGGCGGACGTTACGGTCTGTCATCCAAGGAGTTCACTCCGGCCATGGTCAAGGCGATCATCGACAACATGGGTGAAGCCAAACCGGTAAACCACTTCACGATCGGCATCGACGATGATGTCACCGGCACCAGCCTTTCGTACGACGAGAGCTTCTCGATCGAACCCGATTCTGTCTTCCGTGCCCTCTTCTACGGTCTCGGTTCTGACGGTACGGTCGGCGCGAACAAGAACTCGATCAAGATCATCGGTGAAAACACCGACAACTATGCACAGGGCTTCTTCGTCTACGACTCGAAGAAAGCCGGTTCGATCACGACCTCTCACCTGAGGTTCGGCCCCGAGCAGATCAGGTCGACCTACCTGGTCACCGAAGCGCAGTTCATCGGCTGCCACCACTGGGTGTTCCTCGAAATGATCGACGTCGCCAAAAACCTGAAACAGGGCGGCACGCTGCTCATCAACTCCGTCTACAGTGCCGACGAGGTCTGGGCGAAACTGCCGAGGCAGCTCCAGCAGCGCCTGATCGAAAAGCAGGCGAACCTGTACACCATCGACGCGTACAAGGTCGCTCACGAAAGCGGTATGGGCCAGCGTATCAACACCATCATGCAGGCGTGCTTCTTCGCCATCTCGGGTGTTCTGCCGCGTGAAGAGGCCATCGAAAAGATCAAGGACTCCATCCGTCAGACCTACGGAAACAAGGGTGACGAAGTGGTCCGCAAGAACATCGAGGCTGTCGAGAGCACTCTGGCCAACCTGCACCGTGTCGAAATCGGCGCGTCGGCAGACAGCCAGAAGGAGCTTCGTGCACCGATCGCTGGGGAGGCCCCGGCATTCGTCTGCGACGTGCTCGCCAAGATCATCGCCGGTGAAGGCGACGACCTGCCGGTAAGCGCCATGCCGGCCGACGGCACTTATCCGACCGGCACGGCAAGGTTCGAAAAGCGTAACCTCGCCCTTGAAATCCCGGTCTGGGAATCTGACCTCTGCATCGAGTGCGGCAAGTGCTCGATGGTCTGTCCTCACGCAGCCATCCGTGCGAAGGTGTACGATCCGAAGCACCTCGAGGGAGCTCCGGAAACCTTCAAGAGCACCGACGCGAAGGCACAGAACTGGAAAGGCATGTGCTACACCATCCAGGTTGCACCGGAAGACTGCACCGGCTGCAGCATCTGCGTCAGCGTCTGCCCGGCCAGGGACAAGGCCAACCCGCAGCGCAAGGCTCTCAACATGCACCTTCAGGCTCCGCTGCGCGATACCGAGCGCGAGTGCTGGGACTGGTTCCTCAGCATTCCGGAGTTCGACCGCAACAAGATCAACGTGAAGGTGATCAAGGAACAGCAGCTTCAGCAGCCGCTCTTCGAGTTCTCCGGCGCATGCTCCGGCTGCGGCGAAACTCCGTACATCAAGCTGATGACCCAGCTGTTCGGAGACAGGCTCGTGATTGGCAACGCTACCGGTTGCTCATCGATCTACGGCGGTAACCTGCCGACGACGCCTTACTGCGCCAACTCGCAGGGCCTCGGGCCAACCTGGTCGAACTCGCTCTTTGAAGATACCGCCGAGTTCGCGCTCGGATTCAGGATCTCCATCAACAAGCAGGAGCAGTTTGCTCAGGAGCTGGTCAGAAAGGTCTCGGCCGAGATCGGCGACACCCTTGCCGGCGAAATTCTCCAGGCAAGCCAGAAGAGCGAGCCTGAGATCTTCGAGCAGCGCGCACGAGTGGCCATCATGAAATCGAAGCTGCAGGAGATCAACTCTCCCGACGCAAGAAACCTGCTCTCCGTGGCCGACATGCTGGTCAAGAAGAGCGTCTGGGCGGTCGGTGGTGACGGCTGGGCATACGATATCGGTTATGGCGGTGTCGACCACGTCACGGCTTCCGGCAAAAACGTCAATCTGCTGGTGCTCGACACCGAGGTGTACTCCAACACCGGCGGCCAGGCATCGAAAGCAACCCCGAAAGCCGCTGTCGCGAAGTTCGCTGCCGCCGGTCGCGCATCGACCAAGAAAGATCTTGGCCTGATCTCCATGACCTATGGCAATGCCTACGTCGCCAGTATCGCCTTCGGCGCCCGTGACGAGCAGACCCTGAAAGCCTTCCTCGAAGCGGAAGCATTCGATGGTCCGTCGGTCATCATCGCCTACTCGCACTGCATCGCACACGGTTTTGACCTCTCTTCAGGTCTGGAACACCAGAAAGCCGCGGTCGATTCAGGTCACTGGCTGCTCTACCGTTACAACCCGGACAGGATCAAGGAGGGACTCAATCCGCTCATCATGGATTCGAAGAAGCCAAAAATCCCGGTCGAACAGTTCCTGAACATGGAAAACAGGTTCAGAATGCTGAAGAAAACCCATCCGGCACTGGCTGCAGAGTACTACGCTGCAATCCAGAAAGAGGTCGATTCCCGCTGGGCCTATTACGACTACCTTGCCAACCGTCCTTTCGACGGCAGCAAGTAAGCACGGAATACCAACAAAAAAAGGCGGCCATATGGTCGCCTTTTTTATTGTCAGCACGCTGTTGTGAATTGCTCTCCGTAGTTCCTATCCCATGAGACCCATAGGACCCATGAACGCGATCAACCCGTCAATCGTTACGGGTTCTTCCCCACCGTCTTCGCCTTCTCGAACATCTCTTTCGCCTTCACCGCATCGCCAAGTTTTTCGTACACCGATCCAAGGTGACTGAAAATCTCCGTCTCTTCGATCCCTGTGCTCACGGCCTTTTCAAGCAGATCCCGGGCAACCGTGAAATTACCCAGCCGGTAGTTGACCCATCCCAGTGTATCGAGAAACACGGGGTTTTCCGGATCGAGCATGACAGCATTCTGCGCAAGACGCAGGGCCTTCTGGAGCTGGATCTTCTGTTCGGAATACAGGTAGGCGAGGTTGTTCATCGCCAGGGCATTGTGCGGGTCGAGCTGAAGTACCCGTGTGTATGCCTCGATGCTGAGCTGCTTTTTTCCGAGAACGTCATAAGCCATGGCAAGCGTACTGTTTGCCTGGATCAGCAACTCGTGCTTGTCGGGCTCCTGTTTCGATCTGACGACCCGTTCAAGCACCGTCGCTGATTTAGCCGGTGAACCCGCTTTCAGCAGCGCATATCCCTGAAGAACGTCGAAGCGGAATTTCTGGTGTGGAAGGTGATGCCTGGCACGCATAACGACATTGAAGGCCCGTCGATGGTCCCCACTGTCCAGCAAAGCCATCACCAGGCTCTCCCAGGCATCTGCATTGCGGGGATCGAGCCTGATAGCCTTGTCAAAGCTCGCTATCGCCGATGTTTCCGCATTGCGACGCATCTCGTAGGTTCCCTTCAGAACATGGACGCGGCTGTCCTTTCCATGTCGCTCAACCAGCACATCGAGCATCCTGAACACCGGGAGCACATAGGCACTGTCTTTCTCGGCACGAATGGCGAACAGCTTCGTCATCTCGATCGACATGGAGGAGTCTCCGTGCTGACGATCATCGAATCCCCTGAACTCCCTTACAGCTTCATCGATCGATCCACTTCCGACGTAATGATCGATCATGGCTGCCCAGGCCGCAGCTGAATTGCTGTCGCGCCCGATGATCTGCCGGTATATCCCGAGCGCCTTTTCGCCCTGACCAGTCTCTTCATAGAGCTCTCCGAGAGTCAGCTGGAGTTTCTCCCGCGGTCCGACCTGATCGATCAGCCGTTTCAGGGTCACAATGGCGTCGTCATAACGCTTAAGGGCAATCTGCAGCCAGAGCGACTGTGAAAGGTAGCGTTCATCGGAGGGGTCACGATCGAGAAGTCGATTGAACACCTCCAGCGCTTCCGTTGGCTTGTTGGCAGCCACAAATTCCAGTGCCTGTGCATACATGATATCGGATCGTTCCGGAGCGGCAAGCACCGCTGTACCATACAGCTCTGCAGATCGGCTGTAGTCCTGCATCTCGTGCACAAGCCTGGCGAGATAGATCGAATAGTAGATGTTCGAAGGATCGAGCCGGACCGCATCCTCACCATGCACCCTTGCCGAATCGGGGACGGAGAGGCTGAAATATGCCTTGGAAATAGCAAAATGGACCGCTGCGTCCTCAGCCGGTCGACCGGTCATGGCTCTCTGGTAACTTTCGATGGCCTCCCAGTACTTTCCGCCGATCATCAGGAAGGAGGCGCGCGAAAAGGCTTTCATGGAGCTGTCCTGCAGCGCCGCACGTGTTTCGGGGAGCTTCGCAGGTGTCGAAATCGGAACGGATGAAGCGCATCCGGATACGCCCATGCCGAGCAGCACCGAAAGGATGATACCGGACAGGCTGCCGCCCGGTGACCCCGCAGTCCGCACTCCCCTGCCACCGTCCGGGTTACTGTGCATCAGCATCCAGGTTTTCAAACAGGCCTCCCTGCCGATCTCTGAACTCCGGCCCGCCGAAGCGCGAGAACGCGAGACGGGTGGCTACGCGGCCACGGGGAGTTCTTGCCAGATATCCGACCTGGATCAGAAACGGTTCATAAACCTCTTCGATCGTGTCCTGCTCTTCTCCAACCGATACGGCCAGTGAAGCGACCCCGACCGGACCTCCATCGAACTTGTGCACGATGGCATGAAGAATCTTCTTGTCCATCTCATCCAGACCGCCTTCATCGATTTCGAGCGATTCGAGCGTAAACCGGGCAGTTTCAAGCGAAATGAACTCCTCGTTGGCAACCTGTGCGAAATCCCTGGCGCGCCGCAGAAGACGGTTGGCGATACGGGGAGTCCCCCTCGACCGGCTTGCGATCTCCATGGCAGCATCCTCTTCGAGACCGATGTTCAGGATCGATGCCGATCTGATGAGAATACGCTGCAGCAGCTGTGGCGAATAATAGTCGAGGCGGCTGTTGATACCGAACCGGGCCCTGAGCGGAGAGGTCAGGAGGCCGGCCCTTGTCGTGGCGCCGACAAGGGTGAATGGCTCGAGCTTGAGCTGCACGGCACGGGAAGCCGGTCCGCTGTCGAGCAGAATGTCGATCCGGTAATCTTCCATAGCTGAGTAGAGATACTCCTCAACGGCCGGTGCGAGACGATGGATCTCGTCGATGAACAGGATATCCCCTTTTTTCATGCTGGTCAGAAGACCGGCAAGGTTACCGGGCTTGTCGATCAGCGGGCCGGAGGTAATCTTGATGCCACCCCCCATCTCCGATGCGATGATATGGGCAAGCGTGGTTTTACCAAGACCGGGAGGTCCCGAAAGCAGGACATGGTCCAGCGCATCCCCGCGTTTCCTTGCTGCCGTAATGAACACTTTCAGATTGTCGGTCAGCTTTTTCTGACCGGCAAAATCGCTCATGCTCTGCGGACGTATCTGCTCCTCGAACCGGACTTCGACCGGATCGGCAGCGGTATTCAATAATTCAATCCTCACGTAGTTCAGGGTTTATCTGGTTCATGTCCATATCGTACGATGACGCTGTCATAATTTTATTCTCGGATCCACGACAGCATAGAGCACATCGGAGAGCAGATTACCAAGCACAATCAGGGTACCGGAAACGAAGGTATTGGCAATGATCAGCGGATAGTCGCGCGCGAAGATCGCCTCGACGGTCACCCTGCCCATGCCTGGAAAAGCGAAAATCACTTCGATGAAAAGCGCTCCGCTGAAAATGAAGGGCAGAGAACTGCCCATGAGCGTGACCACCGGCAACAGTGCGTTCCTGAGCGCGTGCTTCAGGATGACGACCCTTTCGGAAAGTCCTTTCGCACGTGCCGTACGGACATAGTCCTGCCGGATCACCTCGAGCATGCTCCCCCTGACATACCGCGCGATGCCGGCTGCGCCATTGATGCTGAGCACCGTGACAGGCAGGGCGAGATGCCAGATCCTGTCCATGAAGAATCCGAACGGTCCATAGCTCTCGGCACCGACCTCGTTCAGACCGGAAACCGGAAAAAGGGGCAGTTTGAGGGCGAACAGGATGATCATCATCAGGGCGAACCAGAACTCTGGCATCGAATAGAAAAAGAGCGCCGTCACGGTCAGGAAACGATCCAGAAAGCTGTTCTGCCTGACTGCTGAAATCACCCCGATAATGATGCCGAAAACGAAGTTGGCGATAAGTGTCAGGATCGCTATGGTCATGGTCACGGGCAGCGCCTCGGAGATGACGTCGAACACCGGCTGCTGGGCCCTGCTGAAACTCCTGCCGAAATCACCGTGCAGCACGTTGCCAAGCCATTTGATGTACTGGACCGGCAACGGATCGTTCAGGCCGTACTGCTGACGGATCTGCTCGGCCACATTGGGGCTGATGCCCGGCTGGATGAAAAAGGCCGCAGGATCTCCGGGAGCGAGCCTGATGATGAAGAAGGTGAGGGTCAGCACTCCGAACACCAGAGGTACGGCGATCAGCAACCGTCTGAAAATGTATGAAGCCATAAGCGCTTACGGAACCGCGTTTGCAGATGGTTTGAGTTTCCAGTCGTCAATATTGTAAAACGTCCCGGAGATATTGAGCAATGCCCCCTGAATTCGTTTCGAAAATCCGTGCGTCTCCGTGATCCAGTACAGGAAGGTCACCGGCTGGTCACGATGCAGGATCTGCTGATACTCCACCCAGTAAGGACGAGCCTCCTCTGGCCGCATCTTCGTCTTGGCCAGCTCGCTGAGCTGTTCGATCCTCGGATTGCGATAACCGGTGAAGTTGAACCGGCTCTTCTCGAGGTCGGAACCCCAGACATCCATCGGATCGATCTCGAGACCGATCGACCAGCCGGCCATCCATGCGTCGAGTTTTCTGGACTGGAGGTTCTCGAAAAAGACATTCGACTCCTGCATCTCGATCTTGCACTCGATTCCGAGTTCCCTCAGATTCTGCTGGATAACCGTGCAGGCATAATTCCGGCGGTCGTTTCCGGCATTGGTGTAGAGCGTGAAACTGAACCTGCGGCCGTTTTTCTGACGAATGCCGTCAGGACCGGGCAGCCACCCCTCCTGCTCCAGGAGTTTCGCAGCAAGCGCCGGATCGTAGGTGAGCGGTTTGATCGTATCGTCGTAAGCCCACTTCAGCGACGGTGAAATATCGGTGTTGCAGATCGTGCCGTACTTTCCGAGATAGCCGTCGATGATGGCCTCCCGATCGATCGCATGGGTCAGCGCCTGGCGAACGACGGAAGAACCGAACAGCGGATGAGGCCTGAACTTTTTGGTCTGGTTGTAGTAGTCGTGATCGATGTTCGACCAGCCGACATAGTCGAAGACACGGAGGCCCACTGTCCTGAGCTCGACATTCTGGTTGCCGCGCTGAATGGAGGTGAAATCCTCTGGTTTGACATTCTCGACCACATCGACGCCACCGGTCTGCAGCTGCGTCAGGCGCACCGTGTAATCGGGCACGATTCGGAACATGATCCTTCTGATATTGCCGGGTTTGGGCAACACGCATGAAGGATTCGACGAAAGGGTCACGTCCTGCTGCCGGTTCCAGGTAACAAGGCGGTAAGGACCGGAACCAACCGGTTGCATATTCAGCTTCGATTCACGGAACTGATCCGGCCTGACGCTCTTCCAGACATGTTCAGGCACCGGAGTGAGCGACGTATGGAAAAGCGCGAGGTGCTCCGGTACCGGTTTGTAGAAATGGAATACCAGCGTCGTGTCGTTCGGCGTCTCGATTGCCCGGTCGAAATCGACAGCCCCCTTGTCAGCACCGACAAGTTCGGCAAGATACTGCTGACGCGGGCTGGCAATCACCGGATTTCCATAAAGGCGATAGGCGAACTTGAAATCACCGGCAACTACAGGCTTGCCGTCCTCCCAGCGTGCGTCACTCCGGAGAATATAGGTGATGGAACGGTGGTCGGGTGACATCGTCCAGGTTCTGGCAAGAGCCCCTTTCGGTGAGCGCCCCCCCTTGTCCGACACAGGGCGCAGGCTCTTTTCGAGAGCGAGGTAATTGAGCAACCCGGTGGAGGTGTCGAACTCGGCCTGCAGCAACGACGGATAGATGAGACCCGTTATGTTTCCTGAGGTTACCGAAGAAGCAAGCACCGGATTGAGATAATCCGCATCCCCAAGCATGGCGATCACCAGTGTCGTATCCCTTGCCGAACCCGAAAGCTGCTCACCACCCTTCTGCCTGGAACAGCCAGAAAAAAGCAGCGCCGCCACGAGCACGAGCAGGAAAGAAAACGGTGAGGCTGTATTATTCGATTTCATCATCATGATAGAGAGGAGTTGGAGATTGACCCGACGTCACAGTCCGGTCCTTGTTGATCACGTTACGGATCCTTTCGGTAAGGGCCTCGGCTGCGACATAGCCGGAGTATCGCTTCAGGAGGAAGTTGAGTGCCACCACCTCGATGATGACCGTGATGTTCTTGCCGGGAAAGATCGGCAACTGCACGAGGGGCAGATCGACGCCAAGCACCTTGACGCTCTTCGTATCGAGACCGAGCCTTTCGTATTCAGCCTCCTTGCTCCATTCGAGCAGTTCGACAACCACCTGCACCACCTTCCGGTCGCGAATCGCACGGATTCCGAAATTGGCACGGACGTCGACCACGCCAAGACCGCGAATCTCCATGAAATGGTCGATGATATTGTTCCTGGAAGCCACGATCGTCGAAGTCTCGCCTTTGCGCTTGAGCACCACCACATCGTCCGCGACCAGCCCGTGACCGCGCTCGACCAGATCGAGGGCGATTTCGGATTTGCCGAGCCCGCTCTTGCCGGTGATCAGCACCCCGACGCCATAAACGTCAACCATGGAGCCATGATACTGCTGGTACATGGAAAACTGCTCGTCCAGGAAATCGGTGATGAAATAGATCGCCTTGGTCGATGAGTGCCGGGTAGTAAACACAGGAATACCAGCCTCGGTGGCCAGATCGATAAGATCCTGATCGAGCTTGTTGTTACTGGTCAGGATGATGCACGGCATCCTGAACTTGACGAAATTGGCGAACGCCTGCTTCCGGACATCATGGCCGAGATGGTTCAGGAACCTGGTTTCGGTATTGCCCAGAATCTGCACCCGCTTGTAGGTAAACAGATTCGTGAAGCCGGCGATGGCCAGCCCCGGCCGATGGAGATCGCGTTCAAAGATGCGGCGATCCTGCTCATCGACGCTGTTGAGACGGCGAAGCCTGATATCGGACTTTTCGCCGACATGTTCAAAAAAATAGGCGACCGTGATCGATCGCTTCTTCAATCCCTTCTGGTCGAAATTCATGCTCGGGACATCATGGTGTTTGCTCTCCGCAGAATATCAGAACAGGGCCAGCAAGCTGACCCTGTTCCTTCATGTATGTTCAGACGATCTGCTGTTTCTCCTTGAACTTTTTCAGTTGACGTGTCAGCGATTCGACACAACTGTCGATGGCCTGCTCGTAGGTCTGGGCACCCTCCCTTGCCACAAAATCCCGTTGAGGCACATGTACGGTGATCTCGGCAATCTTGTTGTGCTCGAAATCGTGTTTCTGGTGATCGAGGATGACATGACAATTCATCGGCCCGGTATAATACTTCATCAGTCCCGCTGCCGCATCCTGGGCATAGCCTTCTATGCTGCCATGATTACTGGAATGACGAAGGGTAACCTTGACGGCAACCGCATCATTCGTAAAGGATTTTGTCATACGTACCTCCGTTTATGAGTGAATACTGAAAAGAACGCAGCCGGGAATAAACCCGCTGAGCATAAAGCGGTCGTTTCAGGCTCTTGGATGTGCTTTCTGGTAGACCTCCCTCAGCCTGTTGAAGGTGACATGGGTGTAAAGTTCCGTAGTGGTCAGGCTGCTGTGCCCAAGCATTTCGCTGACGCTTTTCAGGTCGGCTCCGGCATTCAGCAGATGAGTTGCAAAACTGTGCCGGAGAATATGGGGATTTTTTCTTTCTGACTCGGTAACCGAGGAGAGATACCGCTTTGTCATTCTCTGGACGAGCATTGGATATAGCTGTCTGCCTCTGATGGTGACGAATGCCCGGGCCGTTTCCTCAGCCCTCTCTAAAGATATTCTAAAGAAGTTTCGTCTGACTTCAAAATAATTTCTAAGTGCCTCGGAAGCAGGGGTTCCGAGAGGAACGACGCGCTGCTTGCGCCCTTTTCCGGTGACTTTGAGAAACCCGTTCTGCAGGTCGATGTCAGCCATTTGGAGATCGATCACCTCCGACAAACGGAGTCCGCAACCATAAAGAACCTCGAGCACGGCCAGGTCACGGGCGACCTCGAAACTGACAGCAGCCGAAGCTTCGCCGTCAACGATTTCGGCGAGTCCCTTCCGATCAAACAGCCGCCCGGCCTCCTCCTCGCTCAGAAACTCCGGAACCTTGCGCGGCAACCGCGGAGTCATGACCAGCGAAAGCGGTGAATGTTCGATGGAACCGGTATCGAGCAGAAACCGGTAACAGCTTTTGACCGCAGCGAGCTTTCGGGCGATCGAACGAGGCTGTATACCGCTTTCGAGCAGATGCCCCATGAACAGCCTCACATCAGGGACCGTGGTTCGGGCGGGGTCGATGGGCTCACCTTCGGCAAGATTCCAGAGATTCCGGAGAAAAGAGAAAAACTGGACGAGATCGGTCCGGTAAGCAACCAGAGTTTTGGCGGAGAGGCCTCGCGCCGACTCCAGATGCGACAGAAATGCCGTGACGCACGATTCGGGCGACGGCTGTTTCGCAGATTCAGGACTGTTGGAAGTGATAGTCATGACAATGTCACGCCGACAAGCTCCTCGTTCTCCCTGATATAGTACAACATACCTCCCCGAACGAGGAAGTTGTTGAACAGCGGTGCCGACGACGATGCCGACATGACATCCTCGTAGACGATGCGGTCACCCTGAATCACCCTGATCCCGGAACTCCAGGTTCCGGTCAGTGCTGAGGGCGTGTGCCTTGCCTCAGCCACGTATCGGCCGGATTCGATGCTCTCGACTGGTCCCTCCGCCGTCGGGCGTACTTCCGAAAGCACGATACCTTGCCGCTCCTCCTCGCTGACTGCAGACATCCTGAGCAGATTCGGGCGATCGAATCCGGTACCGAGCGACTCGATCACTTCACCGGTCATCGGATCGATGAGCCAGTACTCGCGCTCCGGAAAACCGGCAAACAGATGCGTACGATAAACCAGAAACGAGTTGCCGAGATTGGCCGCGAACACGGCCTCGGGACGCCCCCATACCACCTTGCCGCCTATGGGATCCACCGCCCAGACCCCCTGGTGTTCAGGGCTGCCGGACTGGAAGGAGTGACAATAGAGCAGACCTCCCCATACCGTTTCGAGGCCGATCATCCATCCGTCGCCGACAGGTATCTCTCCCCCGGTTCCTGCCGCGGGCACGAACGCATCGCAGCGGGTCATGCCGGTCGGAACATCGATGCAGAAGATCGAGGATGTACGTGTCGCCGGGAAGCGTTTGAGACCGGCAACAAGTCCCTCGCCAGGAAACATCAGCTGCCAGATCACCGATCCGGTTCCTCCCTGCCAGGACCATGAGCGAAGCCTGGTACCAGCTCCCTGCAAACCACTATTTTGCTCCATCATCTCGCTGAACGTTCGAGTTTGTAGATCGTTACGGCAACGGTCTGGTCGCCGGTTGCATCGTAATTCTTCGTCGAGGTGATCTCGAAACCGTTTTCACGAACCAGTTCGACGAACTGCTCGGCAAGACGCCGCCTCGGATCGGCGATATAGGCTGCACCACCCTCTTTCAGCAGGGTGTCAAGCGCGGTAACGATCGGCAGAAGATTAACCCGTTCGTAGAGCACATCGGCAGCAATGACGATATCGTATTTTTCATCGATGCGCACCATCCGCCAGTCAAGGCGCCCGGTGTCGAGCGACACTCCGTTGCGCAATGCGTTGTACACCACAAACCGGAGCGCTTCGGTCGAGTAATCCGTGGCGATTGCCCGGGCACCTTTCTTTGCTGCCGCCACACTGGCCATACCAACGCCGGCCCCAAGCTCGATGACCGATTTGCCTTCGACATCCAGCTCCTCCATAATCATGTGTGACAAGGTCACGGCCGCTGGCCAGATCTCGGCCCAGTAGGGCATCTGTTCATCCTTCAGAAACTCTTCGGGATCGATCCGGTCAAGAAGGGCATAACTGTCACGAACACTGAGAAAACGGAAATCGGCTTCTCCGAACCGGTGCGGGCTCTCCTGAAGATCGTATTCGGAAGCAAGTTCGTCATGAATCCGAAGCAACTCCGTCTGGATAGCAGCATCATCCGGCACTGAAGCAGCCGGAACATGATAGCGGGATGTAATCATATCGAGGGTTGACTGAAGGGGTGTAACAGGCAAATATCGCCATGAAGTTAATGAAAATCCCGTCGGTTTTCTATTTTGCGGCAATCAGGCATGACCCGTATCAACAACAAATTACCGAAACCACCATGAAAAAAGAGATTCTCGAAGTCTTCGACAACACCTATCCCGGCAGGGACTACACGATCCAGATCGTCAATCCCGAGTTCACCTCGGTCTGCCCGAAAACCGGCCTGCCCGATTTCGGAACGATCACGATCACCTATGTGCCAGATAAAACCTGCATCGAGCTCAAGTCACTCAAGTACTATTTCCTCGAGTTCCGCAATGCCGGCATCTTTTATGAAAACATCACCAACCGGATTCTTGACGATCTCGTTTCAGCCTGCATGCCGAAAAGCATGACCGTCAAAACCGACTGGAACGCAAGGGGCGGCATCACCGAAACCGTCACCGTCACCTACACCGCTTCGCAGAACTGACCCATCCCCGGAACGCAGAAAACCCCGGAGGGACACTCCGGGGCTCTTCTGATATTCTGTAAGTCGGGATCAGTATTTCTCGAAAAGCCAGATACCGATGGTCTTTGCCTCGTCATCCGTGATTCCGGAGCCCGGGAAACCCTGCATACGCTTGACGATCAGGTTAACCTGGCCAGTCTTCTTGTACTTGGTGTTCAGAGCATCCTTGACGGAATCGAGCGTGTGGCACTTGTTGCAGCGGTTGTCAACCAGGGTCTTTGCGGCAGCGAAATCAAAACCAGCAGGTGCCGGAGGAACGTCGCTGACCGTAGGTTTCTTGTTGAGGAAGGCATCAAGATCTTCAACTGACCTGATGTACTTGCCTTCAAGCGTCGTGGTGCGGCCCTGCTCCCAGTAGATACGGAGGCTGAAGAACATCACCATGACGATCACGAAGATGCTCAGAGGGAAGCTCAGGAACCACTTGTCACTGATGGCGCCGGACATCTTGCCGAGGCCCATGATAATGAGCGAAGCACAGAAGATGAGCAGGAACCAGCCCATGAAAGACCTGAGCGGAGTGAGAATAACCGAAGCATTCGGTGCCGGGACATAGCCGGTGAGGAACGACACGCCGAAGAACAAGGCCCCCATTAAGGCAGCTCCGCCAATTGCCAGGGCAATCAGCTTACCATTTGACTTGTTGTCCATGACTGGTAGTTGAATTTGGTGTTAGCCGCTTGTCAGAAATTATAATTGAAGATAAACATTATTGTCAAAGGCGGCAAACAATTAAGCTCAAAAAGGTGTTTGCGGCATCACCCTGCGTCTGACCCCCGGCAGACACTAAAAAGCAGAGGCCCAAATGAGCTGCAGTACTTTGGAACTCGCGCACCTGTGGTTATGTTGTTTTAGAAAACGGTCAAAATCATCCCGGAACAACGCCTCATGATTACCTCGACAACCAGCGTCGTCGATTTTGAAAAGTCTGCGCGCGATTTCAGGTTTCTGCTCGACTGCTTCATCGATGTACTCAACGACCTCGGGCATGAAGCGCTCGCCACCCACCTGAGAAACGGTGGGGCTTTTCCCGTTCTGGATACCGGAAACCTCGAACGGACCGTGCAGGCATGGTCGATCGTTTTCCAGCTGCTGAACATGGCAGAAGAGAACTCCGCAGCCCAGTATCGGCGCACCATGGAATCGAAGGAGGGGGTGGAAGCGCTTCCGGGACTCTGGGGTGAAACCCTCACCCGTCTGCAGGAGCTTGGCATTACGCAGGAGGAGATCGCCGGCGAACTCACGTATATAGAGGTCGGGCCAACCCTGACGGCCCATCCGACCGAAGCCAAGCGGAGAACCGTACTCGAACAGCACCGAGAGCTCTATCTCCTGCTCGTCAAGCGCGAAAACCGCATGTGGACCCCCGCAGAACAGACGGCAATCCGCTCGGAGATCAAGGCAACGATAGAACGGCTCTGGCGTACGGGTGAAATCCTGTTCGAAAAACCCGAGGTCAGCGCGGAGCGACGCAACGTGCTGCACTACCTGCATACGATTTTCCCTGATGTGCTGCCCATGCTCGACCGTCGGCTTGAACATGCCTGGAGTTCGGCAGGCTTCGATCCGGCCCTTACAGCCGACCCCCGCAACTTTCCGCGACTCGGTTTCGGAAGCTGGGTGGGCGGCGACAGGGACGGACATCCTCTGGTGACCGCTGAAACCACCCGCCAGACTCTCGTCGAGATGCGACGTCATGCACTCAGGATCGTACATCACCAACTCGAACGGCTGGCATCCAAACTCAGCCTTTCGGAGCGGTTCCAGTCACCGGAAACGAACATGGCCGGACGAATGAGGGAACTGCAGCGCGCTCTGGGCGCAGAAGGAGACGCGGCTCTCGACCGTAACCCCCAGGAGCCCTGGCGCCAGTTCGTCAACCTCATGATCACGGCGCTTCCGGAGTCGGCAGAAGAGTCTCCGGCAACAGGTCACTACCGGCGCCATAACGAACTGCTGCAGGACCTTTCGCTGCTGGGTTCTTCTCTCAGGGAAATCGGGGCAGGGAACGTCGCGCATGAAGATATCGCCCCGGTATACCGTATTGTGCAGACTTTCGGATTCCACCTTGGAAAGCTCGACATCAGGCAGAACAGCCGTTTTCACGACCTGGCAATCTCCCAGCTCATGACCTCCGCCGGGCTGGATGGCAGCGCTTACCTCGAATGGAACGATGCCGAACGACTGGAGTTCCTGAACCGTGAACTGCTCTCTCCCCGTCCGTTCACCCACCCGGACATGCATACCGGACCCGAAGCCGAGGCAGTGCTCTCCTGTTACCGGGTGCTGTTCGAACAGGTCAGGGAGTTCGGGTATGAAGGCATCGGGACCCTTATCGTCAGCATGACCAGAAGCCTGCCGGACCTGCTTGTCATCTACCTGTTCGCACGGGAGGTAGGTCTCATGACCACGTATGATGGCGGAGATGCCTGCCCGATCCCCGTCGTCCCGCTGTTCGAAACTATCGACGACCTCAGGAAAAGCGCTGGAATCCTGAGCTCGTTTCTGGAACATCCGGTGACCAGGAGAAGCCTCGCCTGTCAGCAGCAGCGCCAGGGTGGGCGGCGCCCCGTCCAGCAGGTCATGGTGGGATACAGCGACAGCAACAAGGATGGCGGAATCGTTTCGAGCCTCTGGAGCCTCTACCGGGCAGAGGAGGAGATGATGGAGGCCGGCAGACAGCAAGGTATCGACATCCTGTTTTTCCATGGACGCGGCGGAAGCATCAGCCGCGGTGCCGGACCGACACACCGCTTCATCAGGGCTCAGCCCCACGGAGCCCTCGATGCCGGGCTCAGGGTCACCGAGCAGGGAGAGACCATCGCCCAGAAGTACGCGAACAGGATCAGTGCCGCCTACAACCTCGAGCTGTTCCTTGCCGGCGTGACCGAAGCGCGTCTCGTGCACCGGCATAGCGGCAGAAAGCGTCATCCGCTCGAACAGACCATGGACTTCCTTTCACTCAAGAGCCATGAGGCATACCGCCGGCTCATCGAGACACCGGGTATGCTCGACTTTTTCCGTCAGGCGACCCCCATCGACATCATCGAGTCGAGCCGGATCGGTTCGCGACCATCGAGGCGGACGGGCAATCCGAGCCTCGAAGACCTCCGCGCCATACCATGGGTCTTCAGCTGGAACCAGGCCCGCTTCGGCATTTCGGGATGGTACGGTGCCGGTTCGGCGCTCGAGGAGTTGCGGGCTGCAGACCCTAAAGTATTCAATACCCTTGTGGACAGCGATTTCTCCTGGGCACCATTCCATTACATCATCAGCAACGTCGCAACCAGTCTCCTGACCGTCGATCTCTGGATCATGCAGCAATATGCCGCTCTCGTTGAGGATGATCTTGTCAGGGACAGCGTGATGAGCCAGATCACTGCCGAATATCTCAAATGCAGGCGACTGCTGGTTAAAATCTATGGCGGAAAGCTCGAAGAGAAACTGCTCAGCGTACACCGCTTCATCAGTGCCCGGCAGGAGGGGCTTGCCATGCTGCACGGACTGCAGATCGATCTGCTGAGGCGCTGGAGAAAACTCGGTGCAGAGGGTAACACCAAAGAGGCCGAAGCACTGCTTCCGGAGCTGCTGCTGACAGTCAACGCCATCTCCGGCGGCCTGCGCACGACCGGCTGAACGCTTTTCGGGAAAGAGCGGTTTTTTGCGTATCGTTATCTGATATGAATGCAGTTCCGAGTGGTCAACCCCCAACCACTGTCCCACATGCTCACCACACTCTGTGCGGCTTCGCTCATGGGCATCGACGCCCTCAAGGTCGACATCGAAACCAATGTCTCCACCGGACTTCCCGCATTCACGGTGGTCGGCCTGCCGGACAACGCCGTCAAGGAGAGCCGCGAACGCATCCTGACGGCCATACGCAACTCGGGCTTCGAGCTTCCGTCGAAGAAGATCACGGTCAACCTCGCGCCCGCCGACGTGCGCAAGGAAGGAACAGCCTTCGATCTCGGCATCGCGGTCGGCCTGCTCGGCTCCCTGGCGGAAATCCGAGGCAGCCTTGATGGGACCCTCGTCATGGGAGAGCTCGCGCTCGACGGTTCGTTACGAAGGATCAACGGAGCCCTGCCGGTGGCAGTCATGGCTGCAAAGGAGAAGCTCCGCCGCATCATCCTGCCTGCCGTGAACGCATCCGAGGCCGCCGTGGCCGTGTCCGCATCTGGCGCGGACATCCAGGTGTTCGGCGTTGAATCGCTGAATGAAACGGTCGCCCTCATCAATGGCACGGACACCTTCACTCCGGTAAGCGTGGATGTCGCCAGCCTGTTCACCTGCGAGCCTGAATACCCGGTCGATTTCGCCGAGATCAAAGGCCAGCAGACCGCCAAGAAGGCGCTCGAGATCGCCGCCGCCGGAGGCCATAACATTCTGATGATCGGTCCCCCCGGCAGCGGAAAGACGCTGCTTGCCAAGGCCCTGCCGGGAATCCTCCCCCCGCTCGGCTTCGAGGAGTCGCTCGAGACGACCAAGATCTATTCAGTGGCAAACCTGCTCGATCGCGATCAGCCGCTCATGATCTCCCGACCGTTCCGCAGCCCCCACCACACCACGAGCAACATCGCGCTCATCGGCGGCGGCGCGCTGGCTCGACCCGGAGAGGTGAGCCTGGCACATAACGGCGTACTGTTCCTGGATGAGCTTCCGGAGTTCAGCCGCAGCGCCCTGGAGGTGCTTCGCCAGCCCCTCGAAGACCGCGAGGTCACCGTTTCGAGGGCTGCGCTCACCACTCGCTACCCTGCGGGCTTCATGCTCGTGGCTGCGATGAATCCCAGCCCTGCAGGCGCGCTGAAGGACCGGGACGGTATGCCGACCGCCTCCCCGGATCAGATACGAAGGTACCTTTCGAAGATCTCAGGCCCATTGCTCGACCGCATCGACATCCACATCGACGTACCCAAGGTCGATAATGCCGACCTGTTCTCTTCCAGCACGGCTGAGTACTCCCGTGATATCCGGGCGAGGGTTATCGAGGCCCGGCGTATCCAGCACGAGCGATTCACGTCGCTGACCTCTCCGAGGATTTTCACCAACGCCCAGATGAGCTCGAAACTGATCCGTCAGTTCTGCCCGCTCGATCGCCAGTCCTCGGATCGGCTCATGGAGGCAATGAACCGCCTGAACCTCTCGGCAAGGGCGCACGACCGCATCCTCAAGGTCAGCCGGACCATCGCCGACCTCGAGGGCTCCGAAAAGATCGAGATGAAACATCTGGTCCAGGGCATCCAGTACCGCAACCTCGATCGGGAGTTCTGGAATTTCTGATAACGAGGGCCGCTTCGGCTTCACACCAGCGAAATGCCGTGCAATCGCCTCAGTCTGAATGAGTACCAGAGGCCTCTGATCAAAAGGAGTAGTACCGATGAAACAATCGCGCCTTCGACACCAAAAAAACAGATCAGCAGGGGGCTTGAAAACAGGCTGAGCAGCAATATCCTGCTTGAAATAGCGGAGTCCTCCTTTTCGTACCCGCCAAATCTGAGAAACGGAGATGCGAGCTGAAGGACAGAGTTGATGGCGGTACCTATCAGGATGAACCATAACCATGGGGTATACACCACCATATCCTGGTGGAACCACCCGAGGATCAGCTCGGCATAATATGCCAGTAACGAAACCGTGATGACATTTATAACCGCCAGCCACAAAACAGCACCCAGATAACTCTTCCGCATCGTGCTGCTGTCGTGCTCCATAACGGCGATCCTCGAAGAGAGAAAATAGTAGAATGCGGTATAATTGATCCAGATGATCGAGGAGATAAAGACCAGCAATGAGAAGGCTCCGACCGTTTCCTCCCCGTTGTAGAAAACCTCCAGGCACCAGAGTTCAACAACCGAAATGAAGTTGTTCGCAAGGCCGATGATCAGCATCGGCTTGCCGACAGCCCTCCATTCAGGAATGCACAGCGTCTGTTTCTGCCGGTAAAAATCGAATGGAATCGACTTCATGGCCGCCCATGACTGAACTGCGACGCTGAGCGACAGACTCAGCAACAGCAGCCCGATCGCTTCGTATTCATTGATGGAAGATGCAAACAGCATCCAGGCAGAGATTCCGGCCAGGAACAGCAGGGATTTCAACAGTTCGGTCGTCAGGCTGGAAGCATACTCGCGATGCATGGCCAACAGTAATCCCCCCAGAAAGGTGAATACCGAAAGGACGGGAGCCAGAATCATCGCGAAGTATGACTCATGGAGCAGTTTGTCAAGTCGATAATAGCGCAGGCCATAATCGACCGCGAGCGAACAGATGCTGGCGCATACGGAGATAAGCAGGCTCAGTTTCAGGTAATGAACGATGTAGCCCTTGATCTTGCCCCACTCTTTCTGTTCGAGATACCTGGGGATGAAGCGGTTGGAAGCGGCATCGCCTCCGGAGACGAACAGCATCGAACAGATGGTTGCCAGGCTTACCGCCACATTGAAATCGCCAAGGCCATCGAGGTCAAGATGCCTGGCAAGAAACCTGTTTACCGCGTACTCTGCTGCAAACCCGGCATAGAGTATCAAGAGCAATATGATGTTTGTCATTTTCCTCGCTTCAATGGTCCAGAGTTACCCGATGAAAAATCGATGATCATCACTATCGCCCCTGTGCAATCAGCTCGATCAGCAAGGCACCACATTATATGGCTGGCGGATATTCAGCGTGTAGTTCATCTTCTTTTCGCCATGCCTCTCCCTGTCCGACCTGGTAAAGACGAGACCTGTCGGAAAGTATGGGAGCGTCCCGGTCATGTAATTCGAGCTGCTTTCCGTGTCGATAATGATCCCCCCCTGCTCTCGAACTTCCCTGAGGATAAAGACGTACAGCAGCATCTCTCGCAGGGCTGCGGGCACGATCGGCTCCGTGAACCCGATCAGCACGTTCTGCCGGTAGATACGCTCCTGTTCGACGAATGCATGGATGAGTGGACCACAATCACCGATCTCGCTCAACCACGACTCCACCTCTGCCGGTCTGGTGATGTTATCCAGCTGGTCCGGAAACCGTTGTGCAAACGAGCTCCGAATCTCGTAGATGATGGCTCCGAATTTTTTGTCCAGTGAACCGGGAGATGCATCGATGGCAAACTTTCCCATCTCCTGCTGAAGATAGCGGCGCATATCCGCTGCCGCCATTCCAAGCGTAGCAAACAACCGCTCCGGATCGTGCTGATAGTGCTGATGAACAAAACGGGCCATATCGACGAGGTGCTCCGGATCGCCAGTCTCTCCCGTATAGCACCAGAACTCCCAGTCAATGGCAACGGCCCGTTCCGTAAGCGGTGCAAAAATCCGGCCCAGAGTGGCGGCCACCTCACGAAATCGCGCTCCTGTCGATGGCAGCAGTTCACCCGAGCAGTGCCAAAGCCTGCCGTTGGCATCGCGGCGGTACTGGTAGCTGGGGCAGACCAGACTGATCAGCCGAACCCTTCCCATCCCTGCCTGCCCGGCAAGCTGCCCCAGAGCCAGGCTGACATACAGGGGATCATTATCCTTTTTGTGCATGGAGGTGATCCCCAGCAGGGTCGGGATGACTTCACGAAGCAGAGCGACTGCAAGCGGTTCATTCCAGACTTTCCAGCGGCTCACAGCCTCGAAGAGCGGCAGGTAAATTCGCTCCGACAGGGCACGAGCCTTGAGCTTGCTGATGAAACCGAGTGTCGGAACGAGCGGTCCGAGAAAGCTCTCCTGCAGGAGCGAAGGAACCGCCTGGTAATATCCCCTCAGGCTTCCCCTGATCGTTGAAGCTGGCTTTCCCGTAATGCGCTCCAGCAAATCGAGAAGCTGCCTGCTGTGATCAACGCTGGTGATGGCAGGCTCTGAAATCAGCGTATTCATACAATCTGTTTTCGAAATTTCGAAACGAGTATAACCCGTCATCATGACCGGTCACATAATCGGGTGACAAAGGTACCTTACCGCCACCGTTCTCCAGGTCTATGACCAGTTGCGGTGTTGCCATGCCGCTCATCCACCCCTGGATGGAACGGATGATCTCATACCCGGTCTCAAGGCTGGTGCGAAAATGACCGGTGCCCTTCACCATGTCCGGTATGAACAGATAGTATGGCTTTACCCGCATGGCCAGAAGCTTGCGCACCAGTTCCCGCATCACCTCGGAGGAGTCATTGACGCCTCTGAGCAGCACCGACTGGTTACCGAGCTGTATGCCTGCGTCGGCAAGCATGGCGCAGGCCCGTTGGGACTCGAAGGTGATTTCAGCCGGTGAGTTGAATTGCACGTTGACATAGAGCGGATGATACTTTTTCAGCATGTTGCAGAGCGCTGCGTCGATCCGTCCCGGATCCACACAGGGTATGCGGGTACCAATCCTGACAATGTCGATGTGTGGAACAGTTCGTACAGCCCTGATGATCTCCTCCAGCCGATTAACAGGCAGGGTGAGCGGATCACCTCCCGAGATCAGCACATCGTGCACCTCCTCATGACGGTTCAGGTATTCCACGACCCGGGCGATCTCGTCATCGGTGATGGTCGTCGTCCGGTCGCTGATATTACGTTTCCTGGTGCAGAAACGGCAATACATGGCGCAATTGTTGGTCACCAGAAGCAGCACCCGGTCAGGATACCGGTGGTGCAGTCGGGGAACCGGAGAGTGCTCCTCCTCTCTGAGAGGATCGGTCTGGCCCGAGTCATCGTTCAGCTCCTCTTCCGATGGTATGCACTGTCTGTAGATCGGGTCACCCGGCGCCCTGATCAGACCCAGGTAATAGGAGGTCACCCTCATGGGGTATTGCAGGGCAACCCTGCTGATGGCGTCACGCTCATCTTTCGTGAATAACGGCATATCGGCCAGGGCTGGCTGGCGGTACGTGTTGTTCATGTTAAAACGCTGCCTCCATGAATGCGGGATCGAAGTTGGGGAATCGATCTCCGAGTTTTGTCGTCACCTGCTCCTGGCTGCCGATGATCTCCTCCATGACCGAACAATACTCATCCATGGCCCGATGGAACAGGTATTCGAAATCTCGTTTCGTCAGGTATTTCGTTTCGAAGGTGGGCTGGTTGCGGCCATCATAATGGCTGTAATCGGGATCTACCCAGGTGATGCCGTAGTTCTGCCGGTGCTCATAGAAATCGGTGCCTGGATAGCCGACGAGCATGTTGATTTCAGCGGTACTCGACAGGCCGGTACGCAGCCACTGGCTCATGGTCTCTATGGTCTGGCGGGCGGTCTCATAGGTCTCAAGGGGTGAACCGACAAGCCAGTAAGTATGGGTTTCGATCCCCTCTTCCCTTGCATATTCAAGCATACGCATCACCTCGGGAATCCGGATATTTTTACCCATGACCCGGAGCAGATCCTGGTTGGCGCTCTCCACTCCCACATGCAGGCATCGGCAGTCTGCCTCACGCAGCCTTCGGAAGTGCTCCCTGGTGGCAGCAGGGTTGAC
This sequence comes from Chlorobiaceae bacterium, assembly GCA_013334925.1. Taxonomy (GTDB): domain Bacteria; phylum Bacteroidota; class Chlorobiia; order Chlorobiales; family Chlorobiaceae; genus Chlorobaculum. Next base: position 59,090 of record JAAXWP010000004.1, read on the forward strand.
CCTGGTCTGCGCCTCCCAGTGCATTTCCGGTCGCAACGATCCCATCAGACCGGCGATCTCCATGGCACGGTCGAGATGATGCAGAAAATCGTGGGTCCCCAGGTAAAAGAATCGGCTGTTGCGCCGTTCCATCAGGTAGGTCACCTCCGCCCTGAACCGATCCGGATTCTGGCCGGTAACCTTCGGCTTCCAGAAATCCGCGCACCAGACGCAGTCGTTGGTGCAGCCGGTAAGCGGCGTCACCCTGGAGATGGGGATGGAAATCCGGTCGTCTCCACCCAGTTCTTCGCTGCTGAAATTGTCCTCCAGGTGCTCATAGCCGATCATCGGCAACAGAGAACGATCCATGCGAGGACGGTCAGGAGTTTTAAGGACTTTCCCATCCCTGATGAAGCTGATCCCCGCGATGCCGTCGATAGGCCTGTTGCGCTCCATCGCCCTGAGCAGCTCCAGGGTGGTCTGTTCGCCCTCCCTGTGCACCAGAATGTCAAAGACCGAATCGCGAAGCACCTCCTCATGCCGTACCCAGGCGTGGTTGCCTCCCAGGATCAGGGGAATATCGGGATACTCCTGCCTGATACGTCGAGCCATGCGATCGGCGGTCCTGTAGCTGGCGGTGATCGAGCTGAACCCGATCACGTCGAACTCATCCGCCCGGTTGAGGATTTTCCGGAGAAGCATCTCCTCCCGGTCCACATCGTTGCCCTCCGGACTGATCGGGCCGAAAAAGGAGCACTCGATCTCATGCTGTTCAAGGAAGGAGATCAGCTGCAGGAGGCCCAGATGAACCGGCTCCAGCATCCAGAAACGGGAAAAGTCCTGTCCGGTCAGATGGTTGAACACCGTAAAAGCACGGGATGCAAAAAGATAGAAATAATAGCGGCGCTGCATGTTGCTGAGAGGAACCGCCGGGACCGGCGGAGCGACAAATGCTACTTTCACGGTAACCCTCCTTGCTGTGCGTTGAATCTGGCATCTTCCGAAAACCTGAAACATCCCGGATCGGGAGCTGTCAGCGACCCCCAGGTCGCATATGCCACCGCGCGGCAGCCATAACAGCGGCTTCGTTCAGGGCAGGCTCCGCAGGAACCTTCCAGGTGATGCTCGATAGTGCGGCACCGCTCGAGGATTTCGGATTCCCTCCATATGTTCGTTATGGATGCCTGGCGAAGGTCTCCCACTTCGATGTCGATCGATGAACAGGGGCGAATTTTCGCATCGGACCCGATATAGCAGCCGGCCTTGAGCCGGTTGCATGGGGTGTCTCCTGAAAAAGGCAACGCTGCAGGCTGGTCTGGGGACTCCTGGTCAAGAAACTGTTTCAGATCGGCCGAAAAAGGAACATTGTCTGCCTGAAGCCCCCCCACCGGAATGGCTCGGTTCAACACGAACCCGCAGCCGTTCTGCCCAGCGAAGCTGCGCAAGTCAGGCAGTGCCGTGAAGTTCGACCTCGAACCCAGCGAATGGATGGCGAACATGGGATACCGGTCCGCATGGTATCCGGCCGCACGGAGATGATCCAGCGCTTCAAAGACGATCCGCAGCTCCCCCTGGCCGCCTGACAAAGCGGTGAACTCCCCGGCATCGAGGGTGGTGAGGCTGATCGCCACGTTGATCCGGGCATCGGCCAGCTTCCCGGCAATCTCCCTGTCGATCAGGGAACCGTTGGTGACCAGCTGCACCATCACGTCGTTTTCGCGAAGATAGCCCACCACATCCCAGAAGTGAGGGTAAAGCAGTGCCTCACCCCCCGTCAGTTCGACCTTGCGTAAACCCAGGGGTAGCGATTCAGTCAGGGCATTGCGGAGCAGCCCATAATCCAGATCGGTGACCGGATAGTCCTTTTTGGAGCAGAATACGCAGGTGAAGTTGCACCGGGTCGTGCAGGAAACCGTGAGGTACGCAAGCTGCCCGGGATACTCCAGATCGGTATACTCCCAGGGATTCACCTTGTTCATATCCCCCTCCTTCCTGCGGCTTCGGCAATCGAGCTGGCTGTAAGGTCATAGGCAAAGGTGTTGAACGAACCGGTTTTACGATGCACGATCGAGAAACAGGTGTTGTGGCAGCGACCCGGACCTTCCAGGTGCTGGCATTCCCCGCAGATTTCGGGAGTTTCGGTCAGCGCCCGGTTGCGCAGCCCGCTCGTCTCCCAGATTTCCCGAAGGGACGATTCGTTCAGGTTGCCGATAGCTTCGGTATGGTCCCAGAAACCGCAGAGCAGAACCTCACCCGTGGCATTGATATGGACGTAATCGAAGCCGCAGGTGCACTCTACCCAGATGACGTTCGGATGGGGTTCGTACAGTTCGGGATATTTGCAGCGAACCAGCGGAGAACAGCAGATCCGCACCGGAATCCTGCCGTTTCTTGCCCTGGCGGTCAGTCGCCTGAACACCTCGCTCATTTCGTCAAGTCCCGGATAGAGATCGAAAACCTCGTCATAGGTCGCGACCAGACATTGCGCGCCCATGATGATATTCCGGCCGGGGGTGGCTACGCTTTCCGCATAATCGTAGAGCGCTTCGAGCTCATGGAGGTTGTGGCGCGTCACTGTCGCTTCGAGGTCGACGGTTATGCCCTGATCTGCAAGGGAGAGTGCGTTTGCCTTGAGACGCGCCAGGTTTTCCGCGCCGCTCCCTTCGGGAAAACCGCGCAGGAACTCGAGCTTTTCGGGGTCGAGGGTATCGAAGGAGACACAGGCAAACTGCAGACCGCCTTCAGCCAGTCTTCTCGACCATTCGGGATCGATGTTCCTGCAATTCGTGTTGATACGGTTTTTGACACCAAACCTGTTGGCGATCTCCATGGCCTGAAGCAGGTAGTGCTTCGACTTTTCGGACATGGTGACCTCGCCGCCCTCGAACCAGACCCATTCAGGCCGTTCCTCCGCGAGGGTTTTTTCGACGATTTCAAGGGGAAGCCACTGGTTGAACTCCGGAAGGTCCTGGTCATACGCGCAATAGACACACCTCGCATTGCACGCCTGAAGTAACTGGAATTCAATGACCCTGAACTTGCTACTCATGCTTCTGACCTCCTGTTGATAGGGGTTGGGGTAAGAGGAGAGGCTGATACAAAGCATATGTAAGGAACAAGGGAAGCGGACATCATAGCGTTCCGGGCAAAATCCGAACACCCGGCGATAAATGGTCTGTCCTGTGAATATGCAGCTTCCTTTCAACTAAACAGGCAACACCGATTTTACCTGAAAATCAACGATCCTGCGTCACTTGAATACGTTACAGGCACAAACACCGACGATTATCTTTCGTAATTTATTCACAAACAAACATACACGTAAATCACACGCAGGACCGTAAAAGCAACTCTTGAATATATTTATTTATACTCTCGTCATCAAGACACAATATGCACTTAACGCCTATACAGCCGATTGCGACGTAAAATAACTGAAGGTGCTCACCTGTCGGTAAAAACACCCTTTTCACCTGTGGCAAGGCCCACGCTCAGGAGTTATCACTCCGGCAATTAAAAGTGTCAATCCGGTTTGTTATTGGTTGTCATTCTTCGCTTCGCTCAGGAGGACAGAGTGGGCCTGGAATACTTTTGCATCCTTTAGTCGCCGATGTGATAATGCAAAAAAACCTGAGCTGTTCGGCGTCGAGGGCGAACGATCGCAACCTCGATCGTCGCGAGCCGTGGAGCTGCTGAATGGCGTATTGCTGAAATGAGAGAACGGCAACAGGGGCGCGGCTTGCCATGCCCCTGCCGGTGACGGGTCATTTGATCACCACCTCGACCGGGTCAAGCGCGAGAATCCGGGGAGAGTCCGAGCGCAGCAGCATCCGTGCGGCACCTTGAAGCGGCAAATCCTGGCTGAACGGCAGCGCCCGGAAGAGATGCAAGGCTGCAATGCGGGACGCCACGCCGGGGAGTGTAACCGAAGAGTCATTTCCGAACAGATAATCCGACCAGCTTCTGGCAGCGGGAAGAAAGATCAGGCCCGGTTTTCTGGATTTATCCATGTGAGCGAGTTCCTGCGCAGCTTTCACCGCATCGCCAAACCCGCCAAGTTTATCCACGAGGCCCACGTCGAGCGCGTTCCGGCCGGTCCAGACCCGGCCACCTGCCACCGCATCTACCTGTTCGAACGTCATCTTGCGACGAGCGGCAACCTTGCCCACGAAATCACGGTAGATCTCACCCGATGTCTCGTCGAACTTACTGAAAGCCTCCTGATCGAACGGTTTGAAGGGCGTATAGGCATCGGCAAAACGTCCGCGGACGAGTACCTCCCGCTTTATTCCTGCTTTCTGCAAGAGACCGCTGAAATCGGGCTTGAGCGCGAAGACGCCAATAGAGCCGGTCAGGGTGAGCGGATCGGCATAAATCCGGTCAGTGCCCAGGGCAACCATGTAACCACCTGAAGCCGCAACACCGGACATCGACGCGACGATCGGTTTTTTCTTGCGTGCTGCCTCGAGCATTTCGAGCATGGAGGAGGCTGCAAGAGCATCTCCTCCGGGGCTGTCGATCCGAAGGACGATCGCCTTGACTTCACGGTCTTCGAGGGCAATTTCGAGCGCCTGCTTCAATGTCGCTTCGTCGATCCCTTCGCCATCTGCCATCTCTTCGACACCTCCGGCGCTGACGATCGGTCCAACCACATTGATCACCGCGATACGACCATCTTTGCCAGTGACCTCCATTCCTCCGGTCGCCTGCAGATACTCATGCCCTCCGACAAAGAGATCTGGCGCTTTCACACCGGTGGTGCGTTCATACCCCTTTTCGAGCTGCCAGGCACTCGATACGCGATCCACGAGCTTTCTGGACAGGGCTTGTTCGGGCGAAAGTACGGCCACGGAATCGATGATGCCGGCAAACACCGCACGGTCAATCCCGCGACGCGACGATACATAGCCGAGATAGTCGTCCCAGGAGTTCTGGAGCAACTGCCCCAGCTCTTCACGGTTTTCCGGGCTCGAACCGCTTCTGGTCAGTGGCTCGATGGCACTCTTGTACTTTTTCCATTGAGAAGCCTGGAACCCGATACCCAGCTTACCGAGAGGTTCGGCGAAATAGAAGGACTCGGCCTTGAGACCATCGAGCAGCAGCCATGAACCCTTCTGCACAATCACGGTGTCACAGGCGACGGCAAGCAGGTAGTCCTTGTCTTCCGGAGTATGAAGGAAGGCCGTCACCCTCTTTCCTGAGCGCCTGAGCCCTTCGATGGCATGACGGAGCTCTTCGATCTTGGCTGGAGGTGCTGAAACGCCATCGATGTCGAGGAGCACCGAACGGACTCTCGCATCACCGCCGGCACGCTCCATGACGGTCAGAAGCTCCTGCAGTGAAAGCGGTTGCTTGCCGGATGAAAACGGAACCGAAACAGGGTCGGCCGGCCGTTCGTCGATCTGGCCGGTGACCGGCAGGCGCAGCACGAAACTGCCAGGCAGGCGGTGGCTCCAGGAGTTCATCGCCCAGGCAATCACCACGAGTACGATTGGTAATGCAAGCACCGTCAGGCATCCGGTACGCAGGCATCCCCGTTTCTTTTTCGGTTCGCTCGTCATGTCAAGAGATCGATATGGGTTCATTGGTACAACAGGCAGCTCACCAGATGGCGCGGGTTATCTTTCAACGGCAGAAGCTCGGGTTCCCGTTCGCGGCACTCCGGCATGGCGTAAGGGCAACGGGGATGGAAACTGCACCCTTTCGGAATGGAGAGCGGACCGGGCAGGTCACCCTTGAGCACGATGCGCTCGCGTTTCCGGCCAAGCTCGGGCAGCGGAATCGCCGACAGCAGCGCCTGCGTGTAGGGGTGTTTCGGACTTGCGTAAAGGGTCTCTCCGTCGGTGATCTCGACGATCCTGCCGAGATACATCACGGCGACACGGTCGGAAATGTACTCCACGACCGACAGATCGTGCGCGATGAACAGGTAGGTGAGCCCGAACTCACGCTGCAGATCCTTGAGCAGATTGATGATCTGCGACTGGATCGATACGTCGAGCGCCGATACTGGCTCGTCGCAGATGATGAAGGAGGGGTTCACGGCAAGCGCCCTGGCGATGCCCACACGCTGTCGCTGGCCTCCGGAAAATTCATGGGGATAGCGGTTGGCGTACTCCCGGTTGAGACCGACCGTGTCGAGCAGTTCCCGAACCTTTCTGTCGGTCTCGCTCGCACCTCGAACGACGCCATGCACCCGAAGCGCTTCGCCGAGTATCTGACCAACGGTCAGACGGGGATTGAGTGAACCGAAGGGATCCTGGAAGATCATCTGCATCTCCTTGCGCAGCGGCCTGAACCGGCGATTGTCGAGACCGGTGATATCCTTTCCGCGAAAGACGATCCTGCCCTCTTTCGATGACGGTACCAGACGCAAAATAGCCCTGCCGAGAGTGGTCTTTCCACACCCCGACTCTCCGACAAGGCCAAGGGTCTCCCCTTTCATGACCTCGAAGGAGACGCCATTGACCGCTCTGGCAACCGTGCGGCCGCCGAACACTCCTGACTTCCGGACCGGGAAATGGACATGCAGGTCCCTGACCGAAAGAATCTCTTCATGCATGGTCGCGTCCTTTCAAGCTTTTTGTCATATTTACTGCTTTTGCTATACTAATATACAAGCTAGACAATCCAATCAAAGGGCACCAGGGGAAGACCTCACTATTTTGACCATCCACGACCAACATCACCAAGGAATCCTGTACGTCGTGGCCACTCCGCTCGGCAATCTCGATGACATGACCTTCAGGGCGGTCACCACGCTACGCGACGCAGGGGCCATCGCCTGCGAAGATACCCGCAGAACCTCCATCCTGCTCAGACATTTCGGCATCCAGGGCAAAAAACTGGTCACGTACCACTCTTTCAACGAAGAGCGCGCCGTCCAACAGGTCAGGGCACTGCTCGAAGAGGGCACCAGCGTCGCCCTGGTCACCGATGCGGGCACGCCGGGTATCAGTGATCCCGGCTACAGCATGGCAAATGCCCTCCATACGCTCGGATTCAGCGTCATCCCGGTACCGGGAGCCAGCGCACTTACGGCAGCCCTGTCGGTCTGCCCCCTGCCGGTCAGCAGCTTTTTCTTCGCCGGATTCCTGCCGCACAAGAAGGGCCGGAAAAGCCGCATGGAGTACCTCTCAAGCCTTGGCAGCACTGTCGTATTCTACGAGTCGCCACACCGGATCAGGAAGCTTCTCGAAGAGCTGAACGAACATTTCCCCGAAGCCGGGGTCTTCGTTGCGCGCGAAATCACCAAGATCCACGAAGAGTATATCAGCGGGACCCCCGCATCGCTCATCGAGCACTTTTCCAGCGGCCAGACTCGAGGCGAATTCGTCGTCGTGGTCCATCCGCAGGAGGTCAAACGTTCCAAACAGCAGAAAGCAGATGCAGATAATCACTGATCCCGCCGAAATGCAGGCGATCGCCGAAAACTTTCGTCTCCAGCGGCAGCGCATCGGCGTCGTGATGACCATGGGGGCCCTGCACGACGGCCATCTCAGCCTGGTTCGTCTTGCGCAGAAGAAGGCGGGAATCGTCATCATGACCATTTTCGTCAATCCTACCCAGTTCGGCCCCGGCGAGGATTTCGAACGCTATCCGAGACCTTTCGAGCAGGATGCCGCACTCGCCCGTTCTGCAGGCGTCGACTACCTCTTCGCCCCTGCGCCCGAACAGATGTACCCCGAAGGCTACAGCACGTCGATCGATCCGGGCCCGATGGCCAACCGGTTCGAGGGAAGCTTCCGGCCAGGTCATTTCAGCGGCGTGGCTACCGTCGTGATCAAACTGCTCAACATCACCAGGCCCCACCTCGCCGTATTCGGAGAGAAGGATGCCCAGCAGCTCTCGGTGATCAGAAGAGTCGTCAGGGACCTGAACATCGGCACGATCATCGAAGGAGCACCGATTTCGAGGGAAAACGACGGCCTGGCGACCAGTTCGAGGAACATCTACCTCTCTGCCGACGAGCGTGAACACGCCACGGTGCTCTACCATGCGATCCAGCATGCGCAACAGGAGACGGAGAAAGGCAGGCGGGACCTCGGCGCCATTGCCGGTGAAGCGGAATCGATCATCGACTCGGTCCCCGGCACGAAAAGGGACTACCTCTGCTTCGTCGACGAAGACACCTTCGAAACAGCGGAAACCGCCATACCGGAAAAGGCATACCGCTTCATCATGGCGGTACGTGTCGGCTCGACGCGCCTCATCGACAACTGGAGGTACGTCTGCGGGGGAGGGAATGATGAGTGCTGAATGCTGAATGCTGAGTGCTGAATGCTGAGTGCTGAGTGCTGAATGCTGAATGCTGAATGATGAGGGCTGAATGCTGAATGATGGGTGTTGAGTGAGATGAATGAAAAATGGAGAGGCTGAGGCAGTCTTACATTTTCCATGGGGTCCATGAGGTCCATTACCCTTCACTCGTCACTAGTGAAAGAATTTTGTATTATATTATATGACTCGAAGAATTATTGAATACGTCACGAACACAACCGGCATTCACCTCTTGACCACTGCAGACGGACTGCAGCAGCTCGAAAGATCCACCGGAAAGGTTTTTCATCACTAACCTCAACAGATTTCCATGTTTATCAGAAAAGAAATCGATCTTGGACATGGCAAGACAATCTCGATCGAAACCGGAAAAATGGCCAAGCAGGCCGACGGTTCGGCGGTTGTCAGCCTCAACGACACCATGGTGATCGCCACGGTAGTTTCGAGCAAGACTCCTCCCTCTCCAAACCAGGACTTCTTCCCGCTGCAGGTCGAATACCGCGAAAAGTACTCCGCTGCCGGCAAGTTCCCCGGCGGTTTCTTCAAACGCGAAGGCCGCCCCTCCGAAAAAGAGATTCTTTCCGCCAGACTGATCGACAGGGCACTCCGTCCCCTGTTCCCTGATGGCTACTACCAGGAGACCCAGATCATCATCTCGGTCATCTCCTCCGACACCGTCAACGACGCCGACGTGCTCGGCGGTGTGGCAGCTTCGGCCGCCATCATGGTCTCGGACATCCCGTTCGCGAACCCGATGTCGGAAGTCCGCGTGGGACGCATCGATGGCGCGTTCATGATCAACCCCGACATCAACGACCTGCAGCGCAGCGACCTCGACATCTGCATCGGCGGCACCGAGGACACCATCTGCATGCTCGAAGGCGAAATGAAGGAGATCTCTGAAGCCGACATGCTCGAGGCAATCAGGTACGGCCATGAAGCAATCAAAAAAATCTGCCGCGTCCAGCGCGAGCTTGCTGCCGAAGTCGCCAAGCCGAAGCGGGCCTTCACGGCGACGCTTCCGCCGTCCGAGCTCGTCGCAACCGTCGAGGGCTTATGCGCCGCCCAGCTCAAGGAGCTCGCCTACACGCCGCTCGCCAAGGAGGAGCGTTCCGACAGGACCAAGGCGATCTACAAGGATACCCTCAAAAAGACCCTCGCCCATTTCAGCGACATCATCACGGTCGACGACATCGCCGCAGATCCTTGCAGGGCTCACTGCCTGAGCGAACACATGATCGAGGAGTGCATCCACGCAGTCGAGAAGAAGGTCATGCGCCACATGATCCTCGACGACAAGAAACGACTCGACGGCCGGTCCCTGGATCAGGTCAGGCCGATCAGCATCGAACTCGGCCTCATCCCGAGGGCACACGGCTCCGCGCTCTTCACCCGCGGTGAGACCCAGGCGCTGGTCACCCTGACTCTCGGCACCAAAAAGGATGCCCAGTCGGTCGACACGCTGACCGACGACAAGGACAAGCGATTCATGCTGCACTACAACTTCCCGCCCTTCTCGGTCGGTGAAACCGGCAGGGTCGGCGGCACCGGACGTCGCGAGATCGGCCACGGCAACCTCGCCGAGCGCGCCATCAAGATGGTCATGCCTCCGGAGCAGGAGTTCCCGTACACCGTCCGCATCGTCTCCGACATTCTCGAGTCCAACGGCTCTTCGTCGATGGCATCGGTCTGCGGCGGCACGCTTGCAGCCATGGACGGCGGTATTCCGCTGAAGAAACCGGTCTCCGGTATCGCTATGGGCCTGATCAAGGAGGGTGACAACTACGCCGTCCTCACCGACATCCTCGGCAACGAAGACCACCTTGGCGACATGGACTTCAAGGTTTCCGGCACCAGGGATGGCATCACGGCCTGCCAGATGGACATCAAGATCGACGGCCTCGACTACCACATTCTTGAAACCGCGCTCGAACAGGCTCGCCATGGCCGACTTCACATCCTGGACGTCATGTCCGAGGCTATTCCCGAGTCGCGTTCGGACATCGGCAAGTACGCTCCGCGCCTGACCACGATCCAGATTCCTGTGGATGCCATCGGCCTGGTCATCGGCAAGGGCGGTGAGACCATCCGCAGCATCACCGAAGAGACCGGCGCAGAGATCAACATCGAAGACGACGGTACGGTGACCATCGCCTGCAACAGCCCGGAAGGGACCAAGGCCGCAGTGGAGACCATCAAGACCCTCATCGCCAAACCCGAGGTCGGCACGGTGTACATGGGCAAGGTGCGCGACATCCGCGACGAGCTCGGCGCTTTCGTCGAGTTCCTGCCGAAGACCGACGGCCTGGTGCACATCTCCGAGATCGCACGCGAGCGCATCGCCAAGGTCAGCGACGTGCTGAAACCGGGCGACCGCGTCAAGGTGAAGCTGATCGAAGTCCGCAAGGACCCCCGCACCGGCAAGACCAAGTTCGCTCTATCCATGAAAGCACTGCTCGAGACCGAGGGCGCCAATGGACAGAACGGCACCAACGCACCGGCTCAGGATTGACCTTAATCTGACGGACATCGAGGCAGTGCAGGAATAAAAAATACCTGCACTGCCTTTTTTGTTGATTCGCCGTACAGAATTTATTTTCCGGGACTTTTACCGAAACCTACACATCGACCATGAGGTACGACTTTTCAGCGATCGAACGTAAATGGCAGGCACGCTGGTCCGAACAGGAGACCTTCACCACCGGCACCAGCCAGGATAAACCGAAATATTACGTGCTCGACATGTTTCCTTACCCGAGCGGTTCGGGCCTGCATGTCGGACATCTCGAGGGATACACGGCGACCGACATCATCGCCCGCTACAAGCGCAGCCGCGGTTTCAACGTGCTGCATCCGATGGGCTGGGATGCCTTCGGCCTTCCTGCCGAGCAGTTCGCAATCAAGACCGGCACCCACCCCCGTTTCACCACGGAAAAAAACGTCTCCAGCTTCCGGGATACCCTGAAAAGCATGGGTTTCTCCTACGACTGGAACCGGGAGATCAATACGACCGATCCGGGCTATTTCAAGTGGACGCAGTGGATCTTCCTGAAGCTCTACGAGATGGGCCTGGCCTACATGTCGGAGATCGACGTCAACTGGTGTGAAGAGCTCAAGGTGGTGCTTGCCAACGAAGAGGTAGACGAAAAACTCGCCGATGGCTATACCGTGGTGCGGAAACCTCTGCGCCAGTGGGTGCTGAAGATCACCGCCTATGCCGAGCGTCTGATCCAGGATCTCGACGGCCTCGACTGGCCCGAGAACGTCAAGCAGATGCAGCGTAACTGGATCGGCCGTTCCGAGGGTGTGGAGATCGATTTCGAGCTCCGCTGCCATCGCACGAACCTGAAGGTCTACACCACCCGACCGGACACGCTGTTCGGCGCAACCTACCTGGTGATATCGCCTGAACATCCCATGGCTGAAAAGCTGGCCATCGCCCAGCAGCTCACGGCGGTGAAGGCTTACATCGAGCAGGCAAAGCTGAAGACCGAACTCGAACGCACCGGTCTGCAGAAGGAGAAAACCGGCGTGTTCACCGGCTCCTACGCCATCAACCCCGCCACAGGAGAAGCGCTCCCCGTCTGGATCTCGGACTTCGTGCTCACCAGCTACGGTACCGGGGCCATCATGTCGGTTCCTGCTCATGACAGCCGCGACTGGGAGTTCGCAAAGAAATTCGGCCTTCCGATCCGCGAGGTCGTCAAAAGCCCGCACGATGTACAGGAAGCGGTATTCGAAGGCAAGGAGAGCGTGAGCGTCAACTCTTCGAACGATGAGATCAGCATCGACGGACTGACCTTCGAAACGGCATTCGACCGCATGGCAACCTGGCTCGAATCGAAAGGCAAAGGCAAGCGGAAGGTCAACTACAAGCTCAGGGACTGGGTCTTCAGCCGCCAGCGTTACTGGGGTGAACCGATCCCGATCAAACACTATGAGGACGGCACGATGCGTCCGGAGAGCTCGCTGCCCCTGACACTGCCCGAAGTGGAGGCCTACCAGCCGACCTCGACCGGCGAATCCCCTCTGGCGAATATCGAAGAGTGGCTGCACGGCGCCGACGAGCATGGACACTTCCGCCGCGAGACCAACACCATGCCGCAGTGGGCCGGCAGCTGCTGGTACTATCTGCGCTTCATCGACCCGAAAAACGGCGAACAGCTCGTCGAGCCCTCGAAGGAGCAGTACTGGATGAACGTCGACCTCTACATCGGCGGCGCCGAACACGCCGTGCTGCACCTGCTCTACTCGAGGTTCTGGCACAAGGTGCTCTACGATCTCGGCGTGGTGAGCACGAAAGAGCCTTTCCAGCGCCTGTTCAACCAGGGCATGATCCTTGGTGAGGATAACGAGAAGATGTCCAAGTCCAGGGGCAACGTCATCCCTGCCGACCATGTGCTGAACGCTTATGGCGCCGATGCGGTAAGGCTCTACGAAATGTTCCTCGGTCCGCTCGAACAGGTCAAGCCATGGAACACCAATGGCATCGAAGGCATCAGCCGTTTCCTCGGCAAGGTCTGGAGACTGGTGTGGGAAGAGAATGCGACCGGGATCAGGGTCACTGATGAACGACCGGCCGATGCCGTCCTGAAAAGGATGCACAAGGCAATCCGGAAGGTGACCGAAGATGTCGAACAGCTGAAGTTCAACACGGCCATCTCGGAAATGATGGTTCTGGTCAACGAACTGCACAAAGCAGGCTGCTACAGCCGTGAGGCGGTGGAAACCGTCCTGCTCATGCTCGCCCCGTTCGCGCCCCACATCACCGAAGAGCTCTGGGAGACGATCGGCAACGGCCCGTCGATCAGCGGCGCCAACTGGCCGGTATTCGATACGGAACTGGCTAAAGACGATGTCGTGACCATCGCCGTCCAGATCAACGGCAAACTCAGGGGAACCTTCGAAACTTCGGTTCAAAGCACAAAGGAACAGCTCCTCGATGAGGCTAAAAAGGTGGAAAGTGTCGTTAAATTCCTTGATAGCCAGATAATCATAAAGGAAATCGTCGTACCAGGAAAACTGGTCAATTTTGCCGTAAAACCGCTCTGAGAGCGGTTTTACGGATATCGAAAGCGAACGCCTCCCTCTTTTGGCAACATCGCTTTTTTTTGTGTAAATTGAGAATTAACGATCTTGAAGGGCCAACAGCCGGGCCCTTGTCATTCCTACCGGCTGAAGCAATCATCTGTAAGCTTTAATCATCCCCCGTCCGGGATGGTTATCCTTTTTTTTCATAAAAACAAAACCGTTTTATCAATGGCTACTGAGAACACTACGGCCCAGCCCAAAGAATCGATCAGTTCGGTGTTGTCTGAAAGGCGGAAATTCCCTCCGACGGCGGATTTTTCCTCCAAGGCATATGTATCGAGCATGGAACAGTACGAGAAGCTCTATGCCGATGCTGCTGCAGATCCGGACAAGTACTGGGGTGATCTCGCCGATCAATTTCACTGGTTCAAGAAATGGGACCGGGTCCTGGACTGGAATCCTCCGTATGCCAAATGGTACGATGGTGGCAAGACCAACATCTGCTACAACGCCATCGACGTTCATGTCAACAGCTGGAGAAAGAACAAGGCCGCCATCATCTGGGAAGGTGAAAACGGAAACGAAAGAATCCTCACCTACGGCGAACTCCACCGCCAGGTCTCCAAATTCGCCAACGTCCTGAAAATCGCCGGCATCAAATCGGGTGACAAGGTTGCCATTTACATGGGCATGGTCCCCGAACTCATCATTGCCGTACTGGCCTGCGCAAGGGTCGGTGCCGTACATAACGTCATCTTCGCCGGCTTCGCTGCACACGCCATCACCGAAAGGGTGAACGACTCGCACGCCAAGCTGGTCATCTGCGCCGACGGCACCAGACGCCGCGGCGGCACCATCAACCTCAAGAATATCGTCGACGAAGCTATCGTCAACACCCCGTCGGTCAGAAGCGTCATCGTCCTGAAGGTTACCGGTGAAACGGTCAACATGCATGACGGTATGGACCACTGGTGGCATGACCTCATGGGTCTGGCCGTCGATGAGTGCGAGCCGGCACAGGTCGACGCCGAGCATCCGCTCTTCCTGCTCTACACCAGCGGCTCCACCGGAAAACCGAAAGGTATCCTGCACACCACCGGCGGCTACATGGTCCACGCCGCAAGCTCGTTCAAGTACGTGTTCGACATCAAGGACGAAGACATCTACTTCTGCACGGCTGACGTAGGCTGGATCACCGGCCACACCTACATGATCTACGGCCCGCTGCTCAACGGCGCGACCGTCTTCATGTACGAAGGCGCTCCGAACTATCCTCAGTGGGATCGTTTCTGGGACATCATCAACCGCCACAAGATCACCATCCTCTACACCGCGCCGACGGCCATCAGGGCCTTCATCCGCGCCGGCAACGAATGGGTCACCAAGCACGACCTCAGCTCCCTGAGGCTGCTCGGTACGGTCGGCGAGCCGATCAACCCTGAGGCATGGATGTGGTACCACAAGTATGTCGGCCAGGAAAAGTGCCCGATCGTCGACACCTGGTGGCAGACCGAAACCGGCGGCATCATGGTCTCTCCGCTGCCCGGCGCAATCCCGACCAAGCCTGGCACCGCCACCCGACCGCTCCCGGGCATCATGGTGGACGTCGTTCGCAAGGACGGCACTCCGTGCGAGGCCAACGAAGGTGGCTACCTGGTGATCAAGAGCCCGTGGCCGTCGATGCTCCGCACCATCTACGGTGACAACGAGCGTTACGAGAAGACCTACTGGGAAGAGTTCCCGGGCATGTACTTCACCGGTGACGGCGCCCGCAAGGATGACGACGGCTACATCTGGATCATGGGTCGTGTCGACGACGTGGTCAACGTCTCCGGCCACCGTCTCGGCACCAGCGAAGTCGAGAGTGCTCTCGTCTCCCACGAAGCAGTCGCCGAAGCCGCAGTCGTCAGCCGTCCCGACGATATCAAGGGCAACGCGCTCGTCGCCTTCGTCACGCTCAAGGATGGCTATGACGGTGATGCCAAACTGCGCGATTCGCTCAGCAAGCACGTCGCTCACGAGATCGGCGCCATCGCCAAGCCCGATGAAATCCGCTGGGCAAAGGGTCTTCCGAAGACCAGGAGCGGCAAGATCATGCGCCGCCTCCTTCGCGAGCTCGCCACCTCCAACGAGATCAAGGGTGACGTCACCACGCTGGAGGATCTCGGTGTGATCGAAAACCTCCGCGGCCAGGAAGACGAGGCCTGATAGCCTGTCCCGAACAGCAAGCGTGAAGAGGCCGTCTCAGCAAACCTGAGACGGCCTCTTTCGTTTTCTGGCGGAAGAGAGAAGGAATGGGTCTTATAGGTCACATAAGCCCTATGGGTCCTATGGGACCAGATTCCGACCCATCCGTCCCATCCAACTCATCCGACATTTTTTTTCGCAGGATTTTCGACTGTCTGACGTCTGAAGGTGTAAACATCCTTTACAACCAACAGACTGAAAACACCATCATGAAACCGACGTTGAAATCCTGGGCAACTCCTCTCGTCATTGCAGCTTTCATCATCTCCGCATTCACCGGCATTCTGATATTCTTCCATAAAGGAGGCGGTCTGGTCAAGCCGGTCCATGAATGGCTGAGCTGGGCCCTGGTTGCCGGTGGAGCACTCCACACGGCAGCGAACTGGAATGCATTCAAGAACTGGTTCACGAAGAGATCTGCCCTGGCGATCATCTCTGCAGGTGCGATCGTTGCCGTAGCTTCCGTCGCAGTCCCCGTTAAAAATGAGCATGGCAATCCGTTCATGAGGGTCAGTGGCGCCGTTGCAGCCTCATCTGTACAGAAGGTCGCGCCAGTGGCGAACCTGACCACTGAACAGGCCATCGACAAGCTCAACAGCAAGGGCATCAAGGTTGACGATGCAGGGCAGAGCATCAAGGCAGTAGCGGCAAATAACGGCACGAAAGAGATCGAAGTCCTCGAGGCGCTGTTCGACTGAGCATAACGTGAAAGGTTCCATGAGTCCTGCGGGTCACCCTGGTCTCATGGAACCAATTGAAATCGCCGATCATCACTCCCTCCCTCTCATCACTCATCACTCATCACTCATCACTCATCACTCGTCACTCGTCACTCGTCACTTGTCACTTGTCACTTGTCACTTGTCACTCGTCACTCGTCACTTGTCACTTGTCACTTGTCACTCGTCACTTGTCACTTGTCACTTGTCACTTGTCACTCGTCACTTGTCACTCTGTCACTCGTCACTCTGTCACTGATTAAGCTGCACGATCGTGAAATTCAGATACGAGGCGAAGCTCACCCACAGCAGATAAGGTATCATCAGGACCGCAGACAACCTCGACACCTTTGAGAAGGCGACGATCGTGGCCAGAATGGCAACCCACAGGATCAGAATCTCCACAAAGCCGGTTAGTGGCGATCGCATCCCGAAGAAAGAGGCTGACCAGCCAAGGTTCAGCACAAGCTGAAGGCTGAACAGCCCCACCCCCTGGCGAACAGCCTTCTTCTCAATTCCGGCTTCAAGCACAAGGGAAAGCGCAACGCCCATAAGGATGAAAAGCACCGTCCAGACCGGAGGGAAAAGCCAGTCAGGAGGATTCCAGGAAGGTTTGCGAAGTGTCGTATAATACCATGATCCGGGTTCAGGAGTGAACAGGCTGCCGGCAAAGGCGAACAGCATGCAGATCGCAATACAGAGCAGAGCCGTACGCAGTTTGTTATTCATGTTTTTGTTTGTTTGTGCACCGATCCCCGCATCGGAACCGGTGAAAATTCTGTTGATGATCTTATCATGAAAAACGCACGCACTTACTGATAATTCCCGTCACTTCGCCAAAACCGCATATTTTTACGATTCTGCTGCCCATCATCCGTTTGAAGCCACCAAATGATATATTCACTGCGACATCATCAACCACCCAGCAATGGATATGAACAAGGAACTTGACACCGCCATTCAGGCTGCGGAAGCGGCTGGAGCCATCACCCTGTCGAGACTCGGCGAGCTCTCGAATCCAGAGATCTACGCCAAGGAGCCCAAGGATTTCGTGACCGAGGTCGACCGGCAATGCGAAGCGACGATCACGTCGATCATCATCAGCGCCTTCCCCGACGACAGCCTCCTCTGCGAAGAGGGAACGCTGAACGAAGGTACGTCAGGCAGAACCTGGATCATCGACCCGCTCGACGGCACGCTGAACTTCATTCACTCTTTCCCTGTGTTTGCCATCAGCATCGCCCTCAGAGGGGCCGACGGCGATCTCCTTGCCGGTGTCGTTTA
Organism: Chlorobiaceae bacterium; assembly: GCA_013334925.1. Taxonomy (GTDB): domain Bacteria; phylum Bacteroidota; class Chlorobiia; order Chlorobiales; family Chlorobiaceae; genus Chlorobaculum. The sequence continues at coordinate 76,630 of JAAXWP010000004.1, forward strand.
CCAGCCGATACTACGGGAACTGTTCACCGCTGCCAAAGGAATGGGCGCGTACCTGAACGGTGAGCGCATCAGCATTTCCGATCGCGATTCGAAAGAGAGCTTCCTGATCGCCACCGGGTTGCCGTTCAAGGAGTATCACTACCTCGATTCCTATGTCGGCATGCTGAAAGAGGTGATCCGTGATTCAGCAGGGATCCGAAGAGCGGGATCGGCCTCGATCGACCTCGCCTATACCGCCGCCGGCCGGTTTGACGGCTTCTGGGAGTACCGGCTCTATCCATGGGACTTCGCCGCCGGTGTGCTGCTTGTCCGTGAAGCGGGAGGCATCGTCACCGGATTCGACGGCAACAGCGACGTGTTCAGGCACCACAGTATCCTTGCCGGAAGCTCCATAACCCATCCGATGCTGCTTGACAAGGCGCAGCGACATTTCGGTGACCTGGTCGGCCAGAGTGCCGGCTGAACCGGCGCCAACGGGGCGATTTGAAGAGTAGCGCCCGCTTTCGTATCTTGAAGTTTTTATCACTTAGCGTTTCCATTCATGCTCATTCATCAGCGCACCATCCAGAACGAGGTCTCCCTCCAGGGTATCGGACTCCACACCGGCCAGGAGTGCACGATCACCTTCAAGCCGGCACCGGCAAACTATGGTTACACCTTCGTCAGAAACGACATTGTCGACTGCCCTGAGATTCCGGCGCTGATCGACCACGTAGTGGACGTTCGCCGCGGCACCACCATCGCGATCGGTGACGTGAAGGTCCATACCACCGAGCACGTCCTCGCAGCCCTCTATGGCCTTCAGATCGACAACTGCCGCATCGAGCTCAGCGGTCCAGAACCGCCGGTCATGGATGGCAGCGCCCGTCCGTTTGCCGACGCCATTCTTTCGGCAGGTATCTGCGAACAGGATGAACCCAAGAATTACCTGGTCATCGACGAGACCATCGAATATCATGACGCTGAATACGGAGTCGATATCGTCGCACTTCCGCTGGACGGTTTCAGGGCCACCGTCATGGTGGATTACAAGAACCCGGCCCTCGGTTCGCAGCACTCCGGACTGTTCGATCTCCACAAGGAGTTCCTCGGAGACTTCGCTCCGTGCCGCACATTCTGTTTCCTCAGTGAAGTCGAAGCCCTTGCCGGCCAGGGAATCATCAAAGGCGGTGATGTCGACAACGCCATTGTCATCGTCGACAAGCAGCTCGATCAGAATGAAGTACAGGATCTTGCCAACAAGATCGGCGTTGAGAGCTCGCACCTGGTTCTCGGCCAGAACGGCATCCTGAACAATCGCGAACTGCGATTCCCGAATGAACCGGCCCGTCATAAACTGCTCGATCTGCTCGGAGACATGGCACTGCTCGGCATGCCGGTCAAAGCCCAGGTTCTTGCAGCACGTCCCGGACATGCCTCGAATGTCGAATTCGTCAAGCAGCTCAAGAAATATGCGGACAGGAACAAACTTGCCCGCCAGTTCCAGCACGAGAAAAAAGCCGGCGTTATCTTCGACATCAACGCCATCCTGAACATCCTGCCGCACCGCTACCCGTTCCTGCTGATCGACAAGATCGTCGAGTTCACCCTCGACGAGAAGATCGTGGCGATCAAAAACGTCACGATGAACGAACCCTTCTTCCAGGGCCACTTCCCCGGAAATCCGGTCATGCCGGGCGTGCTCATCATCGAGGCCATGGCCCAGACCGGCGGCATCATGATGCTGAACGGCAACGAGAACATCAAGGATTCGGTCGTCTTCTTCATGGGTATCGACAAGGCCAGGTTCCGCAAGCCGGTACTGCCTGGAGATACACTGGTCATCGAGGCCGTGATGACCAACAAGCGCCGTACGGTCTGCCAGTTCGACGCCAAAGCCTACGTCAGAGGCGAACTGGTCACCGAAGCTTCACTCATGGCAACGGTCGTGAACAAGAAAGTCTGACGCCTCTATACAGGCAAGAGAAAAACCCCGGCATGTCCGGGGTTTTTCCGTTTGAATTCATCATTATTGGTCACGAACGACCCTGCAGGTTCATCAACATTCCGAGCCTTGTCATCTGCAGTTTTCAGGAATTTTCCACACCTTGTCAACACCCCTGCCAACAGGTTGCCAACAAGTTATCCACATTTTCAAAATCGTACCACAAATACGGAAACCGCCCGATAAAGCGTTATTATAATTATACTTACAGGGCTATATAGGACCATTATATTGCACTCTGTATACAGTAGTCCATATATCCAGGGCACATGATGTACACAAATCAGCGAAACACTCGTGAGTGCCGGGAATCAGAAGACAGGATCGTGCTGAAGAAGCGGTATGACTGTCATCAGGGCTTGAAATCGAGTCCCTGCCTGATACGGTAAAAGCGGATGCAATATTCGATGAACGAGTACAGGAGCATGATCGAAGAGAGGTACATGAAGAACTCCTTGACGGAGTAACGAAGAAACAGGGGATTGGGCCAAACCATGGCGATAAACATCATGGAAACGAACCCTACAGCCCACTTTCCCGGCCAGAGCGAGGTGGTCAGCACATTGTGACGATGACGTATCCAGGCAGCTCCCATGAAAATGACGAGATCCCGCAGGATGACAAAAAACACGAACCACACAGGCAGCTCCCCCTTCCAGAGAAAGTAGACGGCCACACTCGCCAGGCAGAGCTTGTCGGCCAGCGGATCGAGGATTTTACCCATGTCAGAGACCTCGTTGGTCCACCTTGCCGCCCGCCCGTCGAACCAGTCGGAGAGCAAAGCGACAATCATGATGGCGAACGCCTCCCCCGTCCGTCCGGTATGCAGGCACCAGATAAACCAGGGAATCAGCAGAATCCTCAGAAAACTGAGAAAATTGGGAAGGTTGACGATATGTCCCTGCACGGTTCGTTGGGTTTAATCTACGTGAAAGAAAGTCCTCCAGACTGCCGGAAAACGCAATGCTGCATCCGATGGTGCATCACCTCTCAGGCAACCAGTTCCGGATGGTCGCCTATATATGACGACCAATCCTGTTTTTTCCTTTTCCTGCCGCTCCCCTTCGAGGAAAACTGCAGACCGGGAGGGTTTGCGGTATTCCTCTGCAGGTCGCAATACGCAATGGCAAGTGCATCGGTAGCGTCAGGCGGCAGGGCCGACGAAGCAATTGGCAAAAGCTTGCCAAGCATCGATGCCACCTGTTCCTTTACTGCAGATCCGTGCCCCGTCACCGACAGTTTGATCTCCCGGGGGGCATATTCCCGCACCGGTCGGGCACACCTGGCGGCAAGTGCGAGCACCGCTCCCCTCACCTGTCCGAGAATGAGTGCGCTTCTGACGTTGCGGCCGACAAACGCAGTTTCAATAGCGATGCAATCCGGAGAGGTCTGAGCCACAACATCCTCCAGACCGCTCCATATCTGGCCGATCCTTTCAGGAAGCGGTGTCGAGCTCTTCATGCGGATCACGCCGCAACCAAGCACGTCATAACCTCTGTCGGTGCAGCGGATGACACCGTAACCGGTGTTCCTGCTGCCAGGATCGACTCCCATGACAATCATGGATCAGTCGCCAAGGCTTTCCATGGCGCTCTCGCTGATCTCCATGTTGCTGTAGACCACCTGGACGTCATCACCGCTTTCAAGGGCGTCGATAAGCTTGATTGCGCGGGCTGCATCCTCGGCTTCCAGCTCGACATAGTTGTCCGGCAACAGATCGACCTTGGCATTATCGAAAGGAATTCCTGCCGCTTCGAGTGCTTTTTTTGCCGTCTCGAGATCCTTAACATCGGTCAGCACCGTGTAGAACTGTTCGTCGTCACTGTCGAGATCCTCGAGACCGGCATCGAGCAGCAGCTCCATCAGCTGGTCTTCGGAAGCGGCAGACTTCGGAACGTCGATCGAACCTTTTCGCTGGAACATCCAGGCCACGCTGCCGCTTTCGCCAAGCGATCCGCCGTTCCTGCTCATGAGGTGGCGAACGTCGGCCACGGTACGGTTCCTGTTGTCGGTAGCCGTCTCGATGATCACGGCGATACCACCGGGCCCGTAACCTTCGTAGGTGATCTCCTCGTAGATCGCACCCTCGAGCTCACCGGTACCCTTTTTGATAGCTCTCTGTATGTTTTCCATCGGCATCGAATTGGCCCGGGCAGTGTCGATGGCCAGCCTGAGACGAGGATTGCCTGTAGGATCGCCGCCACCCATCTTCGCGGCTATGGTAATCTCCTTGACCAGTTTGGTGAACAGATTTCCCCTCTTCTGGTCGGTAGCGGCCTTTTTCCTCTTGATGGTCGCCCATTTGCTGTGTCCTGACATAACTGTAAAACCCGATGGTTAGATAGATTCCATAAAAGGCTGCTTTATGATAAAAGATTTATTTTACTTAAAGTGAAACCAAATCTTTACCGACAGCCGGAAAGGTACTACACCAAAACCTTTCCCCGCAACCCGGATACACGACGAATGGGGTGCGGAAATCGTTTCGGGCACCTCCGGCGACGCAATCCGGTAGCGCAGCAGGTCTTCTGGATGTACGGACAAATTAATCACAACGACAAAGAATGACAAACTGGTTGATTGGCTACCAGGGAGAACCTGGAGCTTACAGTGAAATCGCAGCCCTGAGGTTCGGCACTCCCCAGCCATTCGAGAGCTTCGACGAAGTTTTCTCGGCCGTTGTCAGGAAAAAGACAGACTACGCGGTCATCCCGATCGAGAACTCGCTTGGCGGCAGCATCCACCAGAATTACGACCTGCTGCAGAACCAGCCGGTGGTCATTCTCGCCGAAACGTTCGTCAAGGTCGTTCACTGCCTGCAGGGATTGCCGGGTTCGAGCGTGGAAAATGCGCGTAAGGTGCTCTCTCACCCGCAGGCCCTGGCCCAGTGTCACAACTTCATTGCCGAGCATCCCGGAATCAGGGCTGAAGCGGCCTACGACACGGCCGGCAGCGCCAAGATCGTCGCGGCTGGCGCTGACCCGACGGTTCTGGCCATCGCATCGAAGCGTGCCGCCGAGCTGTACGGTCTTGAAATTCTGCGTGAGAACCTGGCCGACGAAGAGTGGAACATCACCCGCTTCTTCTGCATCGCCCATCAGGACAACCCCGATGTGGCCCATCTGAAAAATCCGCCGGACACCTCACAGCAGAAGACATCGATCGTATTCACCCTGCCGAATGAACCCGGCTCGCTCTTCAAGGCGATGGCAACACTCGCCTTGCGGGATATCGACCTGACCAAGATCGAATCACGCCCTTCGAAGAAAAAGGCGTTCGAATATCTGTTCTACGCCGATTTCATCGGTCACCGGGATGACCCGAACATCCACAACGCCCTCGAACACCTCAGGGAGTTCGCGCCCATGCTCAAGGTGCTCGGCAGCTATGGAGTAGTGCATCCATGATCACTGAAGGCCAGTACGACCTGTTCGCGACCGCTCCGTCACCGGTTGCACCGAACGAGGAACCAGCCGTGACGGAACCGATGAAGCCAGAAAAAAGACCCGGTCTCTACCTGCTCGACGGCATGGCCATGGTCTACCGGGCGTTCTTCGCCCTGCAGCAGGCACGCATGACCTCCCGTGACGGCCACCCGACCGGTGCCGTATTCGGGTTCGCCTCGAGCCTGCTCAGGATCATCGAAGCATACTCACCCGACTACCTTGCCGTGACCTTCGACAGCCGGGAGAAAACCTTCCGGCACGAACGATACGAAGAGTACAAGGCCAACCGGCAAGCCCCTCCGGAGGATCTCATCAGTCAGCTCGGCGACATCCATGAGCTCATCCGGGCCCTGGGCATACCGATCGTGATCATGCCGGGATTCGAAGCCGACGACCTGATCGGCTCGGCTGCCAGGAAATTCGAACATGAGTGTCAGGTCTATATCGTCACGCCCGACAAAGACATGTCCCAGCTCGTGCACGACGGGGTGCGCATCCTGAAGCCAGGTAAAAAGCAGAACGATTTCGACCTGATGGGCCCACAGGAGATCGCCGAACAGTTCGGAGTACCACCGGAACAGTTCATCGACTTCCTGACCCTTACCGGCGACACCTCGGACAACATCCCGGGAGCGAAAGGCATCGGGCCGAAAACGGCCTCCAGCCTGTTAGAAAAATATGGTTCGCTCGACAATGTCTACAGCCATCTCGGTGAGCTGTCGCCAAAGTCCAGAACGAGTCTCGAGGAGTTCCGCGAAAAGATGCCCATGGTCAGGGAGCTGGTCACGATCCGTACCGACCTCGAACTTCAGCTCACCCTCGATGAACTGCGTCGCGGCACCCTGGACCATGAGGCATTGTTCGCCCTGCTGAACCGCCTGCAGCTCAGGACCATCGCGGCAAGGGTTCCGGAGCTTTTCCATGTCACGGCACCTGACGCCGATACTCCCGGGAAAGCAGCCGATGGCGAACAGACGCAGGAGATCGAACTCGTACCGGCATACGAAGGAGCGAACTACACCCTTGTCGACACCGAAGAGGCCCTCGAGCGTCTGATCAGCAAACTCGAGTCATCGACAGGTTTTGCCGTCGACACCGAAACCACCAGCCTCGACACCTTCGAGGCCGAAATCGCCGGTATCTCTTTTTCGGTCGAACCGAAGGAGGCGTTCTTCGTCTATTTCGGCAAGAGCGGCCTTGAAGCAAGACCTGCGCTCGAGCGGCTGAAACCGCTGCTGGAAAACCCCGAGCAGCCGAAAACCGGCCAGAACCTCAAGTACGACATCCTCGTGCTGAAGCAGTACGGCATCGAACTTTTTCCGGTCGCCTTCGACACCATGCTCGCAAGCTATGTACTCGATCCGGAGGAGAAACACAACCTCGACGATCTGGCAGCCAGCCGCCTGGGGTGCAAGACCACGAAATACAGCGAGCTGGTCGGAGAGGGCAAATCGGCCATCGGTATCTTTGATGTCGAGCCGAAGAAACTCTCCGATTACGGTTGCCAGGATGCCGATATCGCCCTGAGGCTCAGATCGGCCCTCACAGAGCAGCTTGAAGCCAATCCAGAACTGCTGCAGGTCTGTGAAGTGCTCGAATTTCCGCTCGTAAGCGTGCTTGCAGGCATGGAGTTCCAGGGGGTGGCCATCGACACGGCCCATCTGGAACGAACCGCGGAGATCGTCAATCGCGAACTCGTCGTGCTTTCCGAAAAGATCCACGCCGCCGCCGGAGAACCGTTCAACATCGACTCGCCGAAGCAGCTTGCGCACATTCTCTTCGAGGTGCTGCACCTGCCGGCGAAAAAGGCCACCAAGACCGGCTATTCGACCAACGTCCAGATTCTCGAAGATCTCGCCGGGTTGCATCCGATCGCCTCGGACATCCTCGATTACCGCAGCCTGCAGAAGCTCAAGACCACCTACATCGAGGCGCTTCCGAGGATGATCAACCCCAGGACAGGGAAAGTCCACACCTCGTTCAACCAGCAGGTCACGGCGACCGGACGGCTGTCGTCATCGAACCCCAACCTGCAGAACATCCCTATCCGCACAACACTCGGCAAAGAGATCCGCAGGGCCTTCATCCCCGAAAAAGCAGGAAATCTTCTGCTTTCGGCCGACTACTCGCAGATCGAGCTCCGGATCGCGGCGGAACTCTCAGGCGACCAGCGCCTCATCGAAGCGTTCCGGAACCGTGAAGACATCCATGCGGCAACGGCCAGGGTCATCTTCGACACCGACGAGGTCACTCCGGATATGCGCCGCAAGGCCAAAGAGGTCAACTTTGGCGTCCTGTACGGTATCCAGCCGTTCGGACTCTCGCAGCGTCTCGGCATCCCCCAGAGGGAGGCCAAAGCCATCATCGAGACGTACATGGCCAAATATCCCGGCATGTTCACCTCGCTCGAGGCGACGATCACCGAAGCCCGTTCGAAAGGCTACGTCTCGACGCTCATGGGAAGAAGGCGCTACCTGCCGGACCTGAACAGCAAAAACGTCAACATTCGAAAAGCTGCAGAGCGAGTGGCCATGAACACGCCGATCCAGGGCACGGCAGCAGATATCATCAAATACGCGATGTGCACCATAAGCCGCAAGCTCTCCGAAAGCGGGCTGCGTTCTGTCATGCTTCTGCAGGTGCATGACGAACTGCTCTTCGAAACCGACGAAACCGAAAAAGAGCTCCTGAAAAAGCTGGTCAACGACGCCATGATTCAGGCTGCGATCGAATGTGGCATCAGGAATGTGCCCGTGGAGGTCGAGACAGGGACCGGAAAAAACTGGCTGGAGGCCCATTAGACTTTGATTATTAGGGGAAACTTTTTTTATATTTCACAAAATTCAATCGACACCCCTCTTCTCCGTCAATCAACCGCACACCGGATGCTTTCTTCGAACAGGCTTGCATACCTTGCCAAAAACGACATGGTCGAGCAGGCCCGAAGAGTGCGTTCCATGCGCTTGACCAGCTTTGTTCTCGCCCTCGCATTCCTGCTGCTGCCGGCCCTGAACTGTTTCACCGGCACCGGCCGCCTTTTTGCCGCAGAAAAGAGCGTGGCAGCGGAACCTGCTGCACAGGTAAGCTCGCAGGAGGCGGACCGCGCTGAACTCATCACCGCTTCCACGGAATCACCGGAAGACCTCATCACTTCGACCGAAATGATGATCGAAAAGCTGATTCTGCAGATGGATCGCGAGTCATCGATAAAGACGAGGGGTAACGACAGGTCCATCATCGCTTCCCTGCCATCGATCAGGCCGATCCAGGGATACATCACCAGCGACTTTGGCCTTCGCCTGCATCCGGTTTACAAACGTCCTATTTTTCACACTGGTACCGATTTCTCGGCGCCGGTCGGCACGAGAGTCCTTGCGACAGCAGACGGTGTTGTCGCCTCTTCAGGATTTGACAAAGGATATGGCAAAAAAGTTGTCATCGATCATGGCTTCGGCTACCAGACCATCTATGCACATCTGTCGAAAGCCGTCGTCAGGCAGGGACAGCATATCAGACGCGGCGATGTGATCGCATTCTCCGGAAACACTGGCCTTTCCACAGGGCCTCACCTCCACTACGAAGTACGTAAGGACAACATTGTCGTCAATCCTACTGCCTACTTCCAGGACGACCAGACCCCAGACAAGTTCACCCTGCACGATACCGAGCAGGCACAGGACAACAGTCACTCTTAACCTGATAAATCCATCTCAGTTACTCGTATGTACTGGAATCTCGATCTTGCACGATATATTGCCGACGCCCCATGGCCGGTTACCAAAGATGAACTGATTGATTACGCAAACAGGACTGGCGCTCCCCAGCAGGTGATCGACAACCTGCTCGACCTTCCCGAGAGCGATGAACTTTACGAAAGCCTCGAAGAGATCTGGCCGGACTATCCGACCGACGAGGATTTCGGCTACAGCGATGAAGAACCCTTAACATAAGGTTAGTATCCGATGTTTTTTTTTTAAGCTGACATCACGTTACCGGGCGGCATGGAGCAGTTTTCTTGCCGCCTGCCTCCTCCTGTCTGCAGCTACCCCCGTTTCAAGCGAATATCTCATTGCGGCCGAAAAAAACCAGAAACCGGTACTTGTCGGCAGTATCAGCATTTCTGGCAACAGAGCGGTCACCACGGAAGAGATCAGGAGCATCATGTCCACCACGACCAGAAGCTCATTCCTGGGGACCGGACTCTTCGCGGGGGTTCAGCGCCCCTTCATTGCCGATGACTTCGAAAAAGACATAGAGCTGATCAGGAAACTCTATACGTACAAGGGTTTCTTCTCGGCTACCGTCGACACCACCATCGTTCGCAAAGACAACCGCAGAAAGGTCAACCTCTTCATCAAGGTCACCGAAAACGCCCCCTCACGCATCGACGCCATCACCTATGCCGGCATCGATGCCCTGCCAGCCGATCTGAAGTCGAAATATACCTCCCAGAGCCGGCTGAAAACCGGAGACATCTTTTCGGTCGAGAAGATCATCTCGGAGCGTGACCGGTCAGTCGATTTTTTCAAAGAGTATGGCTACGCACTGTTCCATCCTGACAGCATCAGAATCAAGGTCGATACCACAAAGCTGAACGCTGGCGTACATCTTCGACTCAACCTGCCCGGCAAGGTCTCCTATGGACCGGTCAGGGTCGTCGTACACCATCCGATCAGGAGAGACAACGAACAGAATTCGAAGAATTTCATGCGCGACAGCGTCGCCGTGACCATCTATGGCAGGCAGAAGTTTTCCGAAAAGATCTTCTCCCATTCGGTAGCCTATCGGCCAGGCCGGCTTTCACAGCATTCGCTCGAACAGCGCACCCTGCAGAACTTCGGCGCAACGAATCTCTTCTCCTCCATTTCGATCGAAAACGATTCGCTCAGAAACGGGGTACTCTACACCACGGTCCATCTTGACCCGAGCCCCAAGCATCTGATCGAGCCAAAACTCCTTGTAGACAACCGATACGGAGACCTCTTCGTCGGCAGCTCACTGGCGTACGAAAACAGGAATCTTTTCGGTGCAGGCCAGCAGTTCCGGCTCTCCGCCGAATTCGGCACCCAAACATCTTCGAACAACAGCCTGCTCGAGAATCTCGACAAGAGCGACTACGACAAGGTGCGCCCGTACGAAATGAATATCACGGGCAACCTCGTCATACCGGTGCTGAAAAAGCAGGGTTCGTTCTACACAGTCACCACGGAATATTCACAGTCCAAACTGCCGGTACTGCTTTCGAGCCGGAAAGGACTTATCAGAACCAGTTACAGTACAAGGCCAACACAGAACTCGCGACTCAATTTCGACTTCTTCGAGATCGAGCTTGCCCAGAAAGACTCCCTGCGCGGCTTCAGAAAACTGTTCACCAACGAACTGGCGAGCAACATCGGCATCGATCCGAACGATGCCAGCGCCGTCAACAACGGAATCGACAGCCTGCTCCAGCGGCGGGTAAACCAGACCTTCAGGCTTCAGTACAACTACTCGAACCGCTACACCCCGTCGCCACTCAGAAAAACCACATGGAACTTCGCGGCGACCGCAGAAGAGTCCGGCAGCCTGTTCTGGCTGATCGACAAGTATGTCGACAAGACAAACCATGAAGGATTCACCGATTCAGATCCGCAGATCTTCGGAACAGCATACTCCCAGTACGTTAAGCTCGACACCCAGGTGTCGTTCGCCAAAGACCTCGCGCCTGACCGTCAGGTGGCGGGTCGGCTCAGCCTGGGGTGGATGAGCCCCTATGGCAAATCGAACGCCACACCGGAAGATCGCCGCTTCTATGCCGGCGGAGCGAACAGCATGAGGGGTTGGGTATTCAATACACTCGGGCCGGGTAAAAGCACCAGCAAGGCCGCCTCGAACTTCGGAGCGGACATCAAGCTCGAACTGGGCATGGAGTACCGGCTGAAATTCTTCAAGTTCCTGGATCAGCCATCAGGCATCACCTTCTTCACCGATATCGGCAATATCTGGGACCGTCAGGGCCCCTATGCACTGACCTTCAGATCCCTGACCGAGGACTTCGCCTGGGACGTTGGTGCCGGACTGCGACTCGGTTCACCCATAGGGCCGTTCCGTTTCGATTTCGCCTGGAAGAAACATGATCCCTCGGCAGAGCAGCCCTGGAAGCTTATGGACTGGAGCCTGAAGAACATGACCTTCAATTTTGGAATTGGAGAGGCATTTTGATATTTAGCACCGTCTTTTTCCTTTAACCACAGCGCAGTAACCGATATGCCCGGCAAAACAACGCTCATTGCACCATCTATTCTTTCGGCGGATTTCTCCGACCTCAAAAGCGCGCTCAAGCTGGCCGAACAGGCCGGAGCGGACTGGATCCACTGCGACGTCATGGACGGCGCATTCGTTCCCAACATCACCTTCGGACCGCTCATCGTCCAGGCGATCGCCAAGTGCACCAGCCTGGTGGTCGACACCCATCTGATGATCGAGGATCCCGATCGCTACATCGAGGACTTCATCAAAGCCGGTTCACACCAGATCACGGTGCACCAGGAGGCCTGCCCGCACCTGCATCGCACGGTACAGTTCATCAGGAGCCTTGGGGCGAAAGCCGGCGTATCGGTCAACCCGGCGACTCCGCTGTCGGTGCTCGAAGAGGTCCTTCCCGATCTCGACCTCGTGCTGCTGATGTCGGTCAACCCCGGATTCGGCGGTCAGAAATTCATCCCGTCGTCGATCGGCAAGATCGCTCGTCTCGACGCCATGCGCAAGGAGCTGAACCCGAATCTGGTCATTGCTGTCGATGGAGGCGTGACCGAGGAGAATGCCGCTGAACTCGCCGCGGCAGGCGCCGACGCACTGATCGCCGGCACAGCCTTTTTCAAGGCTCCCGACCCGGCAGCCGCCGCAAGGAAGATCAAAGGCCTCGCCTGAACCCTGAATGACAAAAGCCCCGGCTCGCCGGGGCTTTTATGTTTTCTCTCTTTGCGACATCAGCTCTGGACTTGCCTGCGCCGTCCATCCTGTCCATTCAGTCTATTCAGTCCATTACGTCCATAACAGCCCGGCGCCCTTTCAAGGCCGCTGCCATCCGAAGCTCTTCAGCTCCCGGCTCGTCAGGAGACCTTCGCCGATCAGCACGGCATCGAACGAAGCATCCTGCATCAGGCGGATATCTGCTGCCTGTTTAAGGCCACTTTCCGCCACGGAGATCACGCCATCCGGCATGGCTGCCCTGAGACGAACCGAAGTCTGGAGATCGACCGTGAAGTCCCTGAGATCGCGATTGTTGACCCCGATGATGCCAGCCCCCTGCTCGACGGCAATATCGAGCTCCTGCAGGTCATGCACCTCCACCAGGGCGTGAAGCCCCAGTTCGGCGAACAATTGCAGATAATCCTTGAGCTGAACCGGGTCGAGCGCCGCGACAATCAGCAGGGCCGCATCGGCCCCCATGAGGCGGGTATCGTAAATCTGGCTCTCGTCGATAATGAAGTCCTTGCGGAGTACCGGAAGCGGAAAGGCTTTCGATACGGCCCTGAGGTAGTCGGGAGATCCCTGGAAATAGTCGCGGTCCGTCAGCACGGAGAAGGCCGAGGCACCAAGGGCCACATATTCGGCGGCCAGTTCGAGCGGCCTGAAATCCTCGACCAGCACACCACGGGAGGGCGACGCTTTCTTGATTTCCGAAATGAGCCTGATACCGCCATCGCAGCTTGTCAGCGCGGCACGGAAATCACGCGTCGGAGAAAGGTCGCAGGAGAGCTCGCGGTAACGGCGCTCCGGATCGTTTTTCCTGAGCGCCGCCACCTCTTCGGCTTTCGTCTGAAGAATCTTCGTCAGATAGGTCATGACTCGCTGTCTGCGGCTGCCATTTCACGAAGTTCACCTTCGAACTCGACAATCTGACGGATGTTGTCGAGGAACCATGGATCGATGCCGGTGGACTGGTGCACCTCTTCGACGGTCGCACCTGCCTGGAATGCATAGCGGAGATAGAACATGCGATCGGCCTTCGGGATCCTGATCTTCTCGAGCAGATCCTCCTTGGCGAACTGACGCTGCTGCTGGGTCATGTCGATGACGTTCATGATATCCTTGCCATCGCAGCCGAGTCCGGCACGCCCGATCTCGAGGCCACGCAGCGACTTCTGCAGCGCCTCCCTGAAGTTACGTCCGAACGCCATGACCTCGCCCACCGACTTCATCTGTACACCGAGACGTGAATCGACGTTCTTGAACTTCTCGAAATCCCAGCGGGGAACCTTCACGACACAGTAGTCGATCGACGGCTCGAAGCTGGCCGGAGTGGACTTGGTGATGTCGTTCATGATCTCGTCGAGCGTATAACCGACGGCAAGCTTGGCAGCCACCTTGGCAATCGGGAAGCCGGTAGCCTTCGAGGCGAGCGCGGAGCTCCTCGACACCCTCGGGTTCATCTCGATGACGACGATGCGGCCATCTGCCGGGTTGATGGAGAACTGGATGTTGCTGCCACCGGTTTCAACGCCGATTTCGCGGATGATCTTGATGGATGCGTCGCGAAGCTCCTGATACTGGCGGTCGGTGAGCGTCTGGGCCGGTGCGACCGTGATGCTGTCGCCGGTGTGAACACCCATCGGATCGACGTTCTCGATCGAGCAGACAATGATGACGTTGTCGGCCAGGTCGCGGATCACCTCGAGTTCATACTCCTTCCAGCCGTTGAGACTCTCCTCGACGAGCACCTCGCCTATCGGGCTCTCTGCGAGGCCACGTCGCACGACGTCGTAGTAGTCGGCCTTGGTCTCGGCGAATCCACCGCCGGTGCCACCCAGGGTGAAGGAGGGACGTATGACGATCGGCAGGCCGATCTCTTCGAGAGCCTCCTTCGCCTCTTTCTCGTTACGCACAAAGAAACCTTTGGCCATCTGGAGGCCGATCTTCTTCATGGCGTCACTGAAAAACTCGCGGTTCTCGGCCTTGCGGATGGCGCGAAGCTTGGCGCCGATCAGCTCGACACCATGGCGCTCGAGAACACCTGACTCGGCAAGCTTGACCGCTGTGTTCAGCGCCGTCTGACCGCCCATGGTAGGCAGCAGGGCATCGGGCTTTTCCTTCTCGATGATCTTGCGGACATAATCCGGAGTGATGGGTTCGATATAGGTCGCATCGGCAAAATCGACATCGGTCATGATGGTGGCCGGGTTGCTGTTGACCAGAATGACCCGATAACCATCTTCCTTGAGTGCCCGGCATGCCTGGGTACCCGAATAATCGAACTCGCAGGCCTGCCCGATGACAATGGGGCCAGCCCCAATCACTAAAATCGACTTGATATCCTCACGTTTTGGCACAGTTCTTCCGCGTTTAAATCTTGGTGTAAGCTTTCACGTACCGTAATGTACAAAATTATTCCCTAGTTCCCGACAGGGCGGAGGGCTGGAGAATGGGCCCCATGGGTCTTATAGGTCTTATGGGTTGAAACGAAAATCCCCCTCATTTCAACTCATCATTCATAACTCATCACTCATAACTCATCACTCATCACCCTGATATGCTCCTGGTGAAATCCCCCGGAATCCCTTCTGAGCCACGAGGTAACCTCGCGCGGCACACCATTGTACAGCGAAATGATGATCATGGAGTGGCCCGGACGGGCGAAATCGATATCGTGCCTCGACGGAATCGCCGAAGAGTTGATATGCGAATGGTATGAACCTACGATCGCGAGCCCGAGACTCTGGGCCTCATACTCCACCTCTTCGTACTCCCGGAAAGAGATTTCGAAACTGGTCTCCCGGCCATAAAACAGATCGTTCCGGCACGGAGCGACCTCCATCACGATGTTGTCGATATTGCCGCGGTGATCGACGATCTTCCTGCCGACAAGCAACCCACAGCACTCGTAAGGATGCTCCAGGACCGCCTTTTCCTGTATGATTTCGAACTTTCTGCGAGGAAGTTTCATTGCACACTGCTCAAAGATGTACTGATCTTGTCAGAGAGCTTTGGCGCCGATATCACGGCGGTAACAGGCTCCTTCGAAACGGATCATGCCGATTCCTGCGTAAGCCCGGTCAAGCGCCTCCCTGAGATTGCCGCCAAGGGCTGTCACCGACAGGACCCTTCCACCTGAAGTCACCAGGCGCTCACCATCCTGCTTCGTCCCCGCATGGAACACCATCAGGCCCTCGACATCGGCCACCGAAGGATCGATGGAGACCTCCCGACCGGTCTCGTAAGCGTCGGGATAGCCGGCCGAAGCCATGACGACCGTAGCCCCCGCCCCTGCGTGCATCTCGAACGGTACCGTATCGAGACCGCCATCGACACTCGCCATGAGCGCATCGACGAAATCGCTCTTCAGCATCGGCAGCACCACCTGGGTCTCGGGATCGCCGAGACGGGCATTGAACTCGACCACCGAAGGCTCGACACCATCGATCATGAGACCAACATAGAGGAACCCGGTGTAAGGATAGCCTTCGGCTTTCATGCCGTCGAGCGTCGGACGAATGATCCGCTCTTCGACCTTCTGCATGACTTCGGGCGTGACGATCGGCGCCGGGGTGTAAGCACCCATGCCACCGGTGTTCTTGCCGGTATCGCCCTCACCGATACGCTTGTGGTCCTGGGCAGAGAGGAACAGGCGGTAGTCGCGCCCATCCGTAAGCGCGAAGACGCTGGCCTCCTGGCCTTTCAGAAACCCTTCGATCACCACTTCGTCCGCAGCATCGCCGAAGATCCTGTTCTCGAAAAACTCGTGGATCGCCTCGAGAGACTCCTCGCGGGTCATGGCCACAACCACGCCCTTGCCGGCGCAGAGACCGCTCGCCTTGATGACCTGCGGAAAAGAGCCGCACGATTCGAGGTAAGTTTTCGCATCGGCATATTCACGGAACACACGGTACTCAGCCGTGGGAATACCCTGACGTCGCATGAAATCCTTGGCGAACACCTTGCTGGTTTCGAGTCTCGAAGCCTCCATCGTTGGTCCGACGACCCGCTTTCCCGCAGACCGGAACCGGTTGACGACACCGACTTCGAGCGGCTGCTCCGGACCGACGATTGTGAGTTCTATCTGCTCCCTGTCGACAAGCTCGAGCAGTGCATCGACATCGGTGGCCTTGACAGGTACGTTGACGACCCTGTCGCCCATCATGGCCGTACCACCGTTTCCCGGTGCGACGAAAACCTTCGAAACTTTCGCGTTGCGCAGCACGGCCCAGGCCATGGCGTGTTCCCTGGCACCGCTGCCGATGATCAGAATATTCATGTTGACGTGTGGAGCAATGGCCTCGAAACCACCGGTGGTTTGTCGGCGCGGATTGTTAAATTACACCCGGCTGAATGCTGGAAGTATATAATGCATGAAGCATCAAAAAAGCAATTAAAAAAATTCAGGCCTGAAAACCTCGACGGTATGCATGGCCGCCCGGAATTCCCTCAATAAAAGCTGGCCATCGGTCGAACGGACCTGACCTCATCCGGACCCCTGAAATCCGGTTACCAGTCTCTCCGGAACGACATCAATGAACTTGAAACCCGTCTTCGCGGCAACGATGGCGTTATCGGGCGCAAGGCTTCCGGATACAATCCAGTAACGCCAAATGTCAGATCTCCCCATCCAGGTTATCAGCCTCGGCACAGCATCGGACCGTCGCCGGGAGTTCGCCCGAAACAATTCGCACCTCGATTATGCGTTTGTCGACGCCGTCGACGGTCGTAGCCTCACTGAAGCATCGATCCGTGCATCGGGCCTGTTCGGGGAGCGATTGCAGTTCTCTCCCGGTGCTTACGGCTGCGCCATGTCACATCTGACGCTGTGGGAAAAGGCGATCAGTGAAAACCGGCCGGTAACGGTCGCTGAAGATGATGCCATTTTCCGGCTCGATTTCGAAGAACGGTCCCGGCAATTGCTCGAAGAACTTCCTGAGGAGTGGGATTTCGTGCTCTGGGGCTGGAACTTCGATTCGTTCCTCTCGTTACGCGTCTTGCCAGGAATCTCCCCGGCTGTGGTCTTTTTCAACCAGGAGCAGCTGCGCAAGGCAACTGCTGAATTCCAGCAACTCAGTGACCGGACGACGCCCCTGCGCCTGGAACACGTGTTCGGCATCCCGGCATACTCGATCAGTCCGCGAGGTGCGAGAAAATTCAAATCCCGCTGTTTTCCGGTGCCTGCCCGCGACCTCGATCTGCCGCTGTTCGGCAAACGCCTTCCGAACACCGGCATAGACATCACCATGAACTTCGTTTACCGGGAGAGCGATGCATTCTGCTGCTTTCCGCCTCTCGTCGTCAGCAGAAACGATCACGCCAGCTCTTCGATCCAGACTCCGCAATCAAGGTGATCGGGCTGGCCCGCCGTCGGAATGACCGGTAGTGAAAACCGGCTCCGGTTTGTCCTGGCGATATATTAAATTGATGCAGACTGATCAGTTAAACCCGGGTAACCCATCCGAAAGCGGGCTCGATGCCGATACGGCACCTGCCGCTTGACCATTTCGAGACCGCATGTCGACAAAAAAATCAATCCTCCTCAACATCGGGACACTTCTGCTGCCCCTGTTCCTGAAACTGCTCTTCTCGACGCTGCGCATCGACATCGTCAAAAAAGAGTCCGGACTTCCCGACAGATCCCGGGGTCTCATGTTCGCCTTCTGGCACGGGCAGATGATCACCGGCTGGCTGCTCGCAAAGCGCCTGTTCCCGGATACCATCCCATCAGCCGTGGTAAGTCTCTCACCGGATGGCCAGATTCTTTCGGATGCCCTCGAAAAACTGGACTTTGAGCTCATCAGAGGCTCCAGCTCCCGGGGTCGTGACGATGTCAAGGCCGGGATCGCCGAACGACTCCGGAACAGTGGGCTCGTCGCCATCACCCCGGACGGTCCGCGCGGACCGATTCATCGGTTCAAGTACGGCACGCTCAGACTGGCATCCGAACACCGGACACCAATCCTGTTCGCCGACATATCCCATGAAAAGGCCAGCAAACTGAGAAGCTGGGACCAGTTCGAAATCCCGATGCCATTCAGCAGGGTCAGGGTCACCCTGCACCGGATCGATGTACCGGTATTCTCTTCGGAAGAGGAGTTGAGGGCATTCGCCAACCAGCTTTCAGACCGGTACACCCATGCCTGATCGCCTCGCCGCATCCCTGCTGAGCCCCGCTGGTCTTGCCTACGGCGTCATCATGAAGTTCAGGAACAACCTGTACGACCAGGGCATCTTCAAAGCCTGGCGCTCGCCCATCCCCGTGGTCTCGATCGGCAACATCACCACCGGAGGTACCGGGAAGACGCCGCTGGTCGACTGGATCGTCAGATTTTACAGAGAAAACGGTATTGCCCCCGCCATCATCTCGCGAGGTTATGGAAGGAGCACGAAAGGAGCCCTGGTCGTTTCCGACGGAAGCAGAATGCATCTCGGCAGCAGGGAGGCTGGTGATGAGGTGGCCATGCTTGCCGCAAGAAATCCCTCGACGATCGTCATCGTGGCCGAAAAGAGGCAGGAAGGGGTCGAACTGCTCATGCGCGAGTTTCCCGGCAGGTTGCCGGACGTCATCGTGCTCGACGACGCGTTTCAGCACCGGAAGATCGCTCGTGACCTCGATATCGTGGTGATCAACGCTTCGGAGCCCCTCACCGATGCAAGAATGCTTCCGGCAGGACACCTGCGGGAGCCCCTCAGCGGGCTCGGTCGCGCAGATCTGTTCATCCTCAGCAAAATCACGAGCGACAGGAACGCAGCAGCGATCGTGCAACATCTGAAACCATTCGGCAAACCGGTAGTGCTGTCGAAAGTATGCCCGGGCAAACCGGTACGGGTACAAAAATCCGGAGACGACATGCACGGAGCTCACGGCACACGAGTACTGGCATTTGCCGGCATCGGCGCTCCCGAAAGCTTTCTTCGCAGCCTCAGGGAAGCCGGCATGGAGGTTGTTTCGTCACATTTTTTCCGGGATCACCAGCCCTATACCAGAGAGTCGGTAGCGATGATCGTCAGCGAATCGGAAAAGCTTGGCGTCCTGCCGGTCACCACAGAAAAGGATTGGTTCCGCATTCAGGACAACCAGGAGCTGACAGCTCTGCTCTACCAGGCTGGATGTGCCTATCTGCCTATCGAACAGCAGTTCATCGAAGGGCAATCGTCACTTGAAAAAAGCCTTCTTGACCTGCTGAACCTCACCTTACATCCAGCGGCTGGCCAGAAACAGGTGCACTGATGGCACGCAGCCCTGAAAAGATCCCGCTGCAAGGTATCACTGGAGATTGAACTCAATGGTCACCACGACCCTCGCGATCTTGTCGATGGTCGATTTGTCGTAGGTGCCGCCGTAATCGTCCACATTCGCATTCGACACCGGAGGCAGGATGTAAAACGCACCCTGCGAAGCGGAACGCATGGCGCCCAGCCTGGCGTCACTGTGCTTGACGAACTCCTGCGCACGTTTTCTGGCGTTGTCGGTTGCGGCACCGATCAGGGACATTTTGACCTCTTCGAGATTCGAGACAAGGTAGTTGGGATTGGCGTACTCGATGTCGTGTCCCGAAGCCTTGTAATCGAGCGCAGACCGGTGGGCAGCGACAATTTTCTGCAGCTGACGGCTGCTGACGATGACCGTATGTTTGCCGATGAATCCTTTCTGGACCTGGCGAACCTGCTCGCCAATCGCCTCGTCCTCGTAATACGGCGCGACCGTTTCATCGGTTTCGCGGATCGAAGCGCCGTCAAAACCCTGTGCAGAAATGAAGCCGTCCAGTGCCACCTTTTCACGACGCAGATTTCCAACAGCCTCGGCAAAGGTCGCGCCACGGGCTACCGCCGTCAGCTGCCATTCAGCCATATCAGCCCTGACCGGTTTTTCGGCCAATCCCTTTACCACGACAGACGAACGTCCTGAGCCGATATGCCTGGTCTGGTAACCGAGAACGAACGCGCCAAGAACCAGCCCGAGCGAAACGAGCACTCCGAATACCACAACCGAACGGGACATGCCCGAAGAGTCCTGACCGTTTTTCATGATTCACCTGATAAACGTTAATAACAGCCGTTGACGGTGCCGGTCAAAGCCATCTGACAAATACCACCGACACACCTGCAAGCCATGTAAATATAAACACGAACCTGCACACATTTCCTCAGACGGCTAATTCGGAAACCTTGTTGAGCACCAATACAGGAGTGCGGGCATTCCTGTCGTCCATGCAATGGTGTGCTGGAATACCCGCACTCCTTTCAAAACGACGCTTTTTGCTGCTGATAAGACGCTTGATGGCTTTTTTCTGGTAATAACTCAGTCTGGCACAACGAGGGAACTGCCTCAGCTTTGCATCTGAGGCAGCCTCCTGCAGGGAATTATTCTACGTGAACGTTCACTCCTTGATGATCTTCGAGATCGCCTTGAACGTATCGCCCTCGGCCACACGCAGCAATTCGAAAATGGCCATCTCGGTGCTGGTGGGCACACCGCCGGCCCGCTCGATACATTTGATCCCAAGAGCTCGGTTTTCCGGAGTTCTCGAAGAGACCCCATCGGTAACCAGATGCACATTGTAACCAAATTCAAGCAGCTCGACACAGGTCTGGTAAACACAGACATGGGTTTCCATACCGACAACGAGAATATCGTTGCGGCCAAGCGAACGCAAACGGTCCATGAATCCTTCACCGCCACAGCAACTGAACGAAAGTTTCTCGAACGGCTGGTCATCGCCGATGAGCTCTTTCAGAGGATCGATCGTATGCCCCAGTCCCTTCGGGTACTGTTCCGTATAAATCGCCGGTACGCCAAGCAGTTTGCAGGCTCTGAGCAGCTTGCCGATGTTCTTTTCGACGAGATCGGCTTCAAATACTGCAGAAGCCAGTTTGGCCTGCACATCGATGATGAGCAGGAGTGTCTCTTTTGGAGTTATCATGGTAACTTGAGAGGGAGAAGTTGACAAGGAACGATGCAGGGCCATCGGCGATATTCCTACAATTAGGTGGTTTTAAAAATAATCATTCAAAGCAATTATTACACTTTACCATGGAAAAACGACAAGAACGGCAAAATGGGCAGTTCGGCCAGAGGGGCGAACTCCTGCTCGCCCTGCAGTTACTGCTCATGCTCGGATTCGTTGTGGTACCACCATGGCCTTCTGAACAGGACTCAGTTCTCTTCCGGTCACTTGCCGGATTTCGATGGCTGATGCTCACGTTCTGCTGGATCAGCTCTCTGATATTCACCCTTGGAGGGTTCCTGGCCATCAGAAAATACCTGACCCCACTCCCCTATCCAGTTGAAGACAACCAGCTGGTCACCACGGGAGTCTTCCGCCTGGTTCGCCATCCGATCTATACAGGCCTGCTTCTGGCAGGAGCCGGATGGACAATCTTTACGGCAAGCGCCGCGCATCTGCTGGTGAGCATTGTTGCCGCCTTACTGCTCGATCACAAAGCATCCAGGGAAGAGGGCTGGCTCAGGCAGCGTCATCCGGAATATGCGGAGTACGCACTGAGAACCGGGAAATTCATACCAAAGTTACGTGTTGGCAAGCGGAAACAATGATACTGCTGCCGTTATCGTTTCGGCGGTAACCGGGCTCAAAGGCACACCGGTTCGGCATCTTCGATCAGGAAGCGAAACGCTCTCCGCTCATGCCGCACCGTCAACCATTAAAAAAATCAACTGTCAATTATCCTTCACGCACCTCACGGACAGCCCGAGACCTTTTCCGACACTGACTCTGCCCAGACGGGCATCGGATAGCGAGATCTCCCGATCCCATGCCTCAAACGGACCGGAAACCGTTGCACTCCAGAAAAAAGCGAGTGCACCATCGCCGAAAAAATCTCCCAGACAGTTTCTGCTTCCCGGAAAAAGGAGATCGAATCCGCTGGCAGAAGCTCCACTACCCCTGAGTCTGCCACCGGCAACGCCAGCTCCACCAAGATGATCGGCAAGGCGGGACCACTCCCGGTCATCCGGCACATGCCATCCCATAGGTGCCAGGCCGCGCAGATCAGAAACAGCATACCAGTTGTACAACCTGCCCTTCCTGCCCGCACCCGCCTGATCGTTCATGGAGTAACACCAGGCCCCCTCCTGCTTCGTAATCGCAGCGTTCCACTCGGCGACACTTCGTGCCTCAGGTATCCGGTCACCGTTCCGGTAATGGTCGACATCGAGATTTTCGGTCATCCAGATCTGCTCTCCGATCGTGACCTGCCCCGGCGAAGCCGACTCGCGCTTACAGCCTGTCAAAAGCAGCAACAACACCAGAAGAGAACAGAATACGGCAGCCGGAACGGAAAAACTTTTCACTCTTTTCAATTTCTGTTATGGCAACAACACTCCCGGGCGACAACCGGAATCGACACCTGTTATCAATCCGGCCATGACAAGTCGCATAAAATTCCCGGAGAAAGCAGTGTCATTCTGAGTTGAGCGTGGCGAAATGAAGAATCCATCTTACTATTAATAAATGAGTTCTGGATTCTTCCCCTACAAGTCAGGATCAGAATGACATTTGGGAAACCCTTTGTTCTGTCAATGATCGAAACCTTCAGTTGCCACCTTGACAAGGCAACGCAAGGGAGATAAGCTAAATTATAAAAAACAGAAAAAATGGATCTTCCCTCGTCTCAATGCGCTGAAAAAACAGCTTTCACCGGGTGAACGTTGGAACAAAACGGGCGCTTGCCTGTATATTCAGAACATGAGCGCCTGCCATCCGTTGCAGGATAAACGAGCAATCTAACAAGCAACTGAGCCATCCCATGAAAAAAATTGGCGTTATCCTTTCCGGCTGCGGTGTCTACGACGGCACTGAAATTCACGAAGCGGTACTTACACTGCTCTCCATCGACAAGGCTATGGCCGAGGCGGTCTGTTTCGCTCCGGATATTCCGCAGCATCATGTGATCAACCATCTCACCGGCGAAGTATCGGAGGGTGAAACCAGAAACGTGCTGGTCGAATCGGCAAGGATCGCCCGTGGCGCCATCAGGAACCTCAAAGAGATCGATTCGCTGATACTCGACGCGCTCATCATTCCCGGTGGTTTCGGTGCGGCGAAGAACCTGAGTGATTATGCATTCAGGGGTGCAAGCTGCGAAGTGCTTCCAGAAGTCGCCGAAGCGATCCGGAAATTCCACAGCACCGGCAAACCGATCGGGTTCCTTTGTATCGCGCCGGTCATTGCCGCCAGACTGTTCGGAAGCGACAGCATCGAGGTCACCATCGGAAACGATGCCGCAACGGCTGGAGACATCGCCGCAATGGGCGCGCGCCATGTAAACCGGCGGGTCGACGAAATTCTGGTAAGTGCGGATGGAAAAGTAGTCACCACTCCGGCCTATATGCTCGGTCCATCGATCGCCGATGTCGCAAAGGGCATCGACGCCCTGGTCGTCAAGGTGCTGGAACTATGCTGATTCCTCCCTGTCGTAAGGCACCCCGACCTCCGCGGGCGGGGTCGCCCGACCGACAAACCCGGCGAGTACGACGAGAGTGATCACATACGGCAGAGCCTGCACCAGTTGCGAAGGCAGCCATCCTGTCTGCACCCACATTTCCAGCGACTCGGTCGAAGCGAACAACAGACTGGCAACACCTGCACCCACTGGCGTCCATTTGCCGATGATCATCGCAGCCAGGGCGATATACCCCCTGCCGGCAGACATGTTGTCCGTAAAACTGTGTTGCTGATACACGAGAAAAGCACCACCCATCGCTGCAAGCGCCCCTGATACCAGAACCCCGGCATACCTGAGACGCCGTACGTTCACGCCGGTCGTCTCGACCGTTCTGGCGCTTTCTCCCGCCGCCCGAAGCCTGAGACCGAACGGTGTTCTGAACATGACCACCTGACCGAGCACCACCGACAGCACCGCAAGAAGAAACAGCGGATCGACGAGCACCGAAGGAACCTCCATACCAGCAATCCTGGCAGAGTTCATCGCGCTGCCGAACATCAGGGAAAGACCGAAGCGCGTGGCACCCATTGCCAGAATATTGATGGCGATACCGCTGACGATCTGGTTTGCCCTCAGTGTGATCGTCACGAAAGCATGCACAAGGGCAAGAATTATCCCAAAAACCATCGCGACCCCCAACCCGGCCCAGGCGGAACCGGTTAAGTGCTGACCGACTGCCGCGCCGAAAGCTCCCGTGAGAATCAGTCCTTCAAGCGCCAGATTGATCACTCCGCTACGTTCCGAAAAAGAGGCCCCGACCGAGGCCAGAATGTAGGGTACGGATATCCTGAGTACCTGAAGAACGAAAACGATCGCTACGTTTTCCATTGTTCTATATCAACACATGGTTATCCGGAGTTTTTCCGGAGAGTTTTTTCTATTAAATTTCAGTTCTGAAACTTAGCGAACACCAGCCGCTTTTTTCAGATTTTTCTGTTGTTTTTCGGGTTGGCCGTTGGTTCAACCGGTTCATTCACTCCAGACATTCCAGACAAACATGCCGAATTCTCACGTTGACGAATCAGCTGCAGCCAAGCAATACATTTACAGCTTTGCTGGCGGTGCCGCTGAGGGAGACGCTTCCATGAAAAACCTTCTTGGAGGCAAAGGTGCAAACCTTGCAGAGATGGCTAACATAGGCCTTCCTGTCCCACCCGGATTCACTCTTTCGACTGAAGTCTGTACGTACTACTACGACAATCAGAAAACTTACCCGGCGAACCTCTTCGACAGGGACATCCCTGCAGCCATGAAGAAAATCGAAGAGTACCTGGGAAAGAGATTCGGCGACCCTGAAAACCCCCTCCTCGTATCGGTCCGTTCCGGTGCACGCGCCTCGATGCCTGGCATGATGGACACCATCCTCAACCTCGGCCTCAACGACAGTACGGTCGCCGGCCTTGCAAGGAAATCGGGCAACGAGCGTTTCGCCTGGGACTGCTACCGCCGCTTTGTCCAGATGTATGGCGACGTCGTGCTCGACCTCAAACCTGCAGACAAAAAACAGATCGACCCCTTCGAGGAGATCCTTGAACACAAGAAACACGAACTGGGCATCACGCTCGACACCGAATTCAACGTCGAAGATCTCAAGGACCTTGTCGCAAAATACAAGAGCGCAATCCTCGACAAGACCGGCAAGACCTTCCCTGAAGATCCGGTCGAACAGCTCCGCGGAGCCATTGGCGCCGTGTTCAACAGCTGGAACAACGAGCGCGCCATCGTTTACCGCAAGCTGAACCACATCCCCGGCTGGTGGGGTACCGCCTGCAACGTCCAGGCAATGGTGTTCGGCAATATGGGCGAAGACTGCGGCACGGGCGTGGCATTCACCCGCGACGCCGCATCGGGCGACAACATCTTCTACGGTGAGTTCCTGATGAACGCCCAGGGCGAAGATGTCGTGGCAGGAACCAGGACCCCGCTCAAGATCGAGCAGCTCGCACTGGAAAACCCGAAAATCTACGGCCAGCTCGAAGATATCCGTTCCATCCTCGAGAAGCACTACCGCGACATGATGGACATCGAGTTCACCATCGAGAGCGACAAGCTCTTCATGCTGCAGTGCCGCGTCGGCAAGCGTACCGGCTTTGCCGCCATCAAGATCGCCGTCGACATGTTCAACGAAGGCCTGATCGACGAGAAAGAGGTGCTTCGCAGGATCGAACCGGAACAGCTCAACCAGCTGCTTCGCCCCGTTTTCGACCTCAACGAGAAACGTTCCGCCGTCGATGGCGGACGCCTCCTGGCCACCGGCCTCAATGCCGGCCCCGGTGCCGCCTGCGGCCGCATCTACTTCAACGCCGACGACGCTCAGGACGCAGCCAAGCGCGGTGAAGAGGTTATCCTGGTCAGGATCGAGACCTCTCCGGAAGACATCAAAGGTATGGCGGTCGCTGAAGGCATCCTGACGGAGCGCGGCGGCATGACCTCGCACGCAGCTCTCGTCGCCCGCCAGATGGGCAAAGTCTGCGTCGCAGGTTGCGGTGCCCTCAGGATCGACTACAAGACCGGTGAAATGCGCGTCAACGGTAACGATATCGTGCTCAAAGAGGGTGATTACCTCTCCATCGACGGCAGCACCGGCGAAGTCATCGCCGGAGAAGTGAGAACCAAGAACTCCGAAATTCTCGAGGTGCTGATCGACAAGACCCTGAAACCGGAAGACGCACCGACCTTCAAGATCTACGATCAGCTCATGAAGTGGGCCGACAAGTACCGCAAACTCAACATCCGCACCAACGCCGACCAGCCCGACCAAGCCGAGATCGCCATCACCTTTGGTGCAGAAGGTATCGGCCTCTGCAGGACCGAGCACATGTTCTTTGGCGGTGACCGTATCGATGCGATGCGTGAGATGATCCTCGCCGACGACATCGCAGGACGCAAGACCGCGCTCGACAAGCTGCTCCCCTACCAGAGGGAAGATTTCTACGGCCTCTTCAAGGCCATGGGCGCCCGTCCGGTCACCATCAGGCTCCTCGATCCGCCGCTGCACGAGTTCCTGCCGCACACCGACGCCGAAATCGACGATCTGGCAGGCAAAATCGGCAAGTCAAGCGCAGAGATCAAGGCACGCATCGAAAGCCTGCACGAATTCAACCCGATGCTGGGCCTTCGCGGCTGCCGTCTCGGCATCCTGCACCCGGAGATCATCGTGATGCAGGCACGCGCCATCATCGAGGCGGCATGCATGATCAAGCAGGAAGGTCAGGACATCGTGCCTGAGATCATGGTCCCGCTCGTCAGCACCGTCAAGGAGCTCGAGATAACCAGTGAAGTCATCCACAAGACGGCCCGCAGCGTCATCGCCGAAAAGGGCGTCGGTGTCAAGTATCTGGTCGGCACCATGATCGAGGTTCCTCGCGCTGCGCTCACCTCCGATCAGATCGCCAAGGCTGCAGACTTCTTCAGCTACGGTACCAACGACCTTACCCAGATGGGCCTCGGCATGAGTCGCGACGACTCCGGCCAGTTCCTGCCGATCTATCAGCAGCAGGAGATCTTCGAACGCAACCCGTTCGAAACCATCGACAAAGACGGTGTCGGCCGACTGCTCAGCTTGTCAGCCAAAGAGGGCCGCTCGGTCAAGCCGGACCTCAAGCTCGGCATCTGCGGTGAACATGGCGGCGACCCGGCCACGGTCGAGTTCTGCCACATGACCGGCCTGAACTACGTATCCTGCAGCCCGTACCGCGTGCCGATCGCACGCCTTGCAGCTGCTCGCGCTGCGCTTCAGGACTGAGCTTCAGGAAGCTGAATACAACAGAAAAGACGGCCGATCAGCCGTCTTTTCTGTTTTTGCCCAGAAGCCGTAGCGCCTTATGTGCAACTGCCCGCAAAGCGATCAGATGATCTGCTCGGCTATCTCCACATTCTGGAGCGTTCTGTCATTCCCGATCTGGTTAAGGATCGTGGCTGTCGTGGAGCCCGCAGACCGCAGGCCAACGGCGTCATAAGGCTGTTTCGAAACAATCTGATCGATGGAGGTTTGCCGGGAGATCGGCATTCATCCGGTGGTTGACCGGATGTGTCCTCTCACTCCGAAAGGGAGGAGAGATAACGGTGAGCGTAGAGCCTGTTGATCCGGGACAGCTCCTGAAGCTGTTCGATGGTGATCGTGGAAAGCGAATAACTCCTGCGGATCCGCTCCAGCATCTCCAGCCAGAGCTGAGCGGTCATTTCGGCATCAGCAAGCGCACGGTGAAAACTGCCAGCCGGAGTGATACCCACATGGGAGACCAGGGTCTTCAGCTTGTGGTTCGGAGCATCCTGGTAAATCCGCCGGGACACGAGCAGCGAGCAGCAACAGGACCCATCATGCACCCGACCGATCCTTTTCAGTTCGGCGTCAAGAAAGCGCTTGTCGAAAGCGGCATTGTGAGCGACGATATGACGACCTGCCACAAAATCCGAAAACTCGGCCATCACCTTTTCACAACTCGGCTGCGTTTTCAGCATCTCATTGGTGATTCCGGTATACCCCTCGATGAACGAGCTGATCCTGAAGCCTGGGTTCATCAGCTTATGAAAGCGATCGACAACCGAGCCATTCTCGATGAGCACAGCCCCGATCTCGATCGCCCGGTCGCCATACTCGGGAGACAACCCCGTAGTCTCGAAGTCAAGAACGACTACCGTGTCCGCTGAGGGTTTCTGCAATGAATCGACCAATGACACTCGTGATTTTTCGTTGAAACCAGAACGCCCCGGTCCGTGGGCCGAGGCGCCTTCGTTAAGAAGCCAGAACGAAATCAGCCAGGAAAAGCCTTATTCATCATACTTGTTGGTAGAGATACCGAAAACCGTATAAAGCGGGCAGAAACCGACTGCCGCCGTCCCCAGGAAGATCAGGCCCAGAAGCCCGATAAATTTCATGAACACGATGCTGTACACAAGCATGACCGCGCCGATCAAGGCGCGAACGATTCGGTCTTTCTCACCCATATTTTTTTTCATGGCTGCTCCGTAAAAGTTGTTGTTCCGGTTTGTGCGTTCTGCAGGGAACTGCTTCAGAAAGCGGCAGTTATAAAATATACGAAAAGATCGTTGAGAACAACGTCGGGAACAGGCACTAACTCTCCGCTCCATGATGGGTCAGCACCGCGGCGATCAGGCCGAATACGCTGAAAATCAGTCCGGCGGCAAGCCATCCGAACAACTGACCTCCCCGGTAACCTTTTCTGGCTGCTATAATCGTGCAGGCAATCCCGCACACGGCACTGACCACGAACACAAAAGTCCAGCTGGCCGGATCCATCATTTGTAACATATACAGCAACAATTTGATTGGGCTTTAACTTCCGGGCTGAGCCGGAAGCATATGAAGTAGCGAATATACAAACAGCCAGGGCATCAAAAAACGGTTGAGCATCAGCTGATGCCAAATGACCTCAGGTAAAACCGGACGCAGATAACCTTTTTCATACAGCAGATTGTTTGCTCCCCTACGGATAAAAAATAGATTGTTATAGAACCTCCATTATCACTATGCTGCGATACGATGCTGCACCTGAAAGACAACCACCGGATAGTCAGGCGACTGAACACCCTTTTTCAGCTGATTCTGCGTAAAAGCAGATACTACAAGGGCACATCTCAACAACTCGTCCGTATGACCTGGGCCTCATTTCTCGCCCAGCTCAACCTCAACCAGGACCTGCCGTTTCTCCTGGTGGCCATCTTTGTCGGACTGGTAACCGGCTATGTAGCCGTGGTGTTTCATGAAGCCATAAAGATCATCAGCGAAGTGCTGTTCGAAGGTCCCACAGCGCTGGGATTACCATCATTCAACAACGCTACGCGTCTGATCCTGCTACCGCTGATCCCGGCACTCGGAGGTCTCGTCGTCGGTCTCTACAATGCGTTTATCGTCAAGGCACGTCCGGAGCATGGCCTGGCGTCGGTCATCAAGGCAGTCGCCCAGAAGGAGGGCCGAATTTCAAAAAAAAGCTGGATCCACAAGACCTTCACCTCGGTAGTCAGCATCGGTACCGGTGGCGGAGGGGGACGCGAGGCGCCCATCGCCCAGGTGGGTGCGGCGATTGGCTCCACGGTGGCCCAATTGCTGAAATTTTCTCCGGCAAGAACCAGAACATTGCTCGGCTGTGGTGCAGCCGCAGGACTTTCGGCTGTTTTCAACGCACCCATCGGTGGCGTGATGTTCGCTGTCGAGGTGATTCTCGGAGACTTCAGCGTCAAGACCTTCAGCCCCATCGTGGTGGCCGCTGTGGTCAGCACCGTGCTATCACGAAGCTATCTGGGTAATTATCCGACCTTCAGGGTACACGAATACAGCCTTGTCTCGAATACAGAGCTGGCGCTCTATTTCATACTCGGAGTGCTCGCCGGTCTCTCGGCCGTCGTCTTCATCAGGACATTCTACTTCATCGAGGAGCGACTGAAGAAATTCGAAAAACGCTTCAGAGTTCCGGGCTGGGCCATGCCAGCCATCGGCGGCCTTCTTTGCGGACTGGTCAGTATGTGGGTACCGG
Source organism: Chlorobiaceae bacterium (assembly GCA_013334925.1). Classification (GTDB taxonomy): domain Bacteria; phylum Bacteroidota; class Chlorobiia; order Chlorobiales; family Chlorobiaceae; genus Chlorobaculum. Next base: position 106,977 of record JAAXWP010000004.1, read on the forward strand.
AACTCTACGGGTTCAGCTATGATGTCATCAACCGGGCGCTCACCGGAACCGAATCCTGGGAAAACATGATCGCGGTATACCTGCTTAAACCCGTCGTTGCTGCATTTACCGTCGGCTCAGGTGGTTCCGGAGGTATGTTCGCCCCCTCGATGAAAATGGGCGCCATGCTCGGAGGTATGTACGGCAAGATGGTCAACCAGCTGCTGCCGGGCATGACCGCTGCATCCGGAGCGTATGCCCTCGTCGGTATGGGTGCGCTCACTGCCGGGATCATGCGTGCCCCCCTTACGGTTATCCTGATTCTGTTCGAAGTCACGGGCCAGTACGAGATCGTGCTCCCGATCATGTTCGCTGCCGTGACGTCAGCACTCGTGGCCCGCCTCTCCTATCCCTACACCATGGAAACCTATGTCCTCGAAAAGGAGAATGTACGGGTGGGTTTCGGAATAGCGCTGACCATAGCCGGAAATATCAGCGTCATGGATGTCATGAGGAAAAACTTCATCCGGTTTTCCGACTTTACGAGAGTCGAAACCATCATTGAATCGTTCCACAACACGCTCGAGTCCAACTTTTATGTAACAACGGATGACGGTGTTTTCGTCGGCGTGATCGGTCTTGAAGAGATGAGCATCCTGCTCAGGGAAGGCGCGGTAACGGGCTTGATCGCTGAAGATATCGTCAAAAAAAATGTTACGGTTCTTTACGACACATCCAAACTTGACGAAGCGCTCAAGATTTTCGAGATCACCGATCATTCGATTCTGCCGGTAGTCTCCTCAAGCAATGGCAGAATGCTCGGGGTGGTCCGGCAGGACGACACCTTTTCGTACTACCGCAAGCAGATGAATCTGATCACCACGGATGAAAACGATTCTCCGGGCAACAACAGCAGATGACTCTGCAAGTGCTTGTATGCGTATACCATATGGCTGACCAGCCATCCCGACCATTTCAGCGACAATCAATTGTGCCACGACAGGCCTGAAAAAGAGTGTGGTTCAGATGCTGTCAATCAGACTGAAGAGTACCATGAAGAAAAGCACAAATCATTTCAGAAAAACAAGTTCCATCGCATAAGCCTCGTCCTGGACGATATTGGCGAAAGCATGAATGCTCAACTGATGGATACGTTAAACGCCAAAAATAATAACAGCAGTCAACAGGAACTTTAATTTTCAAAGCCCTGTTCTTTCCGTTGACAGCCGATGGTTATGGTTGTTGTGTGAATGCGTGACTTATGATGGTTACGGGTTTCAAGCGGGCTTGATGGATCTCCGTCCTCGAGCCCGTTTTTTTTCTGCCGGCAGAACCGTCATGGCCATATAACTCATCGTCGCCAGATCTCAACCACATCGTTGCCGTCGATGTTCAGCAAACGATCTTCCGGTTCATAACCACAAAGAAGCGAACGGAGGAGCATGAAACGACCGGCCGATGCCTTTTCGTCAAATCTGTACCGAAGACCCAATGCCGGAATACCTTCGACCTCGACATCGATCAATCCTGGCTGACGACGATATTCAAGCATCGCTCGCTTTGCGAGATCATGAAAACTTTGCATCGGACGCCCCTTTTTCAGAAGTTTCAAATCTACCGGACAAAATCAGTCGATCCTATCCAGTGCTGAATAACCCATAAACAAAGAGGGAATCGGCGGAGGTAAAAAAGATAGAAATCTCATCATATCCGGGAAGTCTGAAGTACAGCCAAGGCACTGATGAAGGTGGGTACCTCCCGGCATAGAGTTGTCTTAAAATACAAAAGAATGAGAGACCGGGAAGAAATTTACTTAAATATTTCTTCTTCACGTCAATACAGTAAATCTGGACACCTCATCAGGATCGGACAGAGATGACGATATCAGATACAAGCCTGGCCAAAACAGGCCGAACAGACTCTCTCCTCTTCGATTTCATAGATGGTCGAAACACCGAGACAGGCCTGACAAGTCAGTCCCTGCACCATACCAGTGCCGCCACAGACCGAACACTCTTTGATGACGGTAACATTGACCACTCCTTTTCCCTGACATACCGGACAGGTATTACTCGACGAATCGCTGTCGTAACTGAATAATGGAACTGCGCTGATCATGGTTCGTATTTTTATCTGATGAATGTTTGTCTGCAATGCTCCGTCACCTGATTCCCGGCTGATAAGCATCGGGTCGATGGTTACCGAAAGTGGTGCAGCGCCGCAAAAAAGCGCCCCACTTCAGTTCCATCTCATAATCAGAACGTGACTGCCGTAATGGTAATGGTTCCTGTGTAGTCACCTGACACAGTGGTATTGGAAAAATCGAGCCCCATCAGCACATCTCCCGTGGTTGCATTGAGCTTCTGGATACCTTTCAGGTCAGCACTGACAGAACGCCCTCCCGATGAGGCTTGCGCGCCGTCAAGCTTGAGCTGAAGCTTTGAAACACCAATCGATGAGCTGCTGGACTCATTTCTGAGAAATGAATCCCCGGCAATGCTGACGGTTGCCTTACCCGAGCTTGAAAAGCCGCGAACCGCCCAGACATTTCTGAGGGTAAGGGTTATGTCGGAGCCCCTGAGTGCAGCCAGGTTTGCATCAGCCGGCGATGCAGTACCCAGTTCCCAGGAACCATCGATCGTCTGTTCCCTGCCATCGATGGCCACCTGATTACAGAAGTCATGCCCATGGCTTTCGGTCTGACCGACGAGTCCAAGATTGATGTTGCTGAAATAATCGAGGATAATGACATCCGGCACCGAAACGTAAATGGTCGAAGTGCCGCTCGCTGTCCGGGAAGCGATCACCGAGACTGGCACGCTGGCGGCAAGCATTGCCGCTGCAAGAGCGATGGGGCGGAGATGGGGGCTTTTGAACATGGTCGAAACATTCAGGGGTTCACAAGCAAACCGATACCGAAACGTCGCATCGGCAGCCTGTGATTATCCTTCAAATAACGTGCCACAAGAATATTCGCCCTTGATCCCGGATCACCTTCCACCAATAACGTTCTAATCTGCTGTCATTTAGAAACAGCGACCGGAGCCCGACGGTATTTCGCAAAAAAGCACCGTCTCGCCGTAGTTATCCCTGCCGCATCGGCTATCCGTCTCATTCAGCGACACCATATGCATCATCATGTGTCGCAAATGCAGGAAACCCGGAAAACACCGCCGTTTCATTTCAATGCAAAATCGATCGATCGGGGAAGATGGAGGACGCCGACGCTCAGCATACGACGGCACAGGAAAAGAATCACAGAGATGTACAGGAACAACTCGAGGACTGAAAACGACAGGCAGGGATCAAAGACAAAAAAAGCAAGGTTTCCGTGGGTGAACCCCTGGCGAAAACCTTGCGGTATAGTTTGGACGCAAAACCGAAACAGGCTGTTTTGATCTGACGTCCGGAACCAGTGCTCTCTGTAAACCTCCTGAAAGATTTTCAGAAAACGAAATGGAGCTTACTTCTGCTCTGCATCCTCTTTTTTCTTGAAGAACATGCAGCCGCCTTCGGCGACGACGTCCTTACCGAAACAGGTGCCTGCAGCCGGATTGGAGGGGTTGACGGTAAAGCTCTGGCAGTCTTTGCACTGCTTTCCAGGCTCTGCCTGCTGTTTGTACATGGGTTCCATGGCGGTCAATCGATTTATCGGTTATGATGCATACTGATAGGTCCAAAGGACTTGTGGAATATACGCTACCACTCCGATATTCAAAGCTTTTTTCGATCAGATGAAACGTTATCCAGCCCCTGCCTGTTGAACCCGTTACCGGATGACGAGGGTTGCCTATTGGCAGAACATTCCTACATTTAAAGACAGTCTTATTGCAGTAGCGGAGAGCTTCATCACATTCATGGACTTCAG
>JAAXWP010000085.1 GCA_013334925.1 Chlorobiaceae bacterium
AGAATCGGAAAGCTGTAAGGGGCATCAACCGGATTTGGTTGGTGGTGGTTTGATTCGCTCCCTGGGCGGCTGGTTTGAAGTCAGGACCCATTACCGAAAAGATGAAAAACAGGCATTTGATGAAAGGATATTGGGTGATGGCGATTTTGTGGAATCAATACTTGCACAGTCTGAGACCGATCTGGAAGCCGATTTAAAGATAAGACACAGGAAAGAGGAGGTGATCAGGATGATCAGAGCGGCGTGTGAAGAGCAGGGCGTTGAATGGGATCATCTTGTGAGCGGAAGTCGCCGACCCGGAGTGTCTGTTTTGAGAAAAGAGCTTTGCTTGCGCCTGGTGAATGAATACGGGTATTCGCTGGCAGAGACCGCTCGATTGCTTGGCATATCGACGTCGGGAATTCATGCGATTCTGAGGCGTTCGTGAGGGTGGGAAGTGCATGAAGTAAATAGCGTCCCCGACGGGGTGGGGGCTGAAGTTGTAATATGCCCGTAAAAAGAGTAACTATAACTCATTAGGGGGGCATCTATTCGTGAATCGTTTTTTGCGCTTGCCCTGTAATGTCTCCTGGTCTGCTGCATCAAAATTTTATGAGCTGAGGAGTTACCATGTACAAGTTCATTGCCGATAACGTTGTCGTCTTCGATGTCGAGTGGGTGCCGGACCCGGTGTCGGGCAGGCGTATCTACAAGGTGCCGGATACGGCCTCTGATGATGAGGTGCTCGAGGTCATGTGGCGGGAGGGCGGTGCTACGCCGGAGGATCCCCGCCCGTACCTGAAAACGGTGATGTGCAGGATCGTCTCCATTGCGGCGGTGGTTCGCAAGAAAGTACGCGACGGTGTAACCCTTCAGCTCATATCCCTTCCCCGCCTGCATGAAGGAGTGCAGCCGGAAGGTGAGATTGTCCGGCAGTTCCTTGAAGCCGTTGGAAGCAAAGGGGCGCAGCTTGTCGGGTACAACTCCTGGAATGCCGACCTGCCGATCCTGTACCAGCGCGCACTCGCAAACAGGATAACGGTTCCAACCTTCTGCCATCGTCCGGACAAGCCCTGGGAGGGTGCCGATTATTTCGCCCGTTTCAGTGATTATAACATCGATCTGAAAAACGAGGTCGGTGGCTTCGGAAAAGCGGCCCCATCGCTCCACGAATTGGCCTCTTCTCTGGGTATTCCCGGCAAAATGGGCATCGATGGCGCCGATGTGGCTGACTTATGGCGCTCCGGAAATATCAGGAGAATCGTCGAGTACAATCAGTTCGACGCGCTCACCACGTATCTGGTTTGGCTGAGAACCGTGTACTTTTCCGGAAAGCTGACGGATAATGCTTTTATGCGCGAAGAGCAGTTGCTGGAAAACCTGCTCCATCAGGAGATCCAGAACGGTGCGGAGCACCTGGGCCAATTTCTCGATGCATGGAAGGCGTTGCGCCAGTAGCCTGTGCCTCTGGAGAAAAGCAGGGGACATTCTGCAGTAAATAAGGGGACGTTGTACGGTAAGCGCAAAAAGAAATTCCGATACATGGGTCTGCAAACCTGCCTGAACAGGAGGTTCAGGAGTGTTGGTTAGCGTTCACATCAGGGGGATTCCGTCGCCAGACAGGAGTAGATGATTCCAGCCGCTCAGATAGGATCGGCCATATTATAGGACGTATACGACCCATCGGTCCCATTCAGCAATTTACGCGTCACGGCTTTTTACCTCGTTGATCAGTTCCATCTGGATCTCCTGGATTTCGACGAGGCGTTCCCACTGTCTTGAGAGCAGGTGGTCGATCTTCTGGTGGAGCTGGCGGATTTCGAGTTCCGCCTTGAGGTTGACCTGGTAGTCGTGGATGGCACGCTGCCGGTCGCGCTCCTCCTGCCTGTTCTGGCTCATCATGATGACCGGCGCCTGGATTGCCGCGAGCGTCGAGAGCACGAGGTTGAGCAGGATGAACGGGTAGGGGTCGAAGGGTTTCGAGGATGCCATCACGATATTTATTCCCATCCAGATGGCGATGAACACCGCGAAGATGATGATGAATCTCCAGCTCCCGCCGAAATCGGCGATTTTGTCCGCGAGTTTCTGCCCGGTGGTCAGGTTCTTTTCGAAGTCGATGTCCGGGTTCCTGGAGAGGATTTCGTGCTCACGCAGTCCGTCGATCACCTCCTGTTCCAGCCGTGTAACTTCACCTTTTTCCTCTTCGAGCAGGCTCTGCACGTAGCGGTGCTGGTAATCCCTCAGGTCGTTCAGGCAGATCCACCCCTCTTCATTCCAGCTTCCGTGCTCTTTCTGCACCACCTTTGAGACGGCTGGCCTGACGAGCATGGCCCGGCGAAGTTCGCTGCGTTTTGTCGAACCGCAGATCTGGCATGCAGGTGTCTGTCCCGGTGAGGTCGTCATATGGAGCGTGGTTGTATTAATCCGGCAATGAGATGCATCAATCTGGTTTATTACAGGTTGTCATTCTGATCCCGACTTGTCTGGAGAAGAACCCATAAGGCATTGTCAGGATTGAAGATGGATCCTTCACTTCGTTCAGGATGACAGGCTTGTCCTGGATTCATTTGCGTTCTGTAATCGCCGAATTGTTAATCCGGCCATTGTGAGGCAATACAAAATTCCGGAAAAGGGGCTGTCATTCTGAATTGAGCCTGGCGAAATGGCATCGGGGAAAAACCTTGCCCAACCAATGAACGATGCCTGTTTTGAGGACATAGTCATCATGCTTTGGTGTTCACTTGCCGGCGAGGAACTCCATTTCGAGTTTCAGGTAACGTCCCGTGTGTGAATCTGCCCGTTCGGCGATCTGTTCGGGAGTGCCTTCCGCGACAATCGTACCGCCGCCACTGCCGCCTTCGGGACCGAGATCGATGACCCAGTCGCTGTTCCTGACGATATCCAGATTGTGCTCGATGATGATTACCGTATTGCCTTTGTCGACCAGGCGCCGCAGAACTTCAAGCAGATGCTGGATGTCCTGGAAGTGCAGGCCGGTGGTCGGCTCGTCAAGGATGTAGAGCGTCTTTCCCGTCTGTATCTTGGCGAGTTCCGCCGAGAGTTTGATGCGCTGGGCTTCGCCGCCGGAGAGCAGGGGCGATGGCTGGCCGAGCTTCAGGTAGCCCAGGCCGACGCTCTGCATGGTGGTCAGAATGCGCCGGATCCGCGGGAAATCGACGAAGAACTCCGCGGCCTCCTCGATGGGCATCTCGAGCACGTCGGCGATCGACTTGCCCTTGTACTTGACCTGCAGTGTCTCGCGGTTGTAGCGTTCGCCCTTGCAGTGTTCGCACTGGACGTAGACGTCGGGCAGGAAGTTCATTTCGATCTTCCGGGTACCGGCACCCTGGCACACTTCGCAACGGCCTCCCTTGACGTTGAAGCTGAAGCGTCCAGCCTTGTAGCCACGTATCTGCGCTTCTGGCAGGCGGGTGAAAAAGTCACGGATGAAGGTGAACGCGCCGGTGTAGGTCGCCGGGTTCGAGCGGGGCGTTCGGCCGATGGGCGACTGGTCGACGTTGACCACCTTGTCGAGATGGCCAAGCCCTTCGATGCCGTCGCAGGGGAGCGTCAGGATCTTGGAGCGGTAGAAATGCCTTGCCAGCAGGGGATAGAGCGTTTCGTTGATGAGCGTCGACTTGCCTGACCCGCTGACACCGGTCACGCTGATGAGCGAGCCGAGCGGGAATGAGACATCGACATGCTTCAGGTTGTTTCCCCTGCAGCCTTTCAGGTGCAGATATTTCCGCTCGTTCTGGGCTTCACTTACCTCGGGTGGAAACGACACCGCTTTGGTGCCGTTGAGGTAACCGGCCGTCGTTGAGTTCGGGTCGAGCTTCGATGCAGGGCCCTGGGCGACTATTTCGCCTCCATACTCTCCAGCGCCTGGTCCGAGGTCGATGATCTCGTCGGCCATGAGCATGGTATCCTTGTCATGCTCGACTACCAGTACCGTGTTGCCGAGATCCCTGAGACGCTGCAGGGAGTCGATCAGCTTGTGGTTGTCGCGCTGGTGCAGGCCGATGCTGGGTTCGTCGAGCACGTAAAGAACTCCGGAAAGCTGCGAGCCAAGCTGCGATGCGAGCCGGATTCGTTGCGCTTCGCCACCCGAAAGGGTCAGGGAGTTGCGGTCGAGCGACAGGTACCCGAGGCCGACGTTGAGCAGGAACTCGATCCGCTTGGTGATCTCATGCAGTACGGGTGTCGCCACGAGCTGCTCTTTCGGGCTCAGCATCGGCAGGAGGGTGTTGAAGAATTCGAGCGCCTCAGGAAGGGAAAGGGCCTCGACTTCGGCGATATTGAGTCCGCCGACCCTCACCTGCAGGCTTTCCTGTTTCAGGCGGGCGCCGCCGCAGACCGGGCAGGTCTGGCTGACCATGAAGCTTTCGGCCCACTCCCGCAGTTTGGGGGAGTTCGCGTTGACACGGATCTCTTCGACATAGGGTACCGCTCCCTGGAAGTTCTGCGGATAGAGATGCTCTTTGCCGGCGTAGGTGTAGCCGACATCGTACGTCTTGCTTCCAGATCCGTAGAGCAGCACATCCAGCGCCTCTTTCGGTACATCGCGCAATGGCGTCGAGAGGGTGAATCCGAATGCTTTGGCTATGGAGCGGATAACCTGCCAGAGATTGCGTTTGCCGGGTTTGCCGAACGGTTCGATTCCGCCCTCTTCGAGCGATCGTTTCAGGTCAGGGACCATCAGTTCGGCGGAAAGCTGCATCAGTTCGCCGAGGCCGTTGCATTCGGGGCAGGCGCCATAGGGCGAGTTGAAGCTGAACTGGTTCGGGGCAAGCGTGTCAACCGGTACGCTGCCGTCCGAGTAGGCGAATTTCGTGCTGAAGTGCAGATCCCTGCTGCCGTCGTCCATGGTGCAGATCACCGAAGATTTGTGCTCCGACATGGATACGGCGAGAGCGACCGCCTCTTTCAGGCGTTGCGCGATGGACGGCCCGACCACCAGCCGGTCGACCACAAGTTCGATGTTGTGGTTCTTGTAACGCTCGAGCTGCATACCCGGAGTCATTTCGATATACTCGCTGTCTATTCGGGCCCTGAGGAATCCCTTTTTGACGAGCCGTTCGAAGAGCTCCCGGTAGTGTCCCTTTCTGCCGGTCACCAGTGGCGAGAGAATCTGGATCTTTGTGCCCTGAGGCAGGTTCAGAATGGTTTCACAGATGCTCTCCTCGCTCTGTTTCTGCAGCACCTGGCCAGTAACCGGGTCAAAACGCCGGCCGGCTTTGGCGTAGAGGAGGCGGACGAAATCGTGTATCTCCGTGACCGTTCCTACCGTGGAGCGTGGGGATCTGCTGGTGCTTTTCTGATCGATCGAGATGACTGGCGAAAGGCCTTCGATGAAGTCGACGTCAGGCCGTTCGATGTTGCCGATGAACTGGCGGGCATAGGGTGACAGGGTCTCCATGAAGCGACGCTGACCCTCTGCATAGATCGTGTCGAACGCGAGGCTCGATTTACCGGAACCGGAAATACCGGTGATCACGACAAGCTTGTTGCGCGGAATGTCGAGCGAAATGTTCTTGAGGTTGTGTACCCTTGCCCCGCGTATGGTGATGTGACTGAAGTCCA
>JAAXWP010000039.1 GCA_013334925.1 Chlorobiaceae bacterium
ACGACAGGAATCTGCGCTTTGCCGTCAGAGATGGAGACATTGGCCGCAATGTCCGGCGAGTCGCATAGTGCGAACGTATTTCTGAGCGATTGGTTTGCGTCGATGAGTGTGCCATCAGATCGAATCAGAAAAGCCGGTTCGGAAATAGCACTCAGAATGGCATGAAGTGAAGCTTCAAGCGACGGGGTACTTTGGCCGACTTGGTTTCGCGCTGCTGACATGATGGGGGGCACGAATAACGATCTTTGAATAGAACCGGCAAACGAGTACGGTTTTAGCGATCATTGCCAGCTTCTGAAGAACTCAAAACAATATATAAGATTTTTACCAAGAATCCCTTCTTGCATATACATGTAAAATATCTGCTTTTTTTATTTGCAATTAAGTTGTGATTGCGCTGGTAAATACTATTATTTGTTTACAGGCATTTTAAATGGTTCAGGTAATAATGTGCGAATCGATACCGGCAGGAAAAGGCATTTTTTTCCGTCTATTCTTCCCGATACCAAAGATTACCCTGTAATTATGTATTTTGAACCAGACAACCAGCCCCCGCTGCAACTGGGCTTGATCTCAGCATTTTTCTGTGCAATGCACAGTACATGTCAACCGCCCCGATCAGGAAATTTCAAGCAAAACACAATCCGGATTTAAGCCATGGATTCTGGAAAACGTACGTACATAGCTTTCGATGAACTCTGCCAGAACGATCCGGGACAGTCAGATCACAGGTTCTGTGCAACCATACTTCGCTGGGCGGCAGAGCAGAACTCCTTCAAGGTTGACTATCTTGACCGGCAAAACAAGCTGTATGCAGTCAGGAAATCGAGTCTTCGTGCGGCTCTTGCCACAAAAATCAAGGAGCAGCTCGCCGACTCCAGAAACGTCATGGTGATTCTGAGCAGTGAAACCAGAAAGAGCGGGAGCCTGCTCTCGTTCGAGATCGAAGAAGCTGTCGACACGTTTCATCTTCCACTGATCCTTGTTTATATCGATTACAAGGCAATAGCTGAGCCGGCTGAACTTGAAGCGTACTGGCCGGACGCACTTCGCCAGAGAATCAACGGTGGAACAGCAAAGGCCATTCACATTCCATTTAACAAGTATGCCATTCTGGATGCCGCCAAGCAGTTCACCGCATCCAATCGACCCTTGACGGGTCTGAACCACTACACCGAATACGCACACAGAAAGTTCAAATGCATAACTCCTGACATTGCGTTCGGTAACTGCATGAGACAAAAGCGGTTCGTAGTCGGAGAGTGACCTTCTGCACCCATCCGGCAGGCATGTTCCGCTGGTGAGAGCGGAACATGCCTGTTCGCCGAAAAGCTCTTGTCATCCTTTGCGAAAAGCTCCTGTCACCACGAGCAGACTTGTGCTTCATCTGTTTTTCCCCGGTCATAACCCGCTTTCTCCTGGTTAACACTTGTTATTATCGGTGCGGTTCGATATATTCAGGTAACTGATAAACGATATGGTTATATAGTTGTTGCTTTTGCTGTTGACCATCGATGTCCTGTTCATACGCTCCTTCGCTGGTGATGTTTGAAAAGCTGGTACAGCATGTCTCACAGCACGGGTTTATACTCGCATCGCCCCTCGTCAGTTTCTGATTTTGATCCGTTACCATTTGAAAACGATAAACAGTTACAGCACTGGAGGCTGGCTTATGTCAAAAAAGATAGTCGTATTGGGCGCCGGTACCGGCGGAACGATCGTTTCGAACAATCTCAGACGTCATCTGTCGGATGACTGGGAAATCACGGTGATCGATCGTGACGACAAGCATGTCTATCAACCAGGGTTACTTTTCGTTCCATTTGGTATCCAGAATGCGAATACACTCGTTAAATCGAGGAAAAAATACATCCTTCCGGGTGTCAATTTTGTAATCGATGAGATTACACACATCGATACCGAAAAGCGGAATGTCAGAACCAGGAACCACAGTTTTGATTATGACTTTCTCGTTATTGCGACCGGATGCCGGATTATGCCCGAAGAAGACGATGGTCTTATGGATGCGTGGAACAAAAATGCGTTTTCATTCTACTATGTCGATGCCGCTGTGCAGCTCAAGAAACGCCTGGATGAGTTCAAAGGTGGCAAGATCGTCATGAATATTGCCGCCGTACCGTTCAAATGTCCGGTTGCTCCGATCGAATTCGTGTTCCTGGCCGATTGGTATCTCAAAAAGAAGGGGATACGGCATAAATCGGAAATTGAACTGGTTACCCCTCTGCCGGGAGCGTTTACCAAGCCTAAAGCTACTGCCATTTTCACTGAGGCTGCCAAGGAGAAAAACATCAAGATCACCACTCAGTTTGAATTGAGTGAAGTCAATGGGAAAGAGCGATATATCGAATCCATGAAGGGTGACAAGGTATCCTATGACACGCTGGTCATAATTCCGACGACCCAGGGTGACAGCGTTATCAGTCAGTGCGGGCTCGACGACGGTATCGGTTTTGTACCGACCCATCACAACACCTTGCAGGCACTCAAGCATGAACGGGTATATGTCATTGGCGATGCGACCAATGTTCCGACCTCAAAAGCCGGTTCAGTGGCACATTATGAGGCGGATGTCGTGGTGTTCAACATCATGGCGGAAATTCATGGTGTCAAACCGGAAGAGATTTTCGATGGCCATTCGACCTGCTTCATTGTCTATGAGAAGGGCAAGTCATCGCTCATCGACTTCAACTACAAGATCGAGCCGCTGCCAGGGCAGTTCCCGCTGCCGCATATGGGGCCTTTCTCACTCCTGAAACCAACAAAAATGAACTGGTACGGCAAGCTCGGCTTCGAGCCCCTGTACTGGAATGTGCTGTTGGCCGGCCGGCACCTTGGTATGCCGCCAACCCTTGTCATGGCAGGAAAAGAGGTTGGCTGACGAGCCCGATGGCAGTTTCAGCTTCAGCCCGGATGGTGTTCGCTCCATCCGGGCTTTTTTTTGTTTTCACTTTCTTCCAGCCGGTTTTCTGTTCCATCGTTTTTTGCTGTCGGCCTGTTGTTTCGGACCAGGGTGCCCGATCCTGTTTTTCTCTTCGACCGGATTTCTGGCAAGGTTTTCCGGTATCTGTTGCAGCATGGGGAACGGATGGTCTTCGACAACAGGAATCGTTTTGCCGATCAGTTTTTCGATGTCCCGGAGAAAAGCTTTCTCTTCGGCATTGCAGAACGAGTAAGCCGTGCCATCCGAACCGGCCCGTCCGGTGCGGCCAATGCGGTGGACATAGGTTTCCGGTACGTTAGGGATATCGACGTTGATGACAAATTCAAGTTCGTCCACATCGATACCTCTGGCGGCGATGTCCGTTGCGACCAGCACTCGGGTTTCCCTTGACTTGAAATTGTTCAGTGCTCGCTGACGGGCGTTCTGTGATTTGTTTCCATGGATCGCCTCAGCCTTGATCGAGTGCCTCTGGAGGAACCGGGCTACCTTGTCAGCCCCATATTTTGTTCTGGTAAAGACCAGCACAGAGCTGATCTTTCTGTCCTGCAAGAGGTGTACCAGGAGATTGTTCTTGTTCTCACGATCGACAAAGAGTACTTGCTGATCGATGATCTCCGCTGTCGAGGACACCGGAGTAACGGTCACCTTTCTGGGTTGATGAAGTATCGAACCCGCAAGTTTTACGATTTCCGGCGGCATGGTTGCCGAGAAAAAGAGTGACTGTCTTTTTTTCGGCAGTGCTGCGAGAACTTTCCTGACATCGTGCATGAAGCCCATGTCGAGCATCCGGTCGGCTTCGTCAAGCACGAAATATTCAATGTCTCTCAGATGCAGATGTCCCTGATTCATGAGGTCGAGAAGGCGTCCCGGTGTTGCTACGAGCACATCGACACCTCGCAGAAGACGAGCGGCCTGCGGGTTCTGGTTGACTCCACCGAAGATGACGGTGTTGGTGATACCGGTATGTCGTCCATAGGCATCGAAGCTTTCAGCGATCTGGATAGCGAGTTCGCGCGTCGGGGTAAGAACGAGTGCCCGAATCCGGCGTTTTACACCATGGACATGGCTTTCGTGTAAACGTTGGAGAACCGGTATGGCGAAAGCTGCGGTCTTGCCGGTTCCGGTCTGGGCACAGGCAAGGAGGTCGTTGCCTGCGAGCACGATTGGTATGGATTCTGCCTGGACTGGGGTTGGTTTTGTGTAACCTTCTTCTTCGAGAGCCTTGATGATGGGATCGATGAGATTGAGGGAGGTAAACTGCATGATGTGAGTCAGGTGATGAAAATAATGCAGGCACAATGTAGCATCTTGACGGCGAAATCACCAATTCAACGGTCTCTTTCCAGTCCCGCGGTATCAACTTTCTGTGTGAAGCGGGATTGACAGCTGTTCGTCCATAGCAGAACCCATTGCTTCCCTGTGAGATATTTTTGGCAGATTTATTTTAACTGTCAGCAGGTATGCTGTGTTCATGTATAATTTTCGTAACTTTTGTCTGATATGTTGAGGGAATACTTCAGATATTCATCTTTCAGTTCATATCAGCCCCTCGTTGTTTACCCCTTGCAGTTTCATCCCCATTCGGTACCCGTTGTCTGTCCTTGTTTCCTGTACAGTGAGTTTACGAAAGTCATGTACGTCAACTCTCCATAGCGGGCGCATTTGCCGGGCCCAGGATCGATGTGGCGTGTCTTTATCCGTTCATTGCACCTCAGTACAAAAATCACTTGCCAACGGGCAGGACAAGAAACTCGAATATCAGGGTAACTTCACGGAACGATGAAACTTCCCATCAGCGCTTATCTTTCCTGGTTGCACGTTTCCTGGCTCATGCACAGGATATTCGGATTGAAAACCTATGGTATCGGCTGGTTGGCGAGCAAGGTCGCCGAGCCGTTCAATTTCAGGTTCAGTGGTGCTCCTTTCTGTTTTCTGCCTGAAGCAGCGAGAAGTTACTGTCTGCTTCCTGCAGGAATTCCGAATGAACCGGAAACGCACAAATTTTTCAAACGTTTATTGCGCGCGGTTCCGAACGGCAGGCGGGTCGCGTTCATCGATGTAGGGGCAAATGTCGGTGAATTTGCCATTCCAATGGCCTATGAGCCTTGTGTTGCCTCGGTAATAGCGTATGAACCCCACGCAGCTACGGTAGAGGCTTTGCGGGCTTCGGCAGAATTGGTTCCTGACGGCAAGATGACGGTGATCAGGAAAGCGGTTGGCGCCTCAGCCGGATTTTCGGTGTTTGACATGAACGACAAGGCCCCGTCAGGCGCAGGTTTACGTGATATCAGGGATAAGCATGATGGAGCGGAGGTGGAGGTCTGTACCCTGGACGATACGCTCAGCATAGAGCAGGGAACTGCACTGATCATGCTCATCGATATTGAGGGGGGCGAACTGAATGCTTTGCGTGGGGGCCTGAAGCTTATTGCCACCCACCATCCTCTGATTGTTTTCGAATACAACATGGTAACCCGGAGATATTTCAAACTGTCCGAGGTTAACGACCTTCTTGGCGAAGGCTACTGCCTGTATCGCCTGAGATCGGAGGATGGGGGACTGGATTTTGATCTCTCTTCGACCTGGAATGTTGTCGCGTTACCGCTGCAGGGGCCCTGGCGTTTTCTCAGTCATCATCCGCAACCGATCGTAGGGTAGTAGAGATTGATCACCCTTTACCTCATCCTGACAGCGTTCATGAAGATGGACAAGCTCGTGTTTTCCGATGGGGCCCTGTTTTCAGATTCATGAAGGTTCGACCTTGAGATTTGCATTTCGAGTTGCTCAAGCGTATTGCACGTTGCAATACGCTCCGTTCTTTGCGCCCGCTGAAAGGTGCGGGGTTAGCCGGCTGCATGTGTTGGCATGTGAATTGTAGCTCCTTTATCGTTCGTTGGAAGAAAAACAGAGAACGGGAGGTCGTGCGCATGTCACAGGAAAAGATTGTCATTTGGTGGGATGATGATGAGGGCATTGAAGGCTGGCATGTCGACCTCCTTCGATCGAACGGCTTGGCCGGATATGATCCGGTGCTGACGAGCGGATGTTCAGGTTTCCCTGTCAGTGTGGAGCAGTTCGGCCCTCTGGAAGAGGATCTGCTGATTCAGGCGCTCAAGGGGGCCTTTCCTGATGCCGATATCAGTCTGAAATTCTGATAGTGAGTCTTCTTCTTCATGAGGAAAGACATGTACCGGCTCACTCACCCTTCGAACAGCCGGTTATTGATCCGGCAATTTAAAGTGTCAATCCGGTTTGTTATTGGTTGTCATGAGGCTGTCTCAGAAGGTATTTACCTATGTATTTTGCGTTTGTTCCTGAATGTCATCCTGAATGAAGTGAAGGATCCAGAATATTTAGGAGCACTTCATAAGCGATAGATATATAAAGCCTTACGAGATGCTGATGGATTCTTCACCCGACTGTGTCGGACTCAGAATGACAAAAAAATGAACGAACTGGTGTCAGTAAGCGGCTCTGTTGGCGCTTTTGAGACAGCCTCGGTGGGTTGTATTTGATTTTTTTCAACGTGCCGCTTTAATGGCATAAATACAGCTGAGTTAGTTGTGATTGGATGCTTTTTCGATGAGATAACGCTGCCGAGCTGGGACTCTGCGTTCCCAGAAATGAAACTGCCTTATGATACAGCCTCCTCCATAAGATATTGTGGAGATTGAAGATGGTCCCTTCACTTCATTCAGGATGACAGACTGGGCAGGGAACGCTTTTGCGTCCTTTAGTCGCCGGAGTAATAACGGATGCTTTGCAGGCAATGACGATGTCCGGTGTATGGGTACATGGCAGGCATGCGACGGTTCTCTGAGACCGTGAACTGCTGATGAATCATATCAATCCGGCCGGAGGAAGTTTTTCCATCCAGGTTTTCCGTTCAGGTTTCGGGCAAGCTGATGGAACCATGGATCACAGGACTCGACAAAACCTCTTATTTTCTTATCTTGTTGCATATTTCCGGAAAAATGCCTGCCTGGTCTGTAGCGCTTATCAGGGATGCATTGCCTTTTTGCGTCGCGTAGAGTCCGTTTGAGATGTCAACGGCCGTCGCCGAGTTTCATCCTGACTTCGGTTCAGGTATCCGGAACAAGCAATTATTGTCACGCTAACAAGAAAAGAGGTATGAACAAATCGATCTGGTGGATGTTGTTGCCGGTGACCGTAACCCTGGCGGTTTTCGGTGTATTTTTTGTGCTTTATCCTGAGCGGATGCTTGCTGAAGGTACATTGCTCGCGGCGGTTCTGATTGCGGCCTGTTCCGTTGGGGTTCTCATCTACAGTCCCATGTTGACGAACGCCTCGGCAAAGGCGCAGGATATCCCTTCCAGGCCTGGTGTTGCATCTATCGTTTCGGGCGTACTCGTTCTGGTTGCATTTTCAGGTGTTGTTGTCGCGATCGGCGGATATGCAAAGGCGTCAATGGCGCTCGATATCGTCACCGTTGCCGGTTTCGTGGCGATGTTCATTGTGCTCAGGGCAATGAACAGTGGAAATGCTGCTGCCAAAGGGCCGGTCCAGAGCGCCAATATTGTCTGGGCAGACCGGCTTGAGGGGATCGCACGCGGTTGCGGAATGCCTCAGCTTCGTCCAAAACTTCTCAAGCTGGCAGGTGAGACCCGGTTGCTTACGGGAGACAATGGCACTGCGCCGGTAGAGATGAATCAGCGTATATCCGGATTGATCGATACGATCGCAGATATGGCCCGCCAGGGCGATGAGCAGGGCGCGGTTTTTCAGCTCAAGCGCCTGAGGAATCTTTTTTCGGAGAGGGAAAGCGAAATTCTGCATCTCAGGAGCCGCGGTTGAGGAAATCGCCCGGGTTGTTTTGCTGACGTGAAGCTTCTCTGAACCCCTTTGTTTCTGGTCACTTCGGGATGACCTGCATATAGAGCTGATACCGGCTGAGAATGTTCCGGGTGTATCTGACAGGAATCGCGCCGTTGCAGTAACCCAGCTCTGCAACGGCGTCGTTGTAATAACGGGGTTCGGATTTCAGCGT
The DNA here is from genome assembly GCA_013334925.1 of Chlorobiaceae bacterium. Taxonomy (GTDB): domain Bacteria; phylum Bacteroidota; class Chlorobiia; order Chlorobiales; family Chlorobiaceae; genus Chlorobaculum. Next base: position 7,971 of record JAAXWP010000039.1, read on the forward strand.
CAGATAACGTTCTACATTGTCTTCCCAGAGTGCTGGATTCGCTCCGTATTTGAGGGCCAGTTTCTGCGCATCCCTTACATGACCGGGGCCTGCATTGTAAGAAGCCAGAATGAATTTTATCCTTGTCGCGGGATCACCGATCTCCCGCCACTCTTTTTCGAGCGTGCCGAGGTAGGCGGTACCGGCCCTGATGTTCAGTTCCGGGTCGGAAAGCCTGCTGATTTTGCTGATTGCAGCAGTTGAGGGCATGACCTGCATCAGTCCCACGGCTCCTGCCCATGAAACCACCTTCGGATCGAATTGTGACTCCTCGTAGATCAGCGACGAGAGCAACCGCCAATCCCACCCGATCGTCCCCGCGCCTGTTTTTACCAGGTTGTCATATGACGATATGCTTCCCGAATCTTCTGAATAGAACGCGCTGAAAGCGTGTTTCGCTACCCGGTACTGCTGGTTATAGTATTTGTTTCGCAACATCTGCAGGTAACCGGTTCGCTGTTCTGCTGCCAGCCAGTGGTCGAGAGCAGATCGAAGCTGCGGAGCGTTCTTCCGGACAGCCCATGCGAGGGGCTGTCGGCGGCTGATCACGGTCGAGATGTCGAGGGCCGGATAGAGTGCCTTGTGCGGTACGGCGATATTGCTGTCGGCTACCGTGAAATCGATCTTGCCGCTATTGACTCGACTGATTAGCTCGCCGGTCGTTAACGATCCATGGACCGGAACGATGTTCAGCGCGATGTCAGATCTTTGCCGGATCTCCATGAGATTATTGAAGTAAGCCGATTTTTCACGCACATAGACGGTTTTTCTGTCCAGCTCTTCCAGTGTTCTGACCATACGATGTCCTGTCGCTGAAGAGTCCCGGGTTCTCTGGATGAGCACTTGCCGTGTGGAGTCCAGAGGAGTCGAAAAACTGACGTCGTCAGTCCGGGATTCGATGACCGTCATCGGGTGGGCTATCAGGTCCCCCTCTCCATTCCTGAGCATCGGAATCTGGTGGTTCAGATTCCTGACGGGGACCACCTCGAGCCTGACGCCAAGTTCGTCTGCGAACCGTTGTGCAAGCTCATAGCTGTATCCCATAGGTGTGCCCTTGTAAATGAAGTAGTTGATCGGGTCGTAGGATAACAGCACTTGCAGCTTGCCCGATTTTCGGATTTCAGCGAGGTCCCGTCCGGGAAGAAAGATGTCCCGATTTAGCCATATGGCAACAAGACCGGATAGGGTAAGCAGTGACAGGGTGAGGGCAGGGAAGAAAAGTGCCGCTTTAAGAAGTTGATTTCGTCGCTGTGCGCTGGTAATGAGCGGCATGGCTAATGAGGATGGGTTGGCAGCAGTACGACATCTCCGGTTCCCCTGAACATAAAATATAGTAAATGTTGACGGGCTTGTGCAGAATTCTGCGGGATGAAAGCCTCTTCCGGTTGCCGATCTTTAAACCTTTTCTCGGATATTCACTTAAAAAAGAGCCGGCTTTTTGTTAGCTTCCGTACTTCGTTCCGTGAATCAACCAGACGTGCTGTCATGATCCAAAGAGCTCTCTCCTCGGCTGTCATGAGGGCAGCGACCTTCATGCTGCTTTTCTCGACACTGCTTGCGGGCTGTTCAGGGAAACCATCCAAAAGCGGTGCTTCAGGCGCATACAAAGTCGGTCTCGTGTTCGATGTCGGTGGACGAGGTGACAAATCGTTCAACGATGCCGCATACAATGGTCTTGAACTCGCGAAGAAAAAACTGGGCATAGAGTTCGACTATATCGAGCCACAGGGTGAAGGTGCTGATCGCGAAGCGGCACTGAGGCAGATGGCTGCCGATCCCGACGTTAAAATGATCGTTGGTGTCGGTCTGCTGTTTACGGACGATATCACCGCTATCGCCAGGGAGTTTCCGGACAAGAAATTCGTCTGTATCGACTATAATCCCCAGCCAGGCGCCGAAATCCCCACCAACCTTTCCGGTATAGTGTTCGAAGAGAAGAAGGGATCTTTCCTTGCCGGTGCCATTGCTGCACTGACTTCGAAAACCGGTACGATCGGCTTCATCGGTGGTATGGATTCGAACATCATCAGAAAGTTCGAGTCGGGTTACACTGAGGGGGCGAAGTTCGTGAAACCAGATATCAGGGTCGTTTCAGGCTTTGTCGGCATGACCGGCAGTGCGTTCAACGATCCGGCCAAAGGCAAGGAGCTTGCGCTTGGACAATTCAGTCGCGGTGCTGACATTATCTATCAGGCGGCAGGAGCCAGCGGACTCGGCGTCATCGAAGCTGCCCGAGAGACGGGGAAGTACGTGATCTGCACCGATATGGATCAGGAGTATCTCGCACCGGGACGTGTGCTCACCAGCATGACCAAGTCTGTTGACAAGGCTGTGCTCGCAACGGTTGAGGATGGCATGCACGACAAGTTCCAGGGCGGAAAACAGCGGGTTTTCGGTCTGGATGGACGTTTTACCGATTACGTCTACAACGACCGGAATGCTTCCCTGGTCGGCGATGCCACTCATGAGCGTGTCGAGCAGATTCGTTCGGATATACTTTCCGGTAAGATCAAGGTTTCGGAGTGAGGCAGGTAATTAATTATTTCAAGTTCATCCCCTGGCATACGTAGTGGCAAAAAAAATATTGGTTACAGGTGGAACCGGATTCATCGGTTCGCGTCTGGTGAACAGGCTGGCGACAGGAGAAAACGAGGTTCGTGTGCTTGTTCGCAGGACGTCGGATCTCACTTCACTTGAAGAGTGCCTCGACCGCATCACCCTTGTCTATGGTGATGTCACCAGTGCCGAGAGTCTTGAAGGGCTTTTCACCGGGGTCGATGAGGTCTATCACAGTGCTGGACTTACCTACATGGGAAACAGGGTCAATCCCATGCTCGATAAGATCAATGTTCAGGGGGCCAGGAACGTCCTTGTTGAATCCCGGAAAGCCGGAGTGAAGCGCGTCGTGCATGTCAGCTCCATTACGGCGGTAGGTATTGGCTCTGCTCGCAAACCGCTCGATGAGAGCAGCCCGTGGAATTTCGATCGACTCAATCTGGAATATGCCAGGACAAAGCATGTTGCCGAGAAGATTGTCGCCGAAGAGGTCAGCAAGGGGCTCGACTGTGTCATTGTTGTGCCTGCGTTCGTTTTTGGTGCGGGGGATGTGAATTTCAATGCCGGTCGCATCATCAAGGATGTCTACAACCGGAAGATGCCGTTCTATCCGCTTGGCGGCGTCTGTATTATCGATGTCGAAATTGTGGTTGATGCAACCATTGCGGCCATGCAGAAAGGTCGTACCGGTGAGCGTTACATCATTGGCGGTGACAACGTTTCGTTCAGGGAACTGTCCCAGACGATCATGAAGATCACCGGAGTTCACCAGAGCTCATTGCCGTTACCGCTATGGGCTGCGCATATCATCAGTTACCTGCTCAATTTCAGCAAGAATCGCAACAAGATCTCCAAGCTGTTCAACATGTCGATGTTCGCCGTTGCTTCCGAGTTTCTCTATTTCGACTCAGCCAAGGCGAAGCGTGAGCTGGGTATGCGTTATGAGCCTTATGAGCAGAGCATTCGCCGGACCTTCGAGTGGTATCGGGATCGCAATATGCTTGACTGAGCAGGGGATGTGGCTGATCTGAATGGTTTCGGCCCGAGACGCGCTTCAGGCGAGCTTTCGGGCAAAGATCAGCATTCTCGGCGAAACGTCGGGGCGGTATTCGTTGCCATGGTAGTCACCCGCCAGTCTCTTGATCACCAGGCCTTCGCTTTCGAGCAGGGAGGTGATCTCTTCACAGGAAAATAACCGTACCGATTCGCTGAATGTCAGCTCGTGATGTTCAGTATCGTGGATCGTGATGTTTTTGACCACTTTGTCATCCGAAAGCTGGCGCTCTTCGGTGATGGAGAGTTCCCCGACATGCTTTTCGCTGCGCGGCACGAAGTGCTGGCGGAGCCACGCGGGATTGATGAGGTCAAGAACGTACCAGCCGTTGCGGCTGAGCATGTTCGTGACATTTCTGACCACCATACGGTCTTCATCGTCGGTCTCGAAGTAGCCAAAGCTCGAGAAAAGCTGAACAACAAGATCAAATTGTTTTCCCAGACGCAAGGTACGCATGTCGCATCGGTTGAAATCGATGCACAATCCTTCCGTGCAGGCCTGCTCGGAGGCCGTATCCAGAAGAAAACGGGAGAGATCGTTTGCGGTCACCTGCATGCCTTTGCGTGCAAAGGCGAAAGCGTGTCGTCCCGCACCACAGGCGATGTCGAGAACCGAGAGCTGTGCTGAGGTATTGTCCAGGCCGGTTTCACGCAGAATGGTATCGACACAGCGGTTCGCTTCTTCGGAATCGCGATGGCTGTATACCTGAAGATAAAGTGGGTGGTTAAACCAGTCTTCAAACCATTCCCGGGCGTTTTGTTCCCGGGAATGAGAGTTTTGGTCGGTCATGCTTGTGTGCTGATCGAAATTGGGCAGCAGGGAGTACCGCCCGGCGTGATTTAGTTGCCCTGGCCTGCGATGGCTTTCTTCAGGACATCGATATCGTTTTCACCGTTGGGAATGCGGACATTCTTCTCGACGAACTTCCAGGCATTGGTTTTCTCGGATTTCACCGAATAGACCAGCTTGGCAACCTTGAAATCAGCCGTGCCTTTTTTTGCCTTGTCACCGAACGTTTGTTTCTTGGCCATGTGTGTATCGGAAATGCTTGATGTTGATGCTTTGGCATCACGATTGACTCGCTCCTGCAGACTTTTAAGCTATCGCCAACAGCCGGGATCGGGAAATCGTTACGCCTTCAGATAGTTCGCTCTTAAAGATATCGAAAGTAATAAAAAAAGGGAAAAGAACCAATATCTCTTCCCTTGAGTTTTCCAATATTTGCCGGATTATTCTCCGATATAAGCCCCCTTGTGGAAAATGCCGACGGCTTTCCCCTTCAGGGTACGGCCCATGAAGGGTGTGTTTCTCGATTTTGAACGGAACGACTCGTCACTGACGGTCCAGACTCGCTCCGTGTCGATAATGCACAGGTTCGCTTTACAGCCGGGTCTGAACAGGATGGTCTCAAGGCCGAGAATCCGTCGGGGATTGGTTGAGAGCAGTTCGATGGCCCGCGTCAGAGAGATCACGTTCCTGTCGACCAGTTCGGTGATCGTCAGTCCCAACGAGGTTTCCAGGCCAATGATGCCAAATGATGCCTGATCAGCAGGGCACTCTTTCTCGTGTTTGGCGTGCGGCGCATGGTCGGTGGCGATCGCATCGATCGTGCCATCCCTCAGCCCTTCGATAAGTCCGTCAAGGTTCTCTCTGGAGGGGAGCGGCGGCTTCATGATGAAGTTGCCTTTGTCGGTGGCTTTTCCGAGATCCTCGTCGCAAAGGGAGAAGTGGTGGGGAGTGATCTCGCAGGTGACTTTGAGGCCTGCGGCCTTGGCTCTCCGGACCAGATCAACCGACTCTGCGGTGCTGATGTGTGCCACATGGTAACGTGGTTCGTGCATCGATCCGCCAAGCTTGTGCTTTTTCAGCCATGCCAGCAACTGCAGATCACGCGAGATCATGATGGATTCCGCTATCTCCGGAATACCTTTGAAGCCGAGGGTCGTCGAGATGACCCCTTCGTTCATGATACCTCCTGCGCTGAGGTATTTGTCCTCGGCATGCTGGATGACAAGAATGTCAAAATTCGACGCGTATTCGATGGCAAGGCGCATGATCTGCGTGTTCTGGATCGCCGTTCCGTCATCCGAGACAGCTTTCACTCCATAGGAGCAGTATTTCCCGAACGGAGCCAGGGTTTCCCCTTTGCTTTCGACGGTCATCGCACCGATAACCTCGAGATCGACAGGAAGTTCTGCGCTGTGATGGCGAATATAGGCTACTCCGAGAGGGCTGTCGATGACCGGTCTGGTGTTCGGCATGAGGGCGACTCCGGTGAAGCCTCCAGCTGCAGCGGCAGCAGAACCGGTTTCGAGGGTCTCCTTGTACTCCTGTCCGGGTTCCCTGAAATGGCAGTGCATATCGAAAAGGCCCGGAGCGAGCACTTTCCCTTCGAGATCGATGATCCGGTCTCCATCGCCTCCTCCGATGTTGCCGCTGGTCGAAATCTGCTCGATGATGCCGTTGTCGTCAATCCTCATCGACCCTCTGGTGTCGAGGTTTTCAGCAGGGTTGACAAGCCTGGCGTTCTGGAAAATGGTACCCATGGTGTTGATATGAATGGTTCAGATGACGGTTGCTTCGAGGGTGACGAGTGTGGCAGGCGCATGCTCCTTTCCGATGCCGGATTCGAGGACGGCATCGAGCCGGTCTGATGCTTCAGTCTTGCCTACACCAGACGGCGTCCCGGTAAACACGAGGTCTCCCTTGCGAACTCCATAAATGGTTGAGAGGTAATGAACCAGGTATACTGGTGAAAAAGTCATTCTGGAGACAGGCGAGTGCTGTACCAGGTGCCCATTACGTCTCAGTGAGATTGACAGCTCTTCCCAGGGACCTGCGGTTTCGGGAGTGACGAAGTCCGAAACCAGGGCGCTGTTGCGGAACCCTTTGCTTTTGAGCCAGGGGTTGCCACTTTTTTTTGCTTCGAGCTGAACATCCCGCAGGGTCATGTCGAGACCGACTCCGTATCCGGCAATGCAGGATGAGGCTTCGTCAATGCCGACGCTATCGGCGTCACGGCCGATGAGCAGAACCAGCTCTACCTCATAATGCAGGTTTTCGCTCATGGGGCGGCCATCGAGTGCCGGAATCGAGGTCCGGTCACGCCGGCCGAGAGCGCTTCCAGGTTTCATGAAAATGATCGGTTCCTCTTCGGGGCGAATATCCTCATGATTCGGGGTACCGGATTCCCAGGTCAGCATCTCCCGTGCATGTTCCGGGTAGTTTTTGCCGACGCAGAAGATCGATCCCGGATCGATATCGGTACGGCTGATGAACTGACGTGTCATGCGCTGGATGGAAGGGATGTTGACGGTACTGACTGAGTAAATCTAATCTTCAGACTGAAGATGCGCAACAAATCTCTTTACAGGGTTTTATGGAGACTGATCGGGTGGTGGAAGGAACCAATATGCCAGAAAATCGATTGACCATGTATACTCCCTCAGAGTTAGACAATGCATAAGGTTCAGGTATAGTTATTGCAACTTTTCATGTAGATGCAGAGGATGGGGTCATGATGAAACTGGATATGCTTCGTCAGTCGGTTCCGAAATGGAATGCGGCAAGAAAAGCTCATCCCGACATTCCGGTGGAGCTGACCAAGGTGGATCTCAGGGATGCCGACCTCACAGGAGCGGACCTGAGTGGCGCCAAGCTCAATGGTGCCAATCTGAGCGGTGCCGATCTCGGCGGGGCAGATCTGCATGAGGCCAGGCTGTTCGGGGTGATCCTGTCACGGGCAAACCTGAGCGGCGCCAATCTTCATCATGCAAAGTTATGCGGCGTTGAACTCGATGCCGCTGATCTCAGTGGTGCCGATCTCAGTGAAGTGGATCTGAAGGATGGCAATCTGAATGGCGCCATACTCAAAGGCGCGAATCTCAACGAAGCCCGCCTGAACGGCGCGAACCTGAGCGAATCCGACCTCAGGGACGCAAGCCTCAATGGTGCGGATCTGAGCGGCGCCGGGCTCAGCATGGCTCATCTGGAGGATGCGGATCTCAGAGAGGCAAAGCTTTCCTGGGCTGATCTCATTGGCGCCAATCTGAGTGATACCGACCTGAGTATGGCCGATCTCAGCGACGCCGATCTGCGTGACGCCGACCTTCACGAAGCCGATCTCCATGACGCCAATCTGAGCGATACCGATCTGAGCATGGCCGAGATGAACAATGCCGATCTTGAAGAGGCGGACCTCAGGGATGCGAAACTCAAGTGGACGAAACTCAACGGTGCCAATCTCAGCGGTGCGGACCTCAGCATGGCAAATCTGAGTGGTGCAGAGCTCAGCGGTGCTATTCTGAGCGGCGCCGATCTTACCGGCGCGAATCTCTGCGATGCCATTCTCAACGAGGCGAAACTCGACGGAGTGAAACTCGATGGCGCTGATCTCAGCATGGCAAGCCTGGCCGGTACCGAAATCGGTTACGCCAATTTCATCAATGTGGATCTGAGCAATATCAAGGGTGCTGAAACGGTGAAGTTCACAGGGCCTTCGGAAATCAGCGTCAGTACAGTCTACAAGTCACGTGGCAAGATCCCGGAAACATTTCTGACCGGATGTGGCATGCCCGATACTTTTATCGAGTTTGTCAGCTCGCTTGCCGGTAAGTTCAGAGATCACTACTCCTGCTTTATCGCGTTCAGTGCGAAAGACCGCGGGTTTGCCGAACGACTTCACGATGATCTGCAAACAGCAGGGGTCCGTTGCTGGTTTATCAGGGAGAATGGCAAAAAGCAGGCCCGACGCCTTCAGATGGCAGAAGCGCTGGTCAGATACCATGAAAAACTGCTCATGATTCTTTCCGACGCAAGCCTGAAAAGCGACTGGCTCAAGGCGTTCATTGTCGAAACCCGGCAACGTGAGGAGCGGGAGGAGCGGAGTATTCTCTTACCGGTAAGCATCGTGAAACCTTCAGGACTGGAGCAGTGGAGATGTCTTGATGGTAATACCGGCTGTGATCTGGCCATGGATGTGCGACGACATCCTATCCCGGATTTTTCAGGATGGGAGCGGGATAAGGAGGGGTATGCCGCTGCGCTCGCCAAATTGCTCGATATTTTCAGGTCTGAAAACAGGAGTTCATTCTGATCGGTACTCTCGGTCGGTAACGATCAGTTGCCTGAGCATGTCGATCGATTCATGGACGAGCAGGTCGGTGTAACCCATCGCCATCGCCAGGCTGGCCAGCATGAGCGGTGAGGGCGCCTCACTGCTGCAGACCATAACCGGACGCCATAAGGGGGCGAATTTGTTTTTGAAACGAAACAGCCCCTCGTGGTCATAGGCGTGTCTGAATTGTGTCATGAGTCGGATCATGAACAACTCAAGCTCATCCCGGCAATCAGGCCGGTTCGGTTCCAGATTCAGAAACGGAGCTTCTCCCAGGCTCAGCTCACCCGCTCCTTCGCTTTTCAGAATCCTGAATATTCCAGCAACAAGACACTCCATGATATCGCCGGGAGCATGACGATGCTTCAGCATCAGCTCGGTATGCATCTCCTTTCGCCCTCTCACGGAGATTGTCATGGCTGCCAGCCAGTTATCCGAATCGTCGCTGAAAACGAAACATCTGCAGGTATGGTCAGGTTTATCGCGGAAAACGTGACGAAGTTGTGGCTTGCCGGCGTGACGTGTTTCGTTCCGGAAACTGGCCAGACGAACACGGTTCTGATCGTTCATGACGACTTCAGCAACTTTTCCGTGCCGTTGGCCTCTGGAGAGCGCATTGCGAACCCGCCTGGTTTCCAGATGCGATCCGTCAAGGCTCAGAACGGCCTCGTAACCTGTCCTGAGAGTCCGGCAATCAGCCTGCGAGAAAAACCCGGCAAGTTCCGGCGGACATCCCCGGAAGAGATACCCATCCGGGTAGGTCAGCGCAAGATCTTCATGGAGAATCGCTGCCGAAAAGTCGTGGGGGATTTCAGCCTGTGTTATCCAGCGCAGTTTTGAAAATGGCAGAGGAATGTCACGGTAGACCGGACGGATTTCAGAGCTTCGGGTCCAGCTCAGCGGAAGGATCGCCTGATGGTCGTATGGTGGCCGGAAAAACATGTCCAATAAAAAAACACCTTGCAGGCTCATACCTGCAAGGCGTCTGGTGAGGTAACTGGTCCCGGGAAAGCGCTTACTGCTTCGGTGCCATTGCGTCTGCGATGCTCTGGTAAACCTGGGCTGCTGCGCCCATGACGCTGCTGAGGAACGATACACATGCCTTGCCGAGCGGCTCGATCAGCGATACGGCGGAATTGATGGCGTTGTTCAGAACTTCAGCCTGCTGCTTTGCAGCTTTGGCGACCACGTCCACCAATTCGTTGACGGCGCCTGCGGGATTGTTTTCGTTTGCCATAGAGGTGATGTTTTGTATTGAAGTGAACTGTCGAAAAAGTCGTTGGCCAATCGTTTTAAGGCTTGAATACATGATCCCGGAACGAAAGGCATTATCGTTAAATATACGAATCCTGAGTTGTTAATAGATGAGAAAGTGATGAAACCAGTCGAAACTTCAGATGCTTTTCCGCACTGTTCATGCCAGTCTTTTCAATAGACTCCGAAATAGCGTTATCGTGCGGTATCCTGTGTTGTTTTATTATCTTGTAGGTAAAGTGTCCTTAAACTGGGTCAGGCTGGCCCGGCCGGCGTGATGGAACAGCAGTATATCCGGTTATGAAGGTGAACGACAAGGAGAGGATCCGTCAGGAACTGCTCGTCAGAAGGCGTTCGATGGACAGAACTGAATGGCTTGCCAGGAGCGAGGCCATCTGTGATCATCTTAAGGAGCTCGACCAGATCCGCCATGCGGAGCGGGTTCACTGTTACGTCTCCATGGAAAACGAGCGCGAGGTATCGACTTTGCCGTTCCTGGAATGGCTCTGTTCGGAACGGAAAGAGGTGTACATGCCTTATATTGAGCATGGGACAATGGTCGCGGCAAGATATGCCTCAGGTCACTGTTTCATAGCGAAGCAGATCGGACCTCCCATACCGGATCCCCTTGTCGTTTGTGATGAAGCGCGTTTCGATGTGGTGGTCGTGCCGCTTGTCGGCGCCGATCGGCGAGGAGCCCGTATCGGTTACGGCAAAGGCTGGTATGACCGGTTTTTTGCGTCTCTACGTTCATCGGCAACCCCTCCATTCAAGGCCGGTATCTGTTTTGGGTTTCAGATGGTCGACGAGGTTCCTGCCGATCCATGGGACCAGTTTCTGGATATTGTGGTAACTGAAAATGGCATAATCAATTGCATGAGCGCCAGGTCATGAGGAACGGAACAGACAAAGCATTGGCACCGGCTCCCATTGAACATGGCCCGAATGATCCCGCGTTGTTTGTCAACCGGGAGCTCAGCTGGCTCGACTTCAACCAGCGCGTACTCGAGGAGGCTATCGAGCGCCATGCTCATCCGCTCCTCGAACGGGCGAAGTTTGTCTCGATTTTCAGTTCAAATCTGGATGAGTTTTTCATGATCCGTGTCGCCGGACTGGATGACCAGTGCGCCGTCGGTGTCATGGATCGGGCAATCGATGGACTGACGCCACAGGAGACGCTCGAGAGAATACGCCAGCGGGTGCTTGAGCATCTCCAGATGCGCAATGACTGCTTTTTCCAGGATATCTGCCCTGAACTCGAACGCAAGGGGATAGGATTTGTCAGCTGTTCCATGCTGTCCGAGTCGCAGCAGGCATTGTTGCGTGACTATTTCAGGGAGGAGATCTTTCCGGTACTGACGCCGCTGGCGTTCGATACCGGCCATCCGTTCCCGTTCATGTCCAATCTGTCGCTGAACCTCGCCATTGAACTCGAGGATGAGGAGACCCACTCCATAAAGTTCGCCCGTGTGAAGGTGCCAGGCATCCTGCCCAGAATACTTCGACTTGATCAGGTCAAGGGGCTGGAATTCGATGATGACAAAATCCGGCTTCTCTGGATGGAGGAGCTGATCGAGCACAATCTCTGTCAGCTGTTTCCGAAGATGCGAATCCTGCAGTGCCATCCCTTCCGGATTATCCGTGACGCCGATATCGAGATCGAGGAGGACGAAGCCGGGGATCTGCTTGAAAGCATCGAGCAGGGGCTTCGGTCACGGAGATACGGCAAGGTGGTTCGTCTGGACATCACGCCGGACATGCCGTTGTCGATCAGGCAATTGCTCATCAAGAATCTGGGGGTTTACGAACGTAACGTCTACGAAATCGGGGGAGTGCTCGGGATGAGCTCCGTCATCGAGCTGCTCAGAATCGATCGTCCCGATCTCAAAGACAAGCCCTTTGTACCTGCAAATGCGCTCGAGCAGTGGCGCAGCGATAATCTTTTCGATGCAATTCGTTCCGGAGACCTCCTGCTGCACCATCCGTATGATTCGTTCAATCCGGTTGTCGAGCTGATCTGGCAGGCTGCACGCGATCCTGAAGTGCTCTCCATCAAACAGACCCTTTACCGGGTCGGCAGCAATTCGCCGATTGTCAAGGCATTGATGTATGCCGTCGAACAGGGCAAACAGGTTGCCGTCCTCGTCGAACTCAAGGCACGATTCGACGAGGAGAACAATATCGTCTGGGCAAGAGCCCTGGAAGATGTCGGGGCTCATGTGGTCTATGGCCTTCCGGGCCTCAAGACCCATGCAAAGCTGACCCTGATCGTCCGTCGCGAGCAGGACCGGTTATGCCACTACCTGCACCTCGGAACAGGCAACTACAACCCGGTGACCGCCAGGATCTATACCGATTACAGCTACTTTACGACGGATCGTTCGCTCTCCGACGATGTCTCCGAGCTGTTCAATTCGCTGACCGGCTATTCGAAAAACCGACGATACCATTCGCTGATCGTTTCACCGATCAACACCCGCAAATGGATTATGGAGATGATAAAGCGGGAGATCGAATGGCAGCGCAGAGAGGGCACCGGCCATATCATCCTCAAGATGAATGCCCTGGTCGACGAGGAGATCATAAGGGCGCTTTTCCAGGCATCGATCGAAGGGGTGAAGATCGACCTGATCATTCGTGGAATCTGCTGTCTGAAGCCAGGAGTGAAAGGCTTCAGCGAACATATCAGGGTGATCAGCATCATCGGACGGTTCCTCGAACACAGCAGAGCCTACTATTTCAACAACGGGGGCCATCCGGAGCTGTTCCTGGGCAGCGCCGACTTTATGCATCGCAATCTCGACAAGCGGGTCGAAACCATTTTTCCGGTCATAGACCAGCGCCTGGTCGCTTCGGTCAGGTCGGATCTCGAGCAGATGCTCAGAGACAACAGGAAGTCCTGGCAGATGCTGCAAGATGGAACTTACCGCAAGATACGCGATGGCCGTCCGGCGTTCGACAGCCAGAAGCAGTTCATGCGACAATCTTCTAAAAGAAAAAGGCAAACCAAAACTAAAGTCAACGGAATATGAACATTGCAGTTGGAAGCGATCACGCCGGTTATGAAATGAAAAAGCATGTACTCGCATGGCTCGAACGTCACGGTCACAAGGCTGAGGATATGGGCCCATACTCTGATGAATCGGTCGATTATCCCGATTATGCACGCAAAGTTGCCGGAGCTGTGGCCGAGGGTCGATTCGATCAGGGTATTCTCATGTGCGGCACAGGCATCGGTGTGTCCATAGCAGCCAACAAGGTCAACGGCGTTCGTGCTGCGCTGGCTTGCAGCCCTGAATTCGCTGCACTGGCCCGCCAGCACAACAACGCCAATGTGCTTTGCTTTTCGGCGCGTTTCAATGACACCTCCACAGCAGAGAAGATTCTCGAGAGCTGGTTCGGCTCGGAATTTGAAGGCGGTCGTCATCAGCGGCGTATTGACAAGATCGAGCCCTGCTGCTGAATGGGGGTGACCTTTGCATCGCTGGTCGAGCGCGGATACCCGGTATTCGCACTTGACGATTTAGCAGGTGAGGCTGCAAGAAAACTCGCCGATGGCGGGTTTTCGGCCGCTCCGGTGCTCGATGGCGACCGCTATTCCGGAATGGTCACCCTTGCCGCGCTCCTCGAGGGACGAAAAGGTTGGCCATCGCCAAAGGCACTTGTACGTTCGGTCAGGGTCGAACCCGTTCCCGGTTTTTCGATGGAAGCCCAGCTATTGGACAACATCAGTGCAGTTGCTGCTGTCGAGTCCGAGATCATTGCGCTTCTTGACGATCAGATGCGATATGCCGGAGTGGTCAGGAAACGAGCCATTTTCCAGGTTCTGGCTCTGCGGTTCCATACCGGGGAGGGGGGAGCGACTCTGGAAATAGAGGTTCCGCCTCCAGGCGTCAGGCTTTCGGAAATGATTGCCGCACTGGAGAAGAACGACGCTTCGGTGCGGAGTTATTCATCGATGCCTTCCGGGGCGACCGGTGAAGGGCAGATCCTCTCGTTCAGGGTGGTTACGCATGATTTTTTCCGGCTGGTCAGGAACATGGAGAAGTACGGTTATCTGATCAGTTATCACTCACCGTTTCCGGATGTCGGGTACGATGAAATGCGTGAAAAAGCGCTCGAATTTATCCGATATATGGATATGTGATAGTAACATATTTCAATAAAATTGCTTATGCAGGTTGAGCCATTCAGTACCCTTGCTGCCCGGGTCCGTCAGGCAGCAAAAGATATCTATCCCGAAGTAGTAACCCTGCGCAGGGAGATCCATCGTCATCCCGAGCTCTCGTATCAGGAGCATCGCACGACGGCATTTATCAGACAATATCTCGAAGGAATCGGCATCGAATCTGAACCGCAACTGCTTGAGACAGGTATTGTGGCGATTATCCGTGGAACCGGTGCGTCAGCATCCGCTGAACGCAGGATGGTTGCGTTGCGCGCCGATATCGATGCGTTGCCGGTGCAGGAGGAGAATGCCCATGGCTTCTGTTCGGAGACCTCCGGATGCATGCATGCCTGTGGCCACGATATGCATACGGCCATGCTGATGGGTGCGGCAAAAGTGCTTGCTGGGATGCGGGACGTGTTGCGTGGAGATGTGCTGCTCATCTTCCAGCCGGCTGAGGAGAAGGCTCCGGGAGGAGCGAAACCGCTGATCGATGCAGGACTGCTTACAACGTACCGTCCCTCTGCGATTTTCGCCCAGCACTGTTTTCCGACCGTTCCAACCGGAAGCATCGCACTGTGCAAGGGAAGTTTTATGGCTGCGGCCGACGAACTCTATATCACCGTGTACGGACAGGGTGGACATGCATCCGCCCCTCACCGGACTCGTGATCCGATCCTTGCATCGGCACATATTGTCACAGCGCTCCAGCATCTGGTGAGCAGACTCTCTCCACCGCACGAGTCGGCAGTCCTTTCGATCTGCTCGATCAACGGAGGTCATGCCACCAATGTCATTCCAGGCAAAGTGAGCATGTCCGGAACGATGCGGACCATGAACGAGGAGCTTCGCTCACGATTGCACGAGCGACTCGAACGTACGGTCAAACAGGTCGCCGATGCCTTCGACGTTCAGGCGGAAGTGGAGATCCGAACCGGTTATCCGGTCCTTTTCAACGATCCGGACATGACCGACTTTGCCTGGGATGCAGGCAAGGAGTTTCTCGGAGACCTGAATGTACAAAGATCCGAACCGCTCATGACCGCAGAGGACTTTGCCTATTACCTCCGAGAATGTCCTGGTTCCTTCTGGCAGATCGGAACCGGTGTCGAAAATTCAGCTCCCGGTAACAATCTTCATTCGCCGACCTTCGATCCCGACGAAACGACGCTCGAGACCGGTGTGGGGTTCATGAGTTACCTGGCGCTGAAGTATCTCTCTGTCAGCAACTGAAACGCTGTTGAACCGAAGAGAACAGAACCGGGGTCATTTCAAAAGGAGTGATCATCGATAGTGTTCACGACAGGGCACTGGTGTCACCCTGAAGAGCTGCTTCTGATTTTTCACCAGTCGCTGTCTGACCAGAAGTTACAGCAGTTCCGTATGGGGGAGGGGATGAGCTACCCGGTAAAAAGAAAAGGCTGCCTCATGGTGATGTATGAGGCAGCCTTTTTGCGGTGTAACCAGAGGTGCTGATTTCGTCAGGCCTTGCCGTTCGAACCGAGCACGTTCATGATTTTGTGCATGTAGAGCTGTTTGAGCGAGTCGCGTGCCGGGCCGAGGTACTTCCTGGGATCGAACTCTTCAGGTTTTTCGTCGAGTACCTTGCGGACTGCAGCCGTCATCGCAAGCCTGCCATCCGAATCGATATTGATCTTGCAGACTGCCGAACGGGCTGCTTCACGAAGCTGATCTTCACTGATACCGACAGCGTCCTTGAGCTTGCCGCCATGTGCGTTGATCATCTGTACCAGCTCCTGTGGCACCGAAGATGCACCGTGCAGCACGATCGGGAAGCCAGGAATGCGGCGTTCGATCTCGGCAAGAATGTCGAGCCTGATCTCGTGCTCTTCGCCCGGCTTGAACTTGAATGCACCGTGCGAGGTGCCGATGGCAATGGCGAGGCTGTCCACGCCGGTTTTCGTCACGAAGTCCTCGACCTGATCGGGTTCGGTGTAGGTGTGCTGGGCTGCATGGACTTCATCCTCGATGCCGGCAAGCACGCCGAGTTCACCTTCGACCGTGACATCATGCTGGTGAGCGTATTCGACGACCTGACGGGTGAGCTTGACGTTCTCTTCATAGCTGAGATGCGAACCGTCGATCATGACCGAAGAGAATCCGGTTTCGATGCAGTCCTTGCAAAGCTCGAAACTGTCACCATGGTCGAGGTGCAGAACGATCGGCACGGCTTTTCCGAGTTCGGCAGCATATTCGACGGCACCGGCAGCCAGATGTCGGAGCAGGGTCTGGTTTGCATAGCTTCGTGCACCCTTAGATACCTGAAGAATGACTGGTGACGAGGTTTCGACACAGGCCATGATGATCGCCTGGAGCTGTTCGAGGTTGTTGAAGTTATAGGCAGGGATGGCGTAACCACCCTTGACGGCGCCAGCGAACATCTCCCGGCTGTTGACCAGTCCAAGCTCCTTGTAACTGGTGAAATTCTTCTGCATAAAAGGCTCTCCGTTTGAGTTGTTGAGAAACGAGGATTGAATTTTTTTTACGCGGCTTGCAAAAAAAACGTGTTCGCCTGAAAGTGTGCGCGAGAATATAATATATTTGATTCTGGCAAACACTTACATACTTACTTGCTCATTCCATTCTGCAGAATTCCTAATACGCGCCATACACGATGATGAAGAAGCTCTGTCTTCCCCTGTGCTCCGTGCTCCTGCTCGCCGTCATGCTGTTTTCGTCCGGAACCGGCGCCCATGCGCTGGTTACACGTTCAGCTGCGTCAGCCCTGAAACCTACCACTTCCGAAGAGGAGGCTTCACGTTACATTGCCCAGTATCTGTTGCAGAACCATTACCGGAAGGTACCGGCAAATGATTCGCTGTCACAGCAGGTGTTCGATCGCTTTCTCGAAAACCTCGACAACAACAAAACCTACTTCATGGCCCCCGAGGTTGAGCAGCTTCGCCGTGAAGTCGGTAACAGGATCGATGACGAGTTCGTTGCAGGCAATCCCTCTGCCGGGTTCAGGATCTACAACCTCTTTCTGCAGCGTGCCCGCGAGAAGATGAATTTCATGATCTCGTCGCTGCAGACAACGAAATTCAACCTCGGCACGCCTGAAACACTTGACCTGGAGCGCAAGGACAAACCCTGGGCTGCGGACAGGACCCAGTTGTACGATCTGTGGCGCAAGGAGCTCAAGTACCAGTATCTGAACATGAAGTATGCAGGTGAGAGCAACAAGAACATCGTGTCCGCACTGACCAAAAGCTACACGAACCGGCTCAAGCTTCTTGATCGCCAGAAACCGGAGGACGCTTTCCTTGCTTACATGTATGCATTGACCACCTCGTTCGATCCGCATACGAGCTAT
Organism: Chlorobiaceae bacterium; assembly: GCA_013334925.1. GTDB lineage: Bacteria > Bacteroidota > Chlorobiia > Chlorobiales > Chlorobiaceae > Chlorobaculum. The sequence continues at coordinate 25,492 of JAAXWP010000039.1, forward strand.
TTTTCTCCTGACGAGTTCGAGAATTTCCAGATCGACATGAGCCGCTCACTCGAGGGGATCGGTGCCAAGCTTCAGATGGAGAACGAGTATACGGTGGTCAACGAGATCATCCCCGGCGGACCTGCCTTCAAGAGCAATCTCCTGAAGAAAGGTGACAAGATCGTCGGTGTTGGACAGGGTGGTGCCGGAGAGATGGTCGATGTGATCGGATGGCGGATCAATGACGTGGTCAAGCTCATCAGAGGCCACAAGGGAACCGTGGTGCGACTGAAAATTCTTCCTGCCAGTCAGGCAGGGAAAGGCCCGGCTCGGATCATCCGCCTGGTCAGGGACAAGGTCGATCTGCAGGAGCAGGCTGCCCAGAAGAAGGTGATCATTCAGGGTGGTCACAAGATCGGCGTGATCGTCATTCCCTCGTTCTATCTCGATTTCGAGGGTGAGAAGCAGCATCAGAAGAACTATGCCAGCACTTCGAGAGATGTGTCCAGAATACTTGGCGAGCTGAAGCGTGAAAATGTCGAGGGTATCATCATCGATCTTCGGGAGAACGGTGGTGGATCGCTTGAAGAGGCGGTTAATGTCACGGGGCTCTTTATCCATGACGGTCCTGTCGTTCAGGTGAGCAACTCAATCGGAGGCAAGAGCGTGCTCAGAGACGAGGACAGCCGTGAGCAGTACGATGGCCCGCTGGCCGTGCTTGTGAACCGTTACAGTGCTTCGGCTTCGGAAATTTTCGCGGCGGCAATCCAGGATTACGGAAGAGGTCTGATTATCGGAGAGCGTACGTTCGGTAAGGGAACCGTTCAGACGATCGTCAAACTACAGCGTCCGTTCAGCATGTTCGTCAAGCAGCCCGACCTTGGACAGCTGAAACTTACCATCGCCAAGTTCTACAGGATTTCCGGAGGCAGCACCCAGCATATCGGCGTCATTCCGGACATCGTGTTGCCTTCGATGATCGATTCAGATGTGGTCGGTGAGGATACCTACTCGAGCAGCCTTCCATGGACCACGATCTCAAAAGCGTACTATACGCCCGAGAATGATATTTCGAAAGATGATATCATGGTTCTGAGAGCGAAGTTCCAGGAGCGTACCTCCAGGGACCAGGCTTATCAGTCTTACCTGAAAGATCTGGCGACGCTGAAC